>JANORL010001168.1:0-16805 GCA_031415295.1 Polyangiaceae bacterium | reverse complement strand
AACATCCTCTGAGTGTAAGGTTCGAGTTGCGTCGTCGTTGATCGCGTATGTTGGATCGTTCCGCTCTGTGCCCACTTGAAACTGCGCAGCTCATGCGTTCTCCTCGGAGCACCTCGATGTTGTCTACCCAATCGCACTTGCCCGCTCTCGTTCTTTCCATTCTTGCTCTCTCCGCGCTTGGCGGGTGTGCGAGTTACGTGCCGTTTACGCACGAGCTTCGTACGGAGCATGGTTTGACCGATGAAGAAGTGAAAAACCTTCAGTTTTACGTGTCGCACGAAGTGACGCTGCGGCGCGAGGTGGAATCGGGTGGTCGCAAGGTGACGCCTGGCCACAAGCTTCTTTTGATTTCGGGCAAGCAAATTGAAGAAGTGGTGATTGGGGCGAAGACGCCGGGCGTGGCGGTGAAAGTGGGACCGCGGGCGATTGCGGTGAGTTTCCAGCCAGGGACGGCATTGATCTTTGCGATCAAGGGATCGCGATTGGCATTGGAGGGTGGCTTTTTGCGTCCGGTGGCGCGTGAAGAGTTTGCTGGGCAGCCGATTACGTCATTTCTTGGTCAATCATTTGCGAAGCCGCCGAATCCATTTCCGGGCAATGATGGAACGGGGACGTCGACGACGTTTGCGGGCGACGATGCGAGCGGCAATTATTGGCTAGATTCGGACAATGCGGGGCATGTGCAATTCGCCGAGAAAGACTGGAGCGCCGAGGACAATACGTTGCAGGCGCATTTGCTGATTGATAGCGATCAATTGGAAAGCGTGGACAAGAAAAAGACGGTGCTTGGTGGTGTGAAGCTCGAAGGGCGTTGATGTGATTTGCTCGGGTTAGGTTCGCCTTTACGAACCTGCTTGGCACCTATCCCACCAACTTCATAGCAATACGCATGCGTAGTGCGAAACCAAGTTTTTCGTTCTGAAGCTGGCATACGCAATCCTCTCCTGAAATTCGTTTTGCAGACAAGAAAGTCGTGGTAGGCTACGTCGCAGCCGCGGCGAGAGACGTGGCGGCACATGGAGTCACGGATGCAGATAGCCTACGTCAAAATCGAGAATTTTCGTAAAATCGAGAAAGCCGAGCTCGATTTTACCGACGAACTCGGGCGCGTGCGGGACGTGACGGTGCTGGTGGGGCCATGTGGGGCCGGTAAAACGACGATTCTGGATGCGCTTGCCGCTGCGATTGGACCCAGTACGGAATTGCCTGCAACGCGTCCGGCATGGACACTCTCGCCCCGGACAGTTGTTCGTCAGGGCGCTTTAACGACCAGAGTCACGTGTCACTTGCGATTTTCTCCGGGAGAAATTGAAATCGCCCGCAAACTCGGCAATTGGCAAGATCCGATCCGCAATGTTCCTGAGGCATCAGAGGTCGAGCTGGTATGGACGTACCCCGATTCTCGCGGTAACTTCGGCTATACGGAGTATTTTCCGACCAATTCGTGGATGTTGCTCAAGGCTCGCCTTTGGGTTGCGCGGTTGCTTCGCACGAAATGGGTGGACGTCTCGTGGTTTGAACAAGCAGGCCGAATATATTATTTTGATCAACAGCGCACAGGGTATGGTCGTACGATTCGTCGTGATATTCGCAGAATCATTGAAGGACTTGATTCTGAGGAGGACATGGCGAAACAAACGACGGATCCACGAACCATTTTGCTCGATCTTGCTGTTCGCGCAACATTACCGCTTGCCCCAGGTGCTGTTGCTGACGACGCCTTCAATCGTATCCAAGAGTGTTATGCCGCGCTTTGTGCACCGCGGCAGATCCTTGGCGCATATCGGGAAGAACTTGGAACTCTCGATATCCATTTTTCCGATGGCGAGAACGAATATGGTTACGAGGGTGCCAGTAGCGGCGAATCGATGATACTCCAGTTTTTGATTGGAATGATTAGCGAACGTGTTCACCGCTCCATTGTTTTGGTTGACGAAGTAGAGCTTCATCAACATCCCGTGTGGCAGCGTCGGCTTTTAGATATGTTACCGAGAGTAGGCAAGTCGAACCAGATCATTGCTACGACGCACTCTGCTTATCTCCGTGACGTTCTACCGCGACGGTCTATTTTCGACGTTGGCGATCTTGGGGATCGTGACAAGCGCGACGACTCGGCGGAGGCGCAAGCCGATGGCTGAAATCTTTCTTATTTGTGAGGGATATGCAGACGGCGTTGATGTGCGGGTACTCAATAAAATCGTTCCGCGCCTTTTGAATAGGGAGGTTCATATTCGCTCCGCTGGTGGCGATATGGGTCTCAGGAGCGTTCGACAATACCATGAAGAACGCTCTCGCGAGCTGAAGGATGGCAAGCTTCATCCCCCTACGGACAAGGCATTTCTGATTCAAGATCGCAATTTCTGGCCGCGACACAAGGCCGATGCCACTTGGAGTTCGCGATCCACTCGGTCGCTTATGTGGCGACGGCATGAAATCGAGAATTATCTTCTCGCGCCACGCGTTCTGCTTGCCGCATTCAATTCATTACGAACTTCAGCGAATTCTACCGCGTTATGGGGGGCGAGGCTTCCGGCGGACGAGAGTACGGTGTCGTCACTCTTAATGGATCTTGCTCGCCCGTTGCTCGAAGGTCACGCCGGACAGCTTTTACGATTTGAGTTCGACGTATTGATCAGTCACAACCATTCACTATCGTTCCAGGTTTCTGGCGGGAACAAACGTTCGTGGACTAAGGCGGAGTGGTTGCCGAAGCTTCGGCAGGAGGCTGAAAGGCTTCAGCTCGAATGTGATAAGGTCAAGACGCACACGTTGCTCGAACCGAAGGCGATCGATGCTCAATATGAAACGATATTGACACGGATTTGTGCGCCGGCATTTCTGCAGAGTGGTGAGTTTCTCGAAGAATTGGGTGGACATGAACTTATGACGGCACTTCTCGACCACATTCATTCGATTGGTTTAGCGACCCTTCGTGCCGACACGCTCGAAGCAGAATTGGTCGAGGCCATTGGCCGCGAATATCAACCAGGCCTCTTCGTTCCCGATGATTTCGCCGAGCTTGCCAATCGAATACGGTGAATGCGTTCGCTTGCGATGCCTCAACCCCTCTTCAAAAACGGCACCGGCCGATTCCTGATCAATTCCACCACATACGCCGCCGACACGTCACACGCATAACGCCGAAAAACTTCCGTACCAGCCGCGTTTTTCCCCTCGTCCGCCAAATCCGACACGCCACGTACCATGAAAAACTCGGGCGACGTCGCTGCCGAATAACACGCGCTCGCGACTCCCGCCGCTTCCATTTCCACGCCTATCAATGCCGGCCACACATTCCGGTATTCGTCGAGCACGCTCTTTACCGCGACAACCTTGTCCCCCGACGCAATCGGTCCTACGTGAATCCGCGGCAAACCATCGTTCGGCTTTTTCGTCGCAATCCGCTTCGTCCACGCATCACCAATCACGTTTAAAGCCGCCGCATAAAGTCGCCGTGATGCCTTGTGCACGCTCCACCGTACTTCAATGCCCGTCGTCGTGATCTTTTGCAGTTCGTAATCGACAATTTGCTCGGAAATCAACAAATCCCCGAGGCCCACATTACGCGCCGCTATCCCGCCCGCAATGCCGACCAAGACCACATGCCGCGGACGCCAACGTTTGATCGCTTCCGCAGTCGCCGTCGCCGCATTCACACGCCCCATACCCAGCAGCGGCAACACCACGATTCGATAATTCCCCGCACCATCCACTGTCGCTACGTCCGCTGAAAAATACACGTGCACGTCGTCGTGACGCGGAGGTACCCGCGAATAGTCCGGCAATTGGACCAACAGTGAATCGCGTTCTTCAGGCAAAGCCGTCACCAACAAAAAATCCACTCGCTCGGCTTTTTTGGCAGGTTTTCCCTTCGGCTTCGAAGTTCTTCGAGGTTCGGCCGGACGATGTCCCGAACGGCCCAAGATTTCTTCCCCAAGCAAATCAAAAAGCCGCGCGACCACAGGTTCAATCGTATCGTGACCCGTCATGGGACCATCCAGCGACCCGAGCTGGTTTTTCGTCAGGTGATGATATCGTTTGACCCGTTCAAAACTCTCCATGATGTCATCGAATGCGGTTTTTGCATTTCCGCCCGTTCCTGGAAGTGGAAACACCGGGACGTGTTCAACGAGCGCCGTTTCGTAGGTCATGAGCGTTCCGCCAATGCCCCCGACAAGAATGACCGCATGTGCGCGTCGGACGCTTTCAACCCATTCTTGCACGCCTTTTTCGACGTAAATGACATCGCCGCCAAAAAAAGCGGGTTGGTCCGGCCGCGGAACAATTTGTTTCAATTTTCGCGAAAGTGGCAATCCCAGCGCTTGCAGTTCGCCCGCAAATGCACTCGTAACCGCTTTGTCGACACCATGCCAACCACACGTGACGAGCCCAAAACCATGGTGTGCAAGTTGTCGTCCCACCGCCTCTGCCGCGAGTTGTTGCGGTTTAGGAAGAGGTTCGTCTCGTTGCCCCGTGCCAGCGACGAGCACCCACGTCTCTAATTCTTCAATTTCGTCGTGGCTCATGTCTCGAATCCAGTTTGGCAGGAAAATCAACCGCTGCGGGCACTACCAAAGAGCGACAGTTCAATCTTGCCGACTGTGGCTTGCACGGTGAAGCGAAGTTTTGTGCCATCGACGTCTGTCAACACGATTTGTCGAAGCGCTCTGGGATCTTTGCGGGCTAAAAGCACCCGATCGATTTCAACTTCGAGGGCCATGACGCCCGTACCCGGTTCGCGCGATCCTCCGCCAAGCACCACGATAGACGCGGGCAATCCCGGTTGAGGACGCACAGACAATTCGAATGTATTGGCTGCACCTTGTGCCAGCGCTCGCCATAACGCCAAAAGCATCGTCGATCCGCGGCGAGAAATCATTGGTTCTTGACCATCGCGGTAATGGGACAACGTGATTCCATCGAATACGTGCCGCTCGTGCCCATGTACGTCATAAAGAACTGCCAAACGGAACGAACCGCTTTCGCGTGATTCGACTTCGATTGCAAATCGTAAATCACGCCCATCCACGTCGAGCCGCCGTTCGACGATCGCGGCAATCGGCGAACCTTTGGGAAACAATGCGTCGAGCGCCGTCGCAATTTCTTCGGCCGAACCAGTAAGAGCACCGATACCTCGAGGCCAAGACGCCCCGTCGGCAAGTGGGAGCACCGGCGTGCGACCCTGGACCAATCGTGCCAAATCCTTCAGATTGTTGAACGTCCCATCGGCAGGTTCGAGCAGCAGCAAACGCGTGACTGCACTCGTGGTCGATCCCGTTTTTAATTCAGCTTCACGACCCGTCACCGGTGGCGTGGTCGATACCGCGAATCGCCCGGCACAATGCGGATAATGGACGGGAGGCAACAGCGGCTCGGGTGGTTTGCCAGGAAATACCAATGCCCGGACCAACGTTACGCCGAGTGCATCCGCTGCGCGTAACGTCTCTGTGCGCTCGCGCGGAATCCAATCGAACGCCTCGCGCACCGCAGTGACAATCAATTCCGTATCGAAACCTTCGCCATGCACCAATTCAAGCGCCGCTTGAATGGCCGCGGTCCCGCCTTGCTCGGCCGCTTTGCGTAGCAGCGGAATTCCACGCGGCGTCGCACCGCGCGAAATCGCTACAAGCCCCGCGCACGCGAGCAACGTCGCATCGCCGCCAGGAACACGCGTTGCGGTCTTCTCGAGACGCAACGTCGCTTCTTCGTAACAGCCCGTCGCCGCAGCGTGTGCACCGAGATCATCGAGTCTCCGGCCGTGTCGCGCCAACTCGAATGCCGCTCGCACATGCACGCGATCGTGCCGCGTTTCGCCCTCTTCTTCGGCCGCTTGCAACAAACTCGGAAGTTCGTCCACGCCACGCGCTACGTCCCGTGCGATCGTGAGGTACCACGTGACATCCGCACGCCGTTCGCGCATGTACCCATCACCGGGGTGGTCGAGACAAACTTCTTCCCAACGCAGCGCCGTTTGCAATTGTTCGAGCGTTCCAAGAGCGTCGCTATCACGCCCCATCGCCCCCTGCGTCGATGCTTGCAACAGCGTCGATGCGAAGCGAATTCTATGTACTGCTGCGCCGTTTCCCGTCGCTTGCGCTTGCGTCGCGACGATTCGTTCGAGCGCCTCTGCGTGGCGTCCCATGCGTCCAAGTACGGCCGCTTCGTTGTGCGTGGCCACCAATGCGATCTCGTAATACGGACTCTGACACGTCCCTTCGAGCCGCTCGCGCAAGTTTCCCAGCAGAAGAATCGCCTCGTTGTACCGCCCCGCAAGGCCTAATGACGCGCCTTCATTACAGGCAGCAATTGCGGAAATCATGTCCAGCGTCGGCGCGGATGGACCACTCAGACGATCCCGCAGCACCGAACCACGTTCAGCGGCACGTTCAGGCCTCGCCGCACGCGCAAGCACAAGGATTTCAAGACACGATGCCGCTGCTTCGATTTCCCGTTGCTCGGCACTCCCTACGCTCGCTACGCCTTCGAGCGCACGCGTAAGAGCATGCAACGCGCGCGCGTCATCCCCACGCTCCATGGAGATAACGGCCAACGAAAGTGCTGCATCTGCCGCGAGCGCCCGCAAATCGATCGAAGAAGTACTTGGAAATTTCCACTCGCGGGCAACCTCGATAGTCGCCATCAGGCTATCGGTGGCCAGGGCAAACCGTTCACGCGCCGCATGACGTTTGCCTCGACGATAATGCGCCTGAATCACACACTCGAACATCTCGGGATCGTCAAGTCGTCGCTCATGGAATCGATGAACGATTTCGTCGTATTCACCGGTTTCCGATAACGCAGACAGATCGCCGAGTGCGAGCAGAGCCTTGGCGGTTTCTTTGCTCCCCCGTTCGTCTCGTACAGCGTCACGTACGATTGCAGCACAAATCTTCGCCGCTTCTGCATTCCGCCCGTGCGCACGCAGGGTCATCGCTTCGGTGAGGAGCTCGGAATGCTTCGGAGCAGGTCTGGGCGATGTTTGGGGCTCAAAACGGCTCCCGCGTGCAGGTTCGTCGCGTACGTTCGGGTTACGTGCTGGCGCGGACGGTGTTGCCGAAACGCGTGATGTGCTGATGTCCAACGCTTGCGAGGGAGTTCGTCGCGCTTCGATGGCCGACATCAGGTCCGCAGACATGGGACGCGACCGAGTACCAACACGAAGCGGACTCGACTTGGACAAACACTGTACGAAACGAAAATAAGCGTGCGATGCACCTTGCGCATTCGACGTAGGTTCCACTTCCACAGCCAAACGCGACGATTGCGTTCTGAGTGCCCGTTGCGGAATCTGCGCCAGCTCGACGTACAGCGACAAGTCGACTGCCGAATGACCCAACGTCGAACGAAAAAATGCTTCGAGACGAGGTTTGGCTTCGTCGACGAATGCTTTACCAGCGGCTCCGTCGGGCACGTGCATCAACAGCGGAAACATGTTGAGTGCGCGATCGGTCGCCGCGAGAGAACGACGACCATGTGCCCATGATGCGAGTTCGATGGCTTCTTCGAGTGACGCATCGTCCACGAGAAACACGAGTTTGTCCGCGAGATGCGAGATCAGCATCGCCGTCGTATCGCCCTCACCCGTGGGTGCGTCGATGAGCACAGCGTCGTAGCGAGAGCGTAGTGTCGTGGCGATTTCTTCGAGTACTCCTGGAAATAAGTCGAGCGACTCGAACGGGTGCGCGCGTTCGTGGGGCGCATCTTCTGCACCAACTGGCATGAAGTGTAGCTCTACGGTGCGTTCCTCGGACAAACCAGGATAACGTACGTTTACACGTCTCGTTGCGCTTTCGCTGACTTCGAAAACACGCTCCACGAGGTCATGCGCCAAGCCCATGCCCATCGTCCTCGTCGTCATCCGCGCAGCGGGCATTCGTCGCGCACCGTCGCGCACCAACGAAAGCAGATCGACGACGCCAGAAGCGATTCGCGCGCGTCCTGGCCCAGCCGTCGGTTTACGCTTCGGTGCATCGGGGAAACAACGGGCAAGCGTTGGTGAATCGACCGCGAGGTCGATGACCAGCACCTTGTCGCCACGTTGTGCGAGCAGCGCAGCGATATTGGCCAAAGCCGTTGCGCGCCCAGCATCACTGCGGGCTGAAGCGAACACGGCAAGGTAGCCATCGCGAGTGGCAGCCAATCGAACTTCCTCCGGCGCCTACTTTTGCACGCCTCGTACGTCGGACCAAGAACAGACGCGCGTTCTGGCGTCGTTCACTGAAGGGCGCCACGCTGCATTGCTGCTTGTTCCGCTGCCCGCAACGCCGACTTTGCTTTTGCTTTGCCCGCGATCACGCGCGCAAGCGCACCTTCGTACAATTCGATCGTGTTCATGGCATCGAGGATCATGTTGCGCACCAAAAGTGCGGGCAGCGAAACCTCGGTGAAGTCGAGAGATACACGGAAACGAACCGATCCTTCGTCGACGTCCATCTCGAAATTGCCATCGCCCATTCCGTGATTTGCGCGTGCGACAAACTCGCAAAGCTCCGCTCGATGCTCTTTTTTTGCCTTGGGACGAAAAAGTACGTACAGCACCAGCCGCTCGTGCTGCTCGGACAAACGCATCACGAACGCTTCGATGAACGCCGAGTTCGCGATGGGCAAAAGATAATCGATCATGCCGTCGCCATCGTCTTCACGAGAGAACGGCCATCCAGCATCCGTCAGCGCTTGTTCGACGACCGATGTGGGTGGTGCTTTCGGCGTTTCGTGCGTGTGTGGTCCCAACTCGGGCGAATGATGCTTGTGCTTGTCTTGTGCCTCTTTTGCCTTGCGGATCGCACCCAAAATTCCTTCGGCGTCGTCGCGCGTTTCCCAATCTTTCGGCGCAACCACGAGCGCTCGTTCGATGTCGTGTATGGCGCCATCTAAGTCCGATCGATCTGCACGTACCGTGGCACGTTGTGCGAGCGTGTCCGGATCGTCTGGTGCGAGGCGCAAGGCGGTATCGAAATCGATGAGGGATCCGTCGAGATCTTCAAGGTCGTGGCGCGCTTCGCCGCGACGAACATAGGCTGGGACAAACTCGGGATCGAGGGCGATGGCCAGCGTGAAATCTTCGATTGCGCCGTTGACGTCGCCGCCAAGAAGTTGCGCAGTGCCGCGGTTGTACCTGGGAAGAGCTTCCGTTGGGGCGAGGGCGATCGCTGCGTCGAAGTCCTTGATGGCGCTTTCGATTTTTCCGGCGATCGTGAGATCACTACCGCGATCGTTCAACACTTTCCAGGCGTCCGGTTTGACCTTGGCGGTCTTGGCGGGCTTCGCGGTCTTTGTGGATCGCGCGGCTGAAGTGGTGCTGGTGGCGGATTTGTTGATTGCGGGCTTTGCGGGGCGTTTGGCAGGGCGAGACATGCGTGCGCGCGGAGGGTAGTCCAAAAAAAACACATCGGGGAGAGTTTTCCCCGCCCATGAACGTTTTTCTGCGCGCGTTCCTGTGCTCAGCAGTTACCACCTATCGCGTCTGGATTCGCGAACCTCGATCGCTTGTCCAGCGGGCAATACGGGAGTTTTGCCCGTCCATCGTTCGAGGGCGTCAAAAGCGACCGAACGATCCGTTTCCACGAGGTCGAGAATGTCGGCGGAATGGTTTTTCCCAGGAGCCAAAAACGAGAACGAATCTTTGGCCGATCCGATATCGAAGGCCGCTGCCGAATAAGGATCGGTTTGTCCATACACGAAAAGAATTTTCTCGCCTTGTGTTCCAAGCCAATTCGAGACGTCTTTCATGGCTTCGGGATCGAATGTCGGGGTTTTTCCTGGTCCGAGAACGACATACGTCGACGGAACATCGAGCCCCGGGTATTGCAGCAAATCCGCGAGATGACTTTCTTCGAGTGCGGGATACCCAAGCTCTACGGCAGCTTGCCAAAAATAGGGTTCATATCCTAGAATCTGGTTATCCGACCATTGACGTGGCGAACAGATTTCGCTGAGGAACGTCCAGACTTCGGCATCCGTCGACGCTGCCGTAGGAATGTCCGTACAACGAGTCGCATCGAAGTATTGCCAAAACGTAAACGTAAATTCGACGACCGCTGTCTCGAAGGCCTTGTCGGCACCGAGCAAATCGAAGGTGTCGCCATGGGCCATGGACATCGCGCCCATGGAATCCATCATTGCAGTCCGCCGAATCAAGACTTCACGCTGAAAATCCTTTAGTTTGGTCTGACAATCTGGTTCACCCAAATTCGCCACAAAATCTAGGTATCGTGGGTCCGACGTACCCAAACTGTGGGGTGCGACGTAGGCAATGGTTCCATCGACATCGTTCGGGAAAAACCGCCGGTGATACACCGACGTCATTCCGCCTTTGCTTGCTCCTGAAGAAATCCATTTTCCCGAATAAATGGGGCGAAACGCTTCGACCAGGCGATGATGATCGGTAGCCGCTTGTTCGATCGTGAGCAGTGACCAATCCGATGGTTCCGGACGTGACGGATGAAAGAAACGGTGCTCGACCCACAGCTGATTCGCTTCGAGAAGTCGAGCGGGTTCACGCAGTCCAGGTTTGGCCGGGTTGACGAAATAGCCCGACGTACCGAGGACCATGGGCGCAGTTTCGTTTTTGTGCAGCAGAAGAACCCGCTGCGCAAAATGAGGTGTCGAATCAGCGGCGAGGTGATCCGCCGGTTGATCGAAGTCCATGACGAAATATCGGTACCCTTCAATGATCGAAGGCGTTTCTTCGATGTTCAGTCCGGGAATCGATTGCAACTGTTCGAGAATGTCGGGCTCGGTTTGGGATATGTCGTCCGTACAGGCGACTACTTGCGTGCAAACGAGCAAAGCAAAGATGGAACGACGCATGCTGCACCTCAATTACAACGGTTCGGGTCTTTCGAGATTTCGATCGCGCTTTGGGAAAGCGGCGCGTCACGTAAATCCGTGACAAACTTGTTCCAACGATTTTGTTCCAGCACCAGCGTATCTACGTCGTTGATTGTTTGCCAATCGCGCATCAAGTTCCGCGCCGTGCACAAAGCGTACGCGTGAGCAGGTCGCGTAGCATCTTTTTTCAAGACGGCCGCGAGCGCTCCGAGACCTGATTCAAAGGCTTTTTGACCGTCCGGATTTCCATTGGCCCATTCCGTTTTCCATTGCCGCGTCGAATTTCCGAGCCGAAACAAGAGATTCGATCGCAAGATTTCCGACGCGTCGATGTTGCGCGCATGATCGACGAAATAGGCGTGGTTAGCCAGGGTCATCGGAATGCGCCCCGCGGCGATTTGTCGCGCGCGTAATGATCCTGCATTGTCCAATACCGACATCCAGACGTCTTTGTGATTCGTATCGAAACGGGTCAGGAAAAACAATCGTTCCAGGGAAATGTCCGAATTGGGCAGCCCAGTTGCCAGCTTCTGCCATTCGTCGTCCCAAGGCTGCGGTTCGCCCAACACCTCACCACACGACGTGTACGCCCCAACTGCGGATAGACCAAAGGGAACTGGATATGTGGTGAATGCGGTGCGTATCGCATCGGTCCACTCGGGCGTGGGCATAACGAGGGCCGCTTCGCACGCACGTTCCAGCGCGACCGTTTGCGCCCTATCGGAATGAAGACCATTCAAAAATGTCCCGAAGTTCGCCGGTACGAGGGGCCAATTGATATCACGTCCCGCATCGAGCGCGATATGTTGGTGCACGCCCGACAACGAGAGAAAAACGTCGAGTTGTTCTGAAGTGACGGGGTAACGCCGCGAAGCAATAAAATCGGGCAATACTTCGTCCGTGGCAAATGTCTCCCATACCGGATGCACGTCGTCGGGATCGAGAACGAGCAGATCGGTTGGGCCTTGGGATTGAATCGAATTCAGCTCTCCACGTAGAAGGGGCTTTCGGTACCGAGTTCCACCGAGCGACACCCATTCGTATTCGACAGGGGCAATCACTGCGCCCTCGGCATCGGTGAAGCTCGACGTTTGCTCGGTTTCCGAAAAAAGGATATGCGGCAAAGCTTTGGCAGCGAGCGCTCGCCGGAGTTTGTCCGCACCAAGGGGCTCGAATGCGGGGGCGAACGCTTGTACGATGTCTTCGGTGCCGATATTTCCCATGTGATGCGATTCGAGAAGCTGGCGCATCGTACCGAAAAATGCTTCTTCTCCGACAACTTTGCGAATTTGCGTAAAAAACCACGCAGATCGCCCGTAAGGTCCAGAGTCATATTTGTCTTTGGGCAGCTTGGCCGGATCCCGAATGGCTTGCCCTTCCACAGCATAGAATGCGTGCCCATTCAGTGTTCCTGCATTGCTAGCCTCTATGTGTGAGCGCATGAGTTCCTCCGCCATAAGAGTCGCCATGCCTTCTTTGATCCAGATGTCATCCCAAGTTTCGACGGTAACGAGGTCCCCGAACCATTGATGAGCGAGTTCGTGCGCGGCCAGGCCCAAATCCCCTGAAAGCCCGGGCGCAGTGCTCGACGTTTCCCGCTGAAAACTGATTCCGGCATTTTCCATTCCGCCGCTCATGTGCCCAGGCAAAAGCACGAGCGCATAACGTTCGAATGGATACGGAACGAAGAGTTTTTCCATTTCGCCGATCATACGCGCAAGTTCAGCGGCCATCGTATCGTGATCCCCTACCACTCCTTTGCGATGCCAAACTTCGACGGGCGTCTTCCCTTGCTTCGTCGCGTGCACCTCGAATTCGGAAACAGCAAACGCCATGAGATACGTGGGGAGCGGATATGCGGTTTCATAACGCATGTACCGTAACGACCCCATCGGTTTGTCGGCCATGAGTTGTCCATTGGCGATGAGCGTTTCTCGAGGTGGCATACGCATGCCGGTGGCGAAAATGGCTCGATCAGATGGCTCGTCGTGAGACGGCATCCATTGACGCACGCCTTCGGGTTCGGAATCAGTGAACAAGGCGCGAACGTCGACGGGGTCGCCATTACGCGAGCCAATGGGACGCAGGTTGTCGCTGGGATATGCTTCGTAATCAATGTCGATCACGACGGGCGTATTTTTTTTTGCGGTAATGTCTTCGAGTGACACCCATAAATGCTTTTCAGGCTGTACTTCAAAATCGACTTCGCCGATTCCTTCAATACGTACCGCCTTCACGTCGACCGAGCTATCGAGGTCGATGCCTTGCAACTCATCTTCGCCCGGCAAAAGAGTTATCTGCACACGCGCAGCGAGACAGTCTTGGGCCCAATTGTACTCCGCATCGAGATCATAACGCTGGACGTCGTAATTGCGGCTTCCGCGGTCTTGACCGCAAGCTGATAACAAGAGTGAGGCGGTGAAGGCGGGGGCGAGGCGGAGCAATTTCATGGTGATGAAAGAGCGTAGCATTGGGCGTGCCGAAATGCAGCTGCGGATTTGGTGTTCGCGTTGGGTCACGAATTGCGCAACTTGTGCAAGTACGTTGCGCAAATTGCGAAACCAACGTTGCGCAAGTTGTGCGAGGCGGGATGGCCTGTATTCTGGAGCGAATGGTCACTTGGCATTTCTCCATCGAGGTAAAATAGAGATTTGGTTCGGTTGGGCCGCACGCCGGATAAACGAAATCTTGGCAGTTGTTTGGCAAGAACGAACCGTTGACAGCGTGATGCAATCTGTTGACAGCGTGATGCACGACAGGCATGCTTTGCCGCATGCCTCGTTGGTTCAACGTCGGTGGTCCGAACCGCATCGAAGACAACTACACGCTGCCGGCCATGCGGCGTTTGCCAGACGTCGCCGAACTCATTGATGAAAGGCTCTACTTCGTCCTACACGCACCGCGACAAGTGGGAAAAACGACGGCGCTCATGACGCTGGCCCAAGAACTCACGGAAGCAGGACGGTATGCAGCAGTGCTCGTGTCGATGGAGCGAGGTGCCGGTTTGCCGCGGAACTTGGGAGGTGCTGAACTTGCCATTCTAGATTCGTGGCAATCCCGCGCGAGGGCGTTTCTGCCTGTCGAATTGCGACCACCGGTGTGGCCAGAGGCGCCCGAGGGGGCACGCATTGGTATGGCGCTTTCGGCGTGGGCGGAAGCGATCCCGCGACCCCTCGTCATATTTCTGGATGAGATCGACGCGCTTGAAGGAGAAAACCTGATTTCGATTCTGCGCCAACTGCGAGAAGGGTATGGTACACGCCCAGCGCATTTCCCCGCATCACTCGCCCTCATTGGAATGCGTGACGTACGAGATTATAAATTGGCCTCCGGAGGAACGGATCGTAGTCATTCGGCGAGCCCTTTCAACATTATGAGCAAATCGCTCACGATGCGGAATTTCACGCGTGATGAAGTGGCTGAGCTTTATGCGCAACACACGGCGGAAACGGGGCAGATGTTCGAACCAGATGCCGTAACACGCGCTTTTGAGGTGACTCAAGGACAACCGTGGCTCATCAATGCGCTTGCGCGCCATATCACCAAGGATTTGGTGCGAGATCGAAATGTGATTGTTACTCTCGATCACGTCAATCAAGCAAAACGAATGCTTATTGAAGAACAAGCCACGCACATTGACAGCTTATTCGAGCGTATTCGTGAACCGCGTGTGCAGCGTATTGTCGAACCGATCATGGCCGGTCGTTCTCCAGGGGAACTTCCCACTGACGATATTCAATTTGTTCTCGATTTGGGACTCCTGCGATTGAATTCTCTCGGCGGCCTGGAAGTCGCCAATCCCATTTATCGTGAAGTGTTGGCGCGAGGTCTCGCAGAAATCACCCGGGCGTCGTTTCCGGTCATTCAACCGACATGGCGCTTACCGAATGGTCGTATCGATTGGAATGCTTTACGCGACGAATTTTTGGCATTCTGGAAACAACACGGCGAACCGCTCATGCGCGCCGCACCGTATCACGAGATTGCTCCCCATTTGGTGCTGATGGCATTTTTGCATCGAGTCGTCAATGGCAAGGGCAACATCGATCGCGAATACGCGATTGGTATGGGTCGTATGGATTTGTGCGTGCGTCACGGTGAAGATGCTTTGGCCATCGAAATAAAGGTTTGGCGGGACGATGGGGATCCAGACCCCGTCGAAGAAGGTTTGGTGCAACTCGACGGATACCTGGAACGATTGGGCCATACGACCGGATGGCTCGTCATTTTCGATCGGCGCCCCAGTGCGCCAAAATTACCACTACGCACGGGTTTGTCCGAAGGCCTCTCGCCGTCCGGGCGTAAGGTACAGGTGTTGCGAGGATGAAACTGTTACAGATCTTGACGATTGTTATATTCCAACAATGAACGCCGCACCGCATGCCGTCTTTTATCCGCTTCTCGGTTGCAATGCGCGGTGCCCGTTTTGCTCGAGCCGCGTCTATACCGACGAAGGAATCGTCGCTA
This sequence comes from Polyangiaceae bacterium, assembly GCA_031415295.1. Taxonomy (GTDB): domain Bacteria; phylum Myxococcota_A; class Polyangia; order Polyangiales; family Polyangiaceae; genus Polyangium. The sequence continues at coordinate 1,508 of JANORL010001168.1, read as the reverse complement.
CGAGCGATTGGCTTGCGAATACGCCATCACGTGGTCTCCGCGAGCATACCCTCGGTCTTGAAGAAGCGAAATTGCGATATCGAGCTCTCCGTGACGAAGGGGTCTCGTGCGTCTCGCTTCAAGGCGGCGAACCAACCATTTGGCCGCATTTGCTCGAACTCATCACGTATGGCAAAAGTTTGGGCTTTTCCGAGCAAGTTGTCGTCACCAACGGGATTCGTCTTGCCGATCCCGCGTATGCCGAGGGTTTGTCCCGATCTGGAGCCACGACCATTGCATTAAGCGTGTTTGGCGCGAACGCGACGACGCACGACGCGTCCATGGGTGTTGCTGGCGCATTCGACGCGCTCGTTCTTGGCGCCAAAAACCTCGCGACGCTGGGGCCGAATGGCGCACACGTGACAGCCCAGTTTATTTTGCACGCGTTTAACTATCGTGAACTTCCGGCGATGGTCGAATTTTGGTACGCACAAGGAATCAGGAGTTTTGGTATTCGCCTTTTGCGCGAAGTGCCCAATGTTGCTGGAGAAACCGGAGCGTCTTGGTTTTTCGATATCGCGACACTCGGACCCTATTTGTCCCAGGCTTTGGGTATTGCGGCTGTTTTGCCCGGCGTGCAGCTCGCGTTTCCAGAAATTTTTTATTGCTTGCTGGGGCCAAAGGATATTGGTTTCGTGCTCGCCGATCTCGCTGCTGGACGGCGTTTGGCCACCGCGTCCAAAGTCATTGGTAAACGACGCGAACAAGCGCGCGAGCAAAAACGAACGTTGCCCCTGGTTGGATTGGATTCCGCGTGTAACGCCTGCGATCTCGAATCCGTATGTGCGAAAATCGAACCTCCGTACACCCGCCTTTATACGGGTGAATTGCGGTCCATTCGAGTTCGTGAAGACTTGCAAACGACCATTGAGGCAGCATTCACACGAGCGCGTGAGCCGGCCGTCGAAGCATTGCTGAAGGTTGGGACAGACGAACTCGAAGCGTTTGGAATCGAAACCGTCACGCTTTCTCCATTGCGCGGAGCAGTCGATTTCGAGTTTCGCCGCGGATTATCGCAGCTCGCCCAGGAGAAACTCGAAACGGGTACGTTCGTGCGGTTTCTGTCGTTTGCGACGTTGGGAGCGCGTACGCGCCTTGTCGGAGCGCCGGAACGGATCCTCGCTGAATTGGTATCCATGGCCAATCCGTCCGGTCGAGAAAAACTCCAGTTTATCGTTCAATGGGCGATATGTATTCAAGCCACGCCGTATTGGCTGGTGTTTTCCGGTCATATGCCTATTTCGAGTGGACGTGTCGAGGCGCCATTCTGGGTCATCATCCACGATGACCTTCGTGCGCCTGAATCAGAAATTCAACGGGTTATTAAAGGATCCTGACCAATTCCCGAATCCTTGTGGTTCGACTGCGAAACGGACGAACCACACACGGGTCAAGGGATATTGTCCCTTGCTGGGTCGAGGGCCTGGCCATTCGTCACATCTTTTTCTTGAAAACCGCGGTCTTTTGCG
>JANORL010001167.1:0-5312 GCA_031415295.1 Polyangiaceae bacterium | reverse complement strand
GCCGACAAGACGCTTCGCGTCTTTCGGCATCTTCCCTCAATCCAGTCTACGATGGGGGGCAGAGCCCCCCAAACCCCCCAATTTCATGCGGTGCAGGTCATTATTTTGGTGGGGAACTGCTTTGAAAGCCGGGCACGTTCTCGCTTACGCTCGAACGGCCCTAGTCAGTGCACGAGTCGGGCTCGCTTCGCGACCCGACTCGTGCACTCTAGCCAGTTTACGATGGGGGGCTACGCCCCCCCAAACCCCCGAGATCGTTCTGATCCGCTTTCATCTCTGGTGGGTGAGGCGAAGCCTCGTCGGAACTCTCCGCGGAGCATCGCGACGGGGAGAGGGGTTAGGGGGTGAGGCGCGATACGGACTCACGAGGACCGTCTACGGCGCAGTCGAAAACATGGCGACGCGCTCGGAATCATCATTCACAGCCGATTCCGTGGCAAAAAGGACCACGACGGCATATTGAGCCCATGCCGCACCGGGAGCCTTGAAGTGCGTCACGCCAATGTCCATGCGCAACGTTCGTTGCCGCAAGAGTTTATCAGGCAATTGCAATTCATCGAGCGCCGCGGCTTGCACGACGAAACCACTCATACCCATGTGTGTCGATTCAACGCAACGTCGCATGGCCGTATTGGTCGCGTCTTCCAAAGAAGCAGTACCGAGTTGTACCTTGATGAGTTCTTCGTCCAGGATCGGCGCGAAATTAATAATTCGCGTGGGCGGCGACATTCCCAAACGCTTGCGTGATTGCATGACGCGCGAAAAGAGAGCTTGTTCGTCGGTGGCGTGGTCCTTGTCGTGATGAAAACGGTATCCAACGGCAACCGCGCTTGAATGCCCTTCGGTGGCCATGATGGCCGGGCCAAACGCGACTTGTTCAATGCTCGGGTCAAAAAGCGTATTCCGGCCAATGGGCATTTCGAGCGCCATGGACAACCAGCGATTGGCATCGAGCGTCGCCGCCGAATTCGATACGAAGCTCGCGTTGCGAATCATTCCCCCGACGTCCCAGCCAGCCAGCAGACCGAGCGCGATTTTGTCCGCTTGTTGCGGCTCGGCGGCACCAAATGCGGCCGCGAAATAATGTGAAGCCACCGTTGCTGCCGTCGCAGATTCGGCTTTTGCAAGGGTCACCTTCGTCAATCCCGCCGTTTCCCGCGCCCGATTCAAGCTGACGAAAACCTTGGACGTAAATTCTTGTGGCGTTTTGATCGGCGCAGCATCGCCGTATTTGGTGGCTGCATAACGAGGTTTTACGTCCACCGTGCGACGTACGAGCGTTTGCGCGAAAACCGTACCGAGCGCTCGTTTTGGCGGAACGGCAAGCAGTTGAACCCACGCTGTCTCGTCCTGGGGATCCATATGGCAAACAACACGAAATGCCGGCGCGCGCACCGAAATGTCGATGTCGCAAGGCACGGCTTTGGATGCGCCCTGATTGATGAAACCCGTAAAATATTGCGCCGCATCGTTGCGTCCTTCGATGAGGATTTCCCCCTGGTCGTTTGGCGTGGGCGAAAACGACGTAATCGTTGCCGCTTCCCGAGCACTCACGACGAACGCCGCAATCTTCTTACCCCGACGGCCAAACCAAAAGCCGGCTAGATCCGCGGCGGCGGGCAAATCCTTCGACACGATCGGTTGAAATTTGGGTCCGGCATTCGTATAAATATCCGCATCGGTTGTGGATTCGGGTACTTCGAGCGTCACGTAGGCAGCATTGATGTTGGGGACCAGATTGCCACAAGAGGCGAGCATGAAGCGCTCGAGGCTTTGATCGGGCGGCGCATCGTGTTCCAAGTAAAACTTGCCCATTTCCTGCGCAACGCACGCCATTGCATTCGTGAGACGTGGTTTTTTCGGGAGCGCTTCGACAACCGAGACAAACATCTTGTCCCAGTCGCTCGTCGCTTGCCACACGCCCAAAGCCTCGTTTGCTGCCGAAACTTGTACACTGTTCCATTCGTCCATGGCCGGCGCCGTTTTGGGCACATTCATGTGCGGCATGGGTTTGCCCGCAATCGCCACCAAACTCTCGCGATCAGGAAACTCCACCACAGCTTTCGCCGGGATCGCACTGCTACTCGCGGCTGCACCACACCCCAACAGACCCGCCGCTGCCACGGTCAACCCAACCAACGCGAACTGCCTCGATTCAGTACGACTCATATCGACCTCCTCCACTTTTTCTTCTTCACGCCCCAACGTCGCTTGTCAGCGCAGAGTTCGTGAGCTACGGCGCCCATAAAGCGCACCATCGGAGCGGTGTCAACCCGCAAAGAATCATTGCCGACAAACAAATTATTGGTGATTTGTCATCCTGTGCAAGGATGCGCTCTTGACGTTGACAGGTGCGTTATCACGTCTGCGATTGATACCCATTTCCAATTGGAGCTCTTCTGCGCATAGAGATGAGCCTCCCAAAAATCGATACGCTTGACATTCATGCGCAGTCCGTGGCTTCCTCGAAACCATGAACTTCTGTTGCTGGCGCTTGCCCCCCCTCGTTATTTTCGTTTCGCTCGTTGCTTTCACTGGCTGTGGAAGTGAAACGGCGAATCCACCAAAAGATGTCCCGCCAGCGGACGAATTTCCGGCGCCCGAAGTCGCGGGTACGCTGGAAACCGATTCGGTAGCCAATGCCCCTGCGCGTTGTGGGCAAAAGGCGCATTCGTGGAAACGCGATTCCGATCTGGGGCAGGTCACCGCATTTCAAACGAAAGGGTTTTACGCGCAAGCGGTTCTCGATGCACTCGCCAAGGAAAACCTCGGTACGCTACCCACAACGCTGAAATACGACGTTCGGACGCATATTATCACGTATACGACGCAAGATCGCGGCGTTGCAATCGAAGCGACCGCCTTGCTTGCATGGCCCATGAATGTGCCGCCCGAAGCGGATCCGCTCCCGACGCTGGCCATTTTGCATGGAACGAGCGGTTTTACCGACGGTTGCGGTCCAAGTGCAGAAACGGACCAAGCGGTCCTCGGAGCAGCACTTGCATCGATGGGATACATCGTCGTCGTGCCCGATTATATCGGCCTCAAAAACGGCCCTCCAGCAACGGGTTTTTTACATCCTTATCTTTCCGGCCAACCCACGGCCATTGCATCGCTCGATGCAATTCGTGCAGTCGGCAATTTGCCGGTCGAACTTCGTGAAGGCGACGCGCGTCCATCGCCTCGCACAGTGGTCGTCGGTGGATCCCAAGGTGGTCACGCGGCGCTTTGGGTCGATCGGCTGGCGCCATATTACGCTCGTGAGCTCGAAATTGCGGGAATCGCCGCGACAGTGCCTCCAGCGGACCTCGTCGGCGAATCCCAATTGGCGCTGACGACGTACCGCGAATCGAGTAGTAATGTGGTTGCTTTCTTTAGCGCAAGTGCCGGGTGGTACGATCAGGCCACAGTTCTTGGTTCAGCGCTCGTCCCGCCGCTCGATGTCGATGTTCCAGCAGCAATGGCCATGGGTTGTGACCCTGGCTCGGCACTGATGGGCAAAGATACGCTGCAATCGCTTTTTCAGCCGGAATTGCTTTCCGCTGCTACCGCGGGCACCGTCGCCAATCTTCAGCCTTGGGGCTGCATGGCGGCAGAAAATGGTCTCACGACGACGTCCATTTCACGCATTCAAAAAGACCCGCCGAACTACGGCATTTTGTTCATCACGGGCGAAAAGGATACGCTCGTGGATACCCCGACCGAACGAGTTGCCTTCGCGACGCTTTGTAATGGTGGATTGCCGATGCAATACCTCGAGTGTGCGGGAGCATCACATACGAAAGCGACGACGTGGGCGCTGCCGGAAATCCTGACGTTCCTTGGTGATCGTCTCGCGGGCAAACCATTCGAGAAGCAATGCAACGTAGGCGCTGCTGTGGTTTGTTCCGCAACGCCAGCTCCCTGAGAGGGTATTTGTTAGGTTGCTGCGTGTTGTGCTGCGTCCCGCTCACGACGGCTGAAAACCACCCTCGGTGGCACATCAGAAGGCTGCACAAGCTCGCGTACGCTGTAGATTGGTAGGAAAACGAATTGCTGCTCGCCCCGAGCGCATCGAGTCGCTAGGATAACGTTACGGAGGTTAACCAGCACGTGACTGCGAAGATGACAGCCCGCGATCAATTGTCCACGTTTCTCGGCCATTATTACACGATTGCGCCCCTCGTTCGACACAGGTTTCGGCCGACTCGTATGTCGCAATCGGTTGCTTGGGAGGTTGTGGTGAACGATCCGGATGTCGGGCGCGTGCGTCTGTCCGGGCGACTGCATCCGGCGCCGTCGGATACGTTGCTTGTGGTCGTGCATGGTCTTGGGGGTGATGTGGGTAGCCATTACGTGCAAGATGCTACCGGCGCGGGTGATGCAGCAGGCGTAGCGGTTTTGCGCATTCATTTGCGCGGAGCGGATCGCACCGGTGAAGACCTGTATCATGCGGGCATGAGCCACGACATTCATGCGATCTTGGCCAGTCCGACATTAAAAAGTTATTCGCGCATCGTGTTGCTCGGGTATTCGCTGGGAGGGCACATCGTTTTGCGCGCGGCTACCGAAAAAGAATTGGACCCACGTGTCGCAGCGATAGCGGCCGTTTGTCCACCACTCGATTTGCGACGGGGTGTCGTCGCCATCGATGCCCCCGAACGGTACGTCTATCGCCGCTATATCCTTTCGTCGATCAAAGAAGTGTTTGCATCGGTGACACGTCGTCGAGTTATGCATGTGTCACTGGCCGATGTACGTCGAATTCAAACCCTTCGTGAATGGGACGAACGAGTGATCGCGCCACGTTTCGGGTTTCGCGGGGCCGATCATTATTATGCGGAAGCCGGCGTTTTTTCGCGCCTTACCGAGCTACAAGTTCCCTCGTTGTTGATTGCTGCTCGGCATGATCCCATGATTCCCGCAGCGACCGTTGCACCGGCCCTCGAATCGGCGGGGCCCATGCTTCATGTGCGCTGGATCGAGCGAGGCGGACACGTAGGTTTTCCCGAGGATGTAGATATTGGAGAATCGACACGGGGGTTTCTCGACCCTCAGGTCGTCGCGTGGCTGCTCGCGCCTCACCCCCTGGCCCCATAGGCGTTAAGATAGAATGGGTGCGGTGTCTCAGCTCTGTGCCCTTACGCACCTCACCCCCCAACCCCCTCTCCAACTTCGCGCATACGGCGCTACGTGGAGAGTCCCGACGAGGCGTTCGCCTCACCCACCAGAGATGAAAGCGGATCACAACGATCTCTGGGGTATGGGGGGCGTAGCCCCATAGGCGTAAAGATAGAATGAGCGCGGTGTCTCAGCTCTGTGCCCTCACGCAC
>JANORL010001166.1:0-29645 GCA_031415295.1 Polyangiaceae bacterium | reverse complement strand
CCGGCTTGCAAGTCGAATTTCTTTATAGGGGGAGCCGGACAAACGTCTTTCTGGTTCCCCCCTCTCCACGCAGCGTCACGTAGTGACGCGGAGTTGGAGAGGGGGTTAGGGGGTGAGGCGCAAGTACCCCGTCCCGAGCAGCTTCAACATGATCTGCGCCGTCTGCAGATCCGTCATCTGGCTCCGGTTGAAAATGTCGAGCACTTCGGATTGGTTGTACGCGAGCTGAAAAATGTCGAGTTCGTCGGGGGACAAGTTCCGCACTCGAGGCTCCAGTGGGTTGGGCACGACAAGCCGCGCTTCGGGAGCTGGGAGCTTGTGTTGAAGCACGTTCAGCTCGTCGATCTGTCGCAAGCCCTCCATGAGCAGCTCTTGCACCGACAAGTTGATTGAAACGGGAATCGTCCGTTCTTCCGGTGGTTCGAAGTCAAACGTTCCACGCGTCCAACCCAGCATGCGAATGGCTGCCTTCAGTGGCGGGATGTCGTCTTCGTTGATCTCCGCAAACGTGATGATCCCCCGATGCATCACGAGCCGTCCCACATCTTGATCCGCCGTGATCACGAGGACGCCACTTTTTCTCGACGTACCCAGCAGTTGCAGCAGATCGGGGAGCGGAATCTCTTCGATCTGGCCAGACATGGACTTGGCTGGACCTCGAGGCGCCATCGACGGTTTGGGAGTCAAAACCCGACGCTTCGAAGTCGGACCATGTTCGCCCTGAACGACCTTCATGATGCTCGTCCCAATGAGCACGCGGTCGCCTTCCTTGAGAGATGCGCGCTTGATCTTTTCGCCGTTGACGAACGTCCCGTTCGTTGAGCCCAAGTCTTCGACGGCTACATCGGAATCCGTCATGACGAAGCGCGCATGCCGCCGAGAGACCATCTCTTCGACCAGGACGATCGCGACGTCGCTTGCACGACCCACCACGATTTCGTGCGCATCCATGAGCGGCACTTCGCTGCCCTGGTACTTGCCCGAAATGAATCGAAGGACGAGCTTCGACGGAGACGTCATGAGCGAACTTCGTTCCATGAAGGCGAAGTGGCCGCGGCGTTTGCGTTCACTCCACCAGATCCAACATTCTGCACGGTCACTGTCTTGGGGTCACCCGATAATAACTCGCAAAGATCTTTGCGCTTTTCCAGTCTACGACACTCCCACGACCACCAAGTTCCAAGAACAACGCTCAGCAATCACTGTACGTTCGAGCGTCGATGCTTTTTCGATCAGAAGGCGTTGTGACCCGTGAGTGCTTGACCCAGGATCAACGTGTGAACTTCGTCGGTGCCTTCGTACGTGTAGACGCTTTCGAGATTCAGCGCGTGGCGAATGATCGGGTAGTCGAGAAGGATTCCATTTCCACCGAGTAATCCACGCGCGGTGCGCGCGATTCGTAGCGCCGCCCTTACGTTGTTCTTTTTGCAAAGTGACACTTGCACTGGCGAAATGCCGCCTTGGTCCTTCATCCGCCCAAAGTGCAGGGCCATAATTTGCCCCTTCGAGATGTCCATCGCCATTTCTACGAGCTGTTCTTGGACGAGTTGCTTGGCGGCGATTGGTTTTCCAAACGCGATACGCTCGCGGCAATAAGAAACCGCACTCTCAAAGCACGCGCGAGCGGCCCCGAGCGCGCCCCAGGCGATACCGAAGCGAGCTTGTGTCAGACAAGAAAGCGGGCCCTTGAGCCCTTCGACGTCAGGCAACATGTTTGTCGCGGGCACACGCACCTCGTTCAGAACGATCTCGCCGGTCGGACTTGCACGAAGACTCATCTTGCCGTGAACCGTAGGCGTTTCGAATCCCGCCATTCCCCGTTCGACGATGAATCCACGAATCGACGACGAATCACCATCGTCCACTTTTGCCCAGACCACGGCGAGGTGCGCGATCGGAGCGCTCGTGATCCACATCTTGGTTCCTGTGAGCACATACGAATCGCCATCGCGTCTCGCTCGCGTTTTCATTGCTCCCGGATCGGAGCCGGCATCGGGTTCCGTAAGTCCGAAACAACCGATGAATTCGCCAGCAGCCATTTTTGGTAAAAACTTGTTTTTCTGTTCTTCCGAGCCGAACTTCCAAATCGGGTACATCGCCAGCGACCCTTGCACGCTGGCAAAACTGCGCAGCCCACTATCGCCGTACTCTAGTTCCGCGAGCGCCAAGCCATACGACACCGCATTCATGCCGGCGCAGCCGTAGCCGTGAAGCGATGCACCAAGCAGCCCCATCTCGGCGATTTGCGGGATGAGGTCGGTTGCAAATTCTTCCTTTGCAAAAAGATCCGCAGCTCGGGGCAAATATCGTTCACGCACGAATCGCCGCACGGAATCGCGAATCATACGTTCCTCTTCCGTGAGGTGCGTATCGAGGGATATCAGCGCGTCGAGCGACAACGGCTCAGGAGTGTTTCGCATGATGTGTGGCCGTGTTTATCGTGAAAACGTCGACTCGTCCATGAATCTGAATGGCTTTCTACTTTTCTGGACGACTGTTGGCGTTCGCGATAGCGTGCAGTGAGATGGAATTCGGACCGTACAACGTGACAGTCGACCGCCATCAGGTGTTCCTGTTTCGGGATCACGTATTGGTTGGGACGGGCCGCTGGACGGGCACGACCATTGAAGAACTCAACCCTCCGCTGCTCTCTGACTCACCCGAGCGAACTGCCGCGCTCCTTACCTCGTTGGCAGAGGCGCTCGCCCAAGAAGAAGCCGTTGCCGTTGCTGAAATAAACGCGAATGCTTACGACGCTAACGGAATCGATCTCACGCTGATTGAATGGATTCTCAGGATGACGCCGAGGGAAAGGTTTGACATGCTCGAGATGTACACATCTGTTCCTTATCGCCAAATCCTCCATGTGCTTTCGAGCCATAAGGTCGAATTCGTGATTGTTGGAGGCGTCGCGGCACATTTCTATGGTGCGTCCTACGCAACCAAAGATATGGACGTTGTTTATGCGCGTTCGCCCGAGAATATCAGCCGCGCTATCGCAGCGCTCAACGAGATGGACACCCTTTTCCGCGACTTTGCTGGCCGTCGAATTGCGCCCAATGCCAGTTATCTCGCGACTGCGAACCCCAAGCTCCTGCTGACCAAATTCGGCCCGCTCGATATGCTCGGCACATTGAGCATGGAGGATGACGATACGGGTTACGCGTCGCTAATCGATGACGCGACCGTCGTCGATATGGACGGTTTTACCGTGCGCGTATTGTCGTTGTCGCGACTCATTGCAGTGAAAGAGCGTTTGAAGCGGCACCAAGATTTGTTGGTCCTCCCATTGCTGCGCGCTGCACTCGCGCGAGCAAATGGGCAATGATGTTGATGATTACTTGACAAGTCGAGACGCTCCGACCAGTGCCGCAACCGCTCTTCTGATCACCGCAGGTGCCTACCTCACAAATCGAGATGCTTCAACGAATGGCGGAGGCGCTCTTTCCATCGCCGCAGGTGGCGATCATGACGACTGTCTAGTGTCCTTCGTGCAAATTGTCAACTCAACTTACAATCTGCATGCTCGCCCGCGACCTCATGTGTCCGCGTCGCACGTGGCAGGCCAGGGTGGCGCGGAAGCGGTAACCGGCGTCGAGGCTGCCACCATTGCATTACGAAAAGCTGACCAGGAAGACGTCGATCGTAATGGTCCGATGACGTTTATGCCTTTTCACTCGGCACGTTGTCGTCCTTCGGCTCGTCATCATCTTCCGGATCGTCTCCAAAAAGAAACCCCACATGAAGAGGCATCGCCTCGAACGGTTCCGGATGGATGATTTCACCCCGTTCCGCAACTTGAATCTCGGTATACCCCTCGGCTGTCCATCGATACACCGAAAGCATTTCGCGTGCAGGATCGACAATCCAATAATGCGGAACCTCATATCGATGATATACGCGTTTTTTCTTGACGAGGTCATGTCCGCGGTTTGTCGAAAGAATCTCGCAGATCCAGTCCGGACGAACCCGAATCGGGGTCCCCGTAGGCCGTTCCGGGTGTCGTTCGCGCCGCCAACCCGTCAAGTCCGGGGCAAACGTATTCTTTGCATCGAAGAAAACTTCTACTTCCGTGACAATCCACCAGCCACCCGGAAGTCGACCTCCAGGGCGGCGTACAAACGGGCCGACGTACTCCGACATTGACCGCTGCGCATGACCATGTTCTCCCCGAGCTGCTTCTTTTTCGTGAATCGAGCCTTCAATCAGCTCGTGCCGCCTGGTCGCCTCGGGTATGGCCAGGAGGTCGTCCAGGGTTGCGAGAACAGCCATCGAGGTTTCGCGCTTGCGGGCCGGCACGTTCATGTCTGGACGATACGCCAACAAGTAATATCTGACAAGGCTTTTTTTGCGTGCGTCTTGGTTCGTCGCGTCCACACACGCAACGAACTACAGAACAAATCGACAGTTTGTCACGGATGCGTGTACACAATCGTGCCGCCGCGTAACGATAGGCCCGCATGCCATTCCTTTGGCACATCTGGCGTCGTCCACTCGAATAACCACGCGGCATCTCGCGGCGCAAGGTTTACGCATCCATGACTACGAGGCGTGCCAAAGTCGTCGTGCCAATAGGCAGCATGAAGCGCATAACCTTCTGTGAAATATTGGACAAAAGGCACGTCGCGTAAATCGAATTCATCTCCCACGTCGTCCCCGTCCATCGTGATACTCACGTGTTTCGTGTGAATTCGGAAAATGCCTTGAATGGTCGAATGCGTCTTTGTCGGATCGCCCAATCCGTCCGCTCCCGTACTCACGAGTGTAGCGTATACCGGTTTTGTCCCTTCATACGCCACGAGGCTTTGTTTCAGAATCGATACGTCGATCCATTTTTGACCCGCCACGGCCCAGGACGGCAGCTTTTCTGCCGGATCGAGCCGGACCACTTGATCCTCGCGGACAAACGATCCGTGCTTCGTTTCCAAAAGCGTCGCGCCGCCCGTACGTACCGTTTTACCGGACAAGGCCAAACCTACTCGGTAGCCTAGTTTGTCTTCCGGAACGATGTTGCCTTGGGCATTCTTGATGTAGTTTCGCGCTTGTTTGCTGCGGACGAAGGCAACAGGCAACGACATGTCATCGGGTAAAGGCACGCCCGAAAAACCACTCGTGCGAATGATTCGCGTCCGATCCACTGGAATGACGGCCAGCTCCGTGGTCAAACCATAACGACGCTCGCCGTGGTCGAATGTCGACAAGAGTGCAAAACCGGATCGGCCTTTCGCGCGTCCGACAATGAGCGCATCTTTGGAACGCGTCACGCCGGCGAGTGGCGGGGCAGGCAGACCATAAAGCAGCGCGGCGGGGGTCGGTTCCGGCTCGGGAAGCGCGACAAATGCAGAATCGAGGGCGGTTTGTCCCACTTTACGCAAGTGACTTTTCAAATCCGGCTCGATGTCTTTCAGATCCTTTTCCGTGGGCAAACGAGCGTACAACGGTGGAGGCGGATTGCGACTCATCACGTACGTATAAGGCAAACCGTCTCCACGAACGGGGCGAGTTTGTGCGGCTTCGGCAACGGGATGAAACACATCGAGTGTGGCGTACGTCCCGACGCACACGAACCCTCGAGGCTCGACGGCGTACCAACCTTCGGGACAAGACGCGCGTGACTTTGGTTTTGCCTTGCGACCGACAATGGCACCGGCGCGTAAATACCCAATTCGTTGGCTTTTCCACCGAGGCTCGGCGTAAATCCATGTTTCTTTGGCAATACTCGCAAGTTCAAATGTTTTTGTTATGGATTTATTAGGCGATTCTTTGGTCGGCGTGATTTTTTCTGGCTCGGGCGGAGCGTCGTCGACTTCGTCGACTTTGTCGACTTCTGGTTCCGTTTGCGTCAAATCGGCGGGAGCCGCGGGATCCGGTGGCAATTCAGGCATTTCCGTGATGGACGGGGACGCTGCGGCAGGCTCGGGAGAAACGAGCGCGGTTCCAGGCGTTTGTATCGGCGCGGAGCTCGGGGCCATCGTCGCGGCGGCTTGCGACGATGGAGCTTTTGAAATTTGCTGCGGTGTGGGTGATGGTTTTCGTACGGCGATATCGGGCGTCGGACGAACGTTGTCCGTCCATGAACTTTTTTCGAGAAGTGGACATCCCATCGAGAAGCTGGTGATGCCCAGGGTTACAAGTAACGATCCCACGCGCATGATCGCGCGGTATCAGGTCCAATCTCGAAGGGCCAAGTTTGTGACCTTGGAGAGAGGTGAGCATGAGGGATGGGCGTCGAGCAGCGGCAAATACATCGAAAAAAGTTGACACCCGCCCCAGAATGCGAGAACCGTGCGCGCCATGCGTCAGGACAATCAAACGCGCAGCGCACTTATCGCTGTTGCTGCGCTGGTCGTATCGAGTTCCATAGGATGTGGCAACAAGGGGGGAGAAGCGGGAGGAACGGGGTCTCCGGCGGGTTCTGCTGGTCAGCCAGCGGGTTCGTCGTCTGCTGCGGTCGCGGCACCACCGGGAGCGGCACAAGGTTCGGTTGCTACGCCGACTGCGCCGAAGATGGCCGGCGGGATTCAAGTGGCAATCAAAGACTTCCAATTGTTTCATCCGTATTCGTCCGAACGCGCGATGCCGAACGTGCGTGACAATGGCACGTACAATACGCGTGATTCATCCGGTTCGTATGGCGTGGGGATGATCGTCGAAGCGACGAACGAAACCGGGGAAGTCTTGACGGGTCCGTGGTTTGACGGCGAAATCCATTTTATCAATGGAGATCGCGATGTCGATTGCAAATTCTCGCCCGACGGTATTGGTGAATATTACACGACGTCGTACACGCTGCATTACAACAACGTGCCGGCGGATGCCAAAACGGACCCGTTTACCGGCGAAAAGCCGACAGCGTGGCGTAACGAGAGTAGCTCGACGCTCGAGCATCCGTGGCGACCCGGGGAGAAAATTCGGTTTTTCTCGCGTAAAAACGACTGCGACTCAATTTTGATCAATGATTTGCCGCCAACGCAGGTACGCGGCAAGTTGGTGATCAAAGCGAACAAGCGTTTTGTGAAGTCTTACGATTCGGAATTCGACAGCGAACGTTTCGATTTGGCGCTGACGGGCGACAACGTACGAATTCGCCACAAAGCCAGTGGGTATTTGGTGCTCTTGCCGTTACGTGATGCCAAAGAGAATCGAATGAACGTATTCGAGATGGTGGCCGCGGGTGACGCTCCAAAAGATGCGACGACAATGGCGCTTTCGCGCCTCAAGTTGCGCTCGGAGATTCGTTACACGCGCGAAGACATCATCGAGAGCGCACCATTGCCGTTCGAATTGCCACCGCAAGCGATGACGCTGCAAATGGTGAAACTCGACAATGGAGAAATGGTGCATGCATCGGGCAATGTCCTGGTGTACGTCAAAGAAGGAAAAGTCATCTACCAAGACATGGCCCGACAAAAGCTGAGCTTGCTCGAGGTGACGCGTACGGAAGTTCCGGCATCGACGCCTGAAGTGACGTTTACGCAAAATGAATTGACGGGCACGGTCAAGAACATCACGATTACGGACCATGTCGATGAAATGGCGTTGTCGAAGGGACAGCGTCGATTGTCGGTGAGCTGGGGGATGACGCTGCAAGGTGACAATATCGACGCCAGGTTGCGCGTGCCGTACGACATTGCGAAGGGCGATTACGAAAAAGCGGCGAAAGAAGCGGAATCGGGTGATGCTGCAGCGAAGGCCGAAGCTGCGAAAACGAAATCGGCAATGGATGCGGCCGAGACGAAATACAAGACGGGCAGCAAGACCGAACGCGAAAAGATTGCGAAGGCGTTTCCGTGCGGCGACGTGAAAATCGTGACCAATCGCGGGACGAAAAGTCCGTCCAATGGAAAAGCCGTCGTTGAAGCTTGCAAGACGTTGCTTTCTGGCAACGAAGCGGAAGTAACGATGACGTTTACGCTCGACCGATACGAGTTGCCCGTGGCGCTCGTGTATTCGGTGGCCGGCAAATTCACGTGGAGTCCCGTTGCGAGCGGGCCATTGCTCAAGATGGATCCGCGGTGATTCCAACAGAAGGATAGGGACGCTGGGGGGCGTCTCTATTTTTGAGCGTTCTGACTTCAGCGATGTTGATATCGGGGACGGCCTGGAAATCAGTGTACACCGTTCGTGCGAGCTTTTTCGCTGCCTGGCCCATGAACGTGAGCGTATCCGAAGAGGCAGACGAATGCAATGCTTTTGTAGGGGGGGTTCGTCGGAGTGGTATGACCTTGGAGTTCGTCGGAGTGGTATGGGCTTAGGGTTTGTCGAAAATGTCCTTGATGTTTTTGCGCCAAACGTTTTTCTTGACACGATGGTTTTACGCGCTATACGCGGATGAATGCCTTCGCAAGAGCACGAAGCGATACTGGAGTTGTTTCGCAACCGTCCGACGCTGGCTCCGGAGATGCTCGAGGAAGTGTTCAAGGAAACGCTGCCCTTGTACCAAGACGTACGCATTGAGTCGGAAAATCTATCGGAAATCGTGCCACGCGAGTTACGGGCGGATCTCATCGTGCAGCTTTTGGACGACAAACCAGTGTTGGCGATCATCTTGGAAGCGCAACTGGAATGGGATCCGGATAAGGAATACGTTTGGCCGACCTATGTTTGTGGTGGGCGAATGCGATATCGCTGTCCTGCGTGTTTGCTGGTTGTCGTGCCAGACCCAGCGCTTGCCAAACGTTTGGCGCGGCCGATACGTCTTGGCCCTGGTGCGTCATGGATAACGCCGCATGTATTAGGGCCGAAGGGAATTCCGGTGATCACGGATGTTGAAGAAGCGAAGGAACGTCCGGAACTAGCCGTGCTGTCGGTGATGGCGCATGCAGATTCAGACGTGGCCGTACCAGTTGCTCTGGCGGCACTTAAAGCAATCGCGGGACTTGATACAGCAAAACAAGACGTGTACAATGACCTCGTGCTCGCCGCCGTGAATGACGTGGCACGGCTGGTTCTGGAGGCGAAGATGGCTCTGCCGAACTACGAATTCCGAAGCGAATCTTTCAAGCGTAAATGGCAGGCGGGTTTGGACGCTGCCCTCAACGAGGGGCTGAGCAAGGGGCTCAGCAAGGGGCGAGACGAGGGGCGATTGGAAACGCTGGTTCATCAGTTTGAGCGACGGCTGCGCCGCCCCTTGACGACGAACGAGCGAACGGTGCTCGATGCCCGGCTTCGAACGGAAGGAGCCATCGTTCTTGGCGATGTCGTGCTCGATTTGTCGCCGGCGGAACTCGAAGTTTGGCTTGCTGCAACCCGTCAGCCGTAAACCACCATTGCCCCATTACGCCGTCGGTTTTGCCGACAATTCCTCGAGCAGCAGGTTCACGAGCATGTGACCGTCGAAACGACGTTGCCCCATTTCTTCATTTGCTTCCGCCCAGTTGACGGCAAACGAAAGCGGTAAAAGCATGGGTTCGTTTCCCAAAACTCGCGCGGCGACACCCGACAACGCATGGCCCATACGAATCGATATCGGTATGCGGGTCACGACGACTTCGCCAATTTTTGCACAATTCTCAGCCGGCGAAGAAACCAAGTATTCACGGCACGCTGCAGGACGCGAAGTGTAAATCGAACACGATCCGTTTTCGAGAAATGCGCACTTCGTGCCACTGCGATGATATTGTACCAGCAATTGCCGCACGGATTGGTCGCCCGTATTCGATAGCGAAAACGCATCGATGCTCAACTCTTCGAGTACTTCCTCCGCCGCGACGATACGCGTGAGTACCTCTTCTTGTCGTGGTTCGGGCATTGCCGAGACGAGGTCGTGAATCATGAATGCTTCGGGAATCGATATTGGCACGAGCTGATCACAACACGCTGCACACCCTTTTTTGCATGACGGCGAGCCAAGCACAGGCAAATGCTTTTTTAGGCCGAGCGTTATGATTTCGTCGTCGAGGTGCATGACGCTTCGCGCGAGATCGCTGAGGCGCATCGGTTCACTTGGGATACGCAACGTCGTCCGGAGCATCCCTTCGGGTGTGCCGAGCTCGAATGTAAAAACGCTTTGTTGACCATTATTCATGAAAAACGCCTCGAATCGGACGTAGAAAACCCGAATCGAGACGTTTTGTCAAGTCTTGTCGACCTCGGTCGATGAAACGCGGTTACACGTGGTAGAAACCAATCGCGTCTTGTAGTTCGACCTTTTTGGACTTTGGGCCACTTGCCGCCAAATCGACGGTTTCCGGCGCGTCGATACCCAAAGATGCGAGGGGCGGGACGATCAATCCACACGCCGATGCGGCCGCTTTGACGTCATTCAAATAGTCTTGCATGACGATCGCCGGATCGCGTTTACGTAGTCCCACACGAATCGCGTAGTTTGCTCCATCCGTGTTGGGACGCCCAAAAGAAAGCAAACCTTGCTTCAGCCACTTTTCGAAGTGCGCTTGCTTTTCCTGTTCGTATTCACCCGTTTGCGTCAATTCGACCACCAGTTGTTCGCCGAGAAGCTGATGGTCGCGTTCTTCGCCGATGATTTTTTGGACGAGTCGTCGATAAGGCAAATAGCTCGAATCAGTGTATTCGGACAATTGCCAGAATCCGCCGCGATCGTAAAGGAATTGCGCCATGGCCAATTCGTAGAAACTTTGTACGAATGGAATCGGACGCGTCGCCAGGCGCGTATACACCGCAGGCTCGATGCTTTCCCCCGTGAAATCGGAGTACATACGCGCGACATCTTTGTAGTGTTCGGTCTCCTCGCAGATTTGGTGGACGAAGTGCTCGAGTAACTGCAAGTCGGGAACGAGTGACAAACCATAACCAAAAAGTTGAGCGGCTGCCATCTCGCGGTACGCTTGCCCTTGCATCATTCTCACGAGCGTTCGAAAATAACGATCCTCATTGCGGTAATCAACCGTGTCCATATTTTCCCCCCAAGCGATGTGCAAGCATTCGATGGTTTATCGAACGATTACGATGCGCCCATTTAGTGCCAGCGTTAGATTCGCGCGCCGAGCCCCTCTTCGACTTCGGTCACGATCATGTCTGCAAGTTTGTCCGTGAGCTCCCGGCCTTCTTCGACCGAGGCTTCCGCGGGCGCGCCCGTATAGGCTTCCGTCATGCCCATCGACAAGAAATTCGTTTTTCCTTCACGAATTCCTGTCGACAAACTCGTCGTTAATGCCGGTAATGCCGCCGCCCGCTCGCGAAAAACGACATCTGGTGCTGCGGCAAGGACGATGGATGTTTCATACCGCCCCGCATGACACGCTCCACTTTTGAATTCCGCCGACAATGTGCGCGCAAAACGTCGCGTGAGCGGCGATGCGACCGACGCTCGTCCCGGTGCTACCAATTCGATCGACTTCCGAACGGCAGTGTCGTGCGCCGGTTCGAGGTGATTGTTGACGAGACAAACATGCGCAAATCCGGCTTCGACATAGCCCATCACGATAGCGTGCAAAAAACCAATGAGAGCCGATTCCGTCACACTGATGGCTCCGGCAAACCCTTCGGCAAATCGAGTTACTCCATAAGGAATACTTGGTCCGACGAGCGCCTGGATTCCGCGGGTTTCCAGCTTCTCCGCACCTCGCAGCGCTACCGCTTCACCAATGATGGTGTCCGTGCGTAATGGCAAATGAGGACCATGCGGCTCGACCGATCCGACCGGGACAAGAACCACCAGCGGCGAAGGACTTGCCAAAAGCGGCTGAAGTGTTGTGGTTGTAAAGTCGGCGAGCAAAAAGCGAGAAAAATTCATGCGATCGAACCTGTGTGTGAGATGAACAACCAATAGCACGACTTGGTTGGAGTCGCGAGAAGTGATCGAGATTTCAGACACAAAGTTGGTCGTCCATCGATTTTGTCGCATTCTGTTTGTTATGGACGTGACGGCCAAGGATATACCGACGGCGCTGATTCATCTTTATCGAGGCGAGCTTGGGCGGATGACCGTCTACCGCACGCGCCTCGATACGACGACGAACTGGGCGGTTGGTACGAGCGCGGCCATCACGACCTTTGCTCTCGGGCAAGAGCGGACTCCACATTTCGTCTTTATGCTGGCCGTATTCCTCGATCTCATTTTCCTTTCGATGGAAGTTCGCCGTTTTCGATTCTACGAACTCGTACGAATGCGCGTGCGGCTGTTGGAGGTCGGGTTTTACGCAGTCATCATGGGTAAACCGCCGCGTGAAGGTTGGGAAGAAATGCTTTGGAAGAGCCTCGAAACTCCCAAAGCTCCCTTGGGCCGGTTGCAAGCCGCATCGGTTCGCCTTCGGCGCAATTACCTGTGGTTGTTCGTGGCTGTGTATTTGGGATGGTTCGTGAAGTTGTCGCTTGGGCCCTCAGGGATTGTCGAGGCTGCGTCGGTGGGGATTGTGCCTGGTGCTGTAACGCTCGGCATTTCTATAGCGCTCATGGTTTCGCTAGCGGTCGTCTCGGCCGTGCATCGACTGCCTGAAGAAGAGTGATTCGCACGGTATTCGAAGGTGCTCCACGGGTGGACGAATTGCGTAATGGCGTACCCGAGCAAGTCGAGGATTTGTTGGCGCGTATGTTGTCGCGTGACCGAGACAAACGGCTGCTGACTGTTTTTGCCGTGCGACGCGAGTTGTAGGGAATGTGGTATTCGATGGGGGCGCCTCCGCCCAAACGTTTCGCTACGTCGGTGTTTGCCGTGTCCGAACAAATATGGATGCCGCTCGTGCGGGCATTGTCCATGCGCACGCATGGCTGCTCGCGCGTGCGGACAAAGTGCATGAACCAGAATTGCGGAAGAGTTTCCTCGAATGAATTTCTGAACATGCTGAGATCGTCGCGTTGTCGTCTGCTTTGGGCATTTGACGTCCCTGACCGCACATTTGGGCTGACGTGCCGTGATCACCGGTGTAGACGATTCATTCGGCGCTGGGGGAATTGCCCACCTACGATCAGCTTGTTTTTCATGATCGACGACGACTGGAGGGAACGGTGAATATGCTCGGACGACGACGTTGGATCGTGACTGCCTTGGCGCTTTCTGCGCTGGGTGTCGCTGGTTTGGGATGCGGTAAAAAGCCGGATGCAGGAGCAACCGGAGATTCTGGCGGCGCGGCGGCCAATGAATGGAAAGTCGGCGCGTACCTGAGTTTGTCCGGTGCTGAAACCGGTTTCGGAACGTCGACGAAAGAAGGCATCGAACTCGCTATCGAAGAGGTCAATGCCAAAGGCGGCGTCAAAGGCAAGAAGATCAAAATCTTGTTCGAAGACGACAAGTCGAATCCGCAAGAAGCTTCGAACAAAGTTTTGCAACTCATCGATCGCGACAAAGTGGTCGCGTTGCTCGGCGAAGTTGCGTCGTCGCGTTCCAAGGCTGGGGGCATCGTCGCGAACAAGAAAAAGATTCCGATGATCACTCCATCGTCGACGAATCCAGACGTGACGCAGGTGGGACCGTTCGTGTTCCGCGTGTGTTTCACCGACGACGTGCAGGGTCAGATGGGCGCTCGATTTGTGGCGGAAAAACTCGGCAAGAAGAAGGTCGCGATTCTTTACGCATCCGACGATTTGTACTCGTCGGGTTTGGCCAACGAATTTCGTACGGAAGCAAAGAAAGTCGGGATGGAGATCGTCATCGAGAAAAGCTTCTTGAAGAACGAGACGAACTTCACGACGTATTTGAACGAGATCAAGGGTGCGAGCCCGGAGATGATTTACGCGCCGGTTTATTACAACGCGATGGTGCCGATTGCGCGGCAAGCAAAAGCTACGGGAATCGCGGGGTCGATGTTCATCGGTGGTGATGGTTGGCACGACGAATCGCTCGTGGAAGGAGCGGGCGAAGAAATGGAAGGCGCGTACTTCACGAATCATTATGCGCCCGACATGCCGTCGGAAAACTCGAAGGCGTTCGTCAAGAAATACAGCGAGCGTTTCAAGCACGAGCCGTCGTCATTGGCCGCGCAAGGTTACGATGCCGCGCTGCTGCTCGCGGATGCGATTGGGCGTGCGAAAACCGACACGCCAGAATCGATTCGCGACGCGATCGCCGAGACGAAAGGGTTTCTTGGCGCGACGGGTGAAATCACGATCAACGCGGAACGTAATGCGGACAAACCCATCGTGGTCGTTCAAATCAAGGGCAAGAAGTTCACGTACTTCGACACCGTCGGCAAGAAGCCCGCCAAGTAGTTTCAGCTCAAAATAATTTACAACGTCCGTGCGGCACGATGAAGAGACGGCTCTTCTCGTGCCGCTTCCGCTTCAGCATGCGCTTCTGATTCAGCAGCCTGATCGTCGTTCACGTCGTTGCGCGTAGGAACGGTTTCGTCGTTGATACGTTCGATGGCCTCGAGCGCCGCTGGCGCCACCGCAGCGAGCCAGGGACGAAGTGCATCAACGGTGCGTAGTTCTCGGCGGATGCGCGGCACTTCGCCAGCACCAACCGATTCGGGTTTGACCGCGGCGCATACGCCATCAGCGAGCAGTTCGTCGCGGGCAGTGAGTGGCAAATCGAGGTTCGTTTCGGAAGCAAGTTTGGCGGCGGCGTCGAGGTCTCCACGGCGCACGAGCGAGACGAGACGCACACGCAAGAGCGCCCGACTGCGGTACGGATACGCCGGGGGAAGGGAAGCGAGTTCCGCTTCGGCTTCGTCGTAACGATCCGTCGCGGCCAAGACAAACGCGCGTTGCGACATGAGGTCCGGCAAGAGGATGTCGGAGGCCGAGATACGCAACACATACCGAGACAAACTGGCGATACCTCTGTCGCAATGATCGAGCGCGCCGGCGAGATCCGCGCGTCGCTCGGCGATGGACGCGAGTGCGAGAAACGCTTGCGCTTTGACGAGGGCGAAAGGACTGCCGGCAAGTGCGGTGAGGGCTGCGTTGGCTTCGTCGAGTTTTCCTTGGGCAGAGAGGTTGAGTGCGGCGAAGATCTCGCGTGTTTGTCGATTGGCGCGGATCCTTGCTGCTACGCGGCCGGCGGCGGCTGCTGCGAAAATGATGACGTAGGTTGCCGCGAGTCCCGCAAGAATCGAGTTCCAATCCCATTCGGCCTTTGGTGGCAATCCTGTTCCATCGTCGGTGTATTGATCTGGGATCAGGGTCTTCCAGACTCCGACGAAGAGTCCAAGCAACACGACCCAGAGGACGAGGACGCTTTTACGTAGAGAGCGAGGCTTTGTTGCCTGTTTTTCGGCGTTTTTGCGCGCGTTTGTTACGGCCTTCTTGGCGTCTTCCGATGCAACGGTAACAGCCAAATCGTTCGTTGGGTTCTGGGGCCGGGGTGCCTCGACAAACGGTGCTGCAGCGGGCACCAGTTGCGCAACCCAATCAGCGAGCGGCGGATCGTCTCCATGCAAATCGAGTTTGGCGCCCTTGCGATACACGCTCGTCGCTGTCGTTTCGAGCAAACGTTGGAACGCTCGAACGATGGCGCGTTCGCGACGATCGGTGACATCGAAGAGCAAGTCACGATGTTCGGCGAGGTGTTTGCGTAACGCGTCGCGATCACCTTCACGTTCGATGCAGATCGCTTCGGCAAGTGCGGCACGAGCGAGCGCTTGCGGCAATGCGTCGGGACTTTCACGAAGCGCTTTCGCGTCGGCGCGAGCGCCTTCGCGATCGCCCGTAGCTGCACGGAGAAAGGCGCGGATGCCAAGAGCGTTGACCGTTTGTACTCGAACGGATTGTCGGTAGAGGATTCCTGCCTTCATCTCGATGGCGCGATCGAGATGTCCGAGACCCGTTTTCGCATCGCCGCGACGCATAGCGATGAGTCCACGCTGAATGATCGCGACGCACTGGATGAGCGGTGTACGGTTTGTCTTGTCTGCTTCGTCGAGCAGCTTCTCGGCGTCGGCTAGACGTCCGCGAGCGATCAGATCGAACGACGAGTTGACGAGTTGCACACCTGTGCCGGATTTTCGACCCACGAAACCAAGGGCCGAGAGCATGACGCCGATGATCATGGCGGAGAGCGGCAAAGTCATACTCAAGACGCTTTCCGAAGCGAGCATGTTGGGTATGCCAAACAGGCCGATGACCATCAGCGCCAAGCCCACCGCGATGAGTGTCGTGTAGTAGCGATGCGTCGCGTGACGTGGAACGTTCGATGATGCAGACGAACTCATGAGCGTGAGCCCTTCACATTTGAACCCGAGCCGTACGCCTCATCCTATCGAGAGGAACAACGATCATGGGGACGATCCTCGATGGACCGCTGGCAGCAGAATGGATTGCGTGAAGATCGCTGCCGATTGGGTTCGTCTTGGCGCTACGTTTGTCGGAGCAAGTTGCAACCTTGGACCCGACCATGTTCGGGCCTTGCAACGTCTTCTGTCGTCGAAGAGGCCGGTGGCTTTTGCGAAATCCCAGGACTCTCGTTGCTCCACGATACCGAACGACGAATGTCGCGCCTCTCGTCGCTGCCGCGAAGGTGCCCGCGTGCCTCCGACGTGCTACCGCTTCGCACGTGCAGAAGCCGAAAGATGTCGTTGTTGCCACGCACGGACACTGCTTTGACGGCATGGCCAGCGCTGCTCTGTTTAACCACCTCGTTCGCAGCATCGACCCCAAAGAGCAACGATCGTTCCGTTATCGATCCTGCGGTTATGGTCCGGGAATGTCGATGATTCCCGAAGCGTGGCTCGACGGCGACGAGAACGCGATCCTCGATTTTCGCTACACGAAGAGCGCTCGACTTACCTGGTTCTTCGATCACCACGTCACGGGCTTTGGGTCTGTCGAGGAACAAAACGAAGCGCTCGAAGTGCATGCGTTGAACGGTCCGACGCGCGTGTTTTACGAACCCACGTACAGCTCGTGCACGAAACTCATCGCCGATATCGCCGCAAAGCACTTCGACGTCAGCTGCAAGAACCTCGAACCGCTGATCAGGTGGGCAGACATCATCGACGCCGCGCGCTTCGAATCCGCCGAGCAAGCCGTCGATCGCAGCGAACCCGTTCTGCAACTCGCTGCCGTCGTGGAACATCATGGCGATGGCGGATTCATCCACGGCATCGTGCCGAAGCTTCTCGAAAGACCCATCGACGAAGTGGCCAAAGACCCGAAGGTGGCGCAGCTCTTTCGTCCCATCGCCCTTGCGCAAGATGCCTTCTGTGCTCGCGTAAAACAAAACGGAGTCGTCATGGGGAGCGTCGTGCTCGTGGACGTCGCCGACGTCGTGATGGATGCCAGTTTGAAGTTCATCGCCTACGCACTTTTTCCCCAGTGCACCTATTCGGTAACTGTTTTGAGGTCAAAGAATCACTGCAAAGTTTCCGTCGGATACAACCCGTGGTCGGGCATGCCGCGACGGCACGACATCGCTTCGATTTGCCGACGTTTTGAAGGCGGAGGACATCCGGTCGTTGGTGCTGCAACGTTTCCACTTGCGGAAGTGGCACGAGCACGCGAGGTGGCGGCATCGATTGTTCGGGAGCTCGATTCGTGAGCATGCGCGGGCGTGGGATCGACGCGTTTCGTCGTCAGCCCGGCCGAAGACCCTGGGTGTATGGGCATCGCGGTAGTTCAGGGGCGCCTGAAAATACCTTGGCTGCTTTCGAGAAAGCGACGCTGGATGGTGCCGATGGAATCGAGCTGGACGTGCGTCTCAGTGCCGACGGTGAACTCGTCGTCATGCACGACGCGACGTTCGAGCGTGTGACGCACGGTCGAGATCATCGTCACGTGGCTGAACTGCCGTACGAGGAAATTCGGCGCATCGATGTGGGGGACGGAGAGCGGGCGCCGCGATTGAGCGAGGTGCTGGGTTTTTCGCGCGCGCGTAACTTGCGCGTCAACGTAGAGATCAAGCACGGCGTTCCGCAGCGTTTGCCCTTGGCCCATGCAACGGCGAGACAATTGTCGTCGATCGATCCGTACTTGCCGATCATCGTGTCGAGTTTCGATCCGCTGATCCTTGCGACGTTTGCGACGCTCATGCCGAGGATGCCGCGAGCACTCTTGGTGCATCGATCCAGGTGGTCGATGTTCGCTTTGGAAACGGGCAAGGCTTGGAGAGACGGTCTACACGTCGAACGGACGCTCATCCGAGACACCACGATGCAACGGCTCATGCGTCGAGGGTTGCTGGTGAACGTATGGACCGTGAACGACGTGCGTGAAGCGACCGACCTTGCGGCGATCGGCGTCGACGGAATCATCACGGACGTCCCGGGACTCGTGCGCGCTTCGTTCGGGGATTGAACTTCTTAGAGGGCGTTCATTAGGCGTTGCGAGCGTTGCGAAGCTAGGGAGGGCGGCGGAAGCGTACATCGTACGCTGAGCAAGCCCGACCGACGATTCGCAACGCGCAGCAGCCTAATGAACGCCCTCTTCACACGTGACGTAAAGCGAGCGCACGCCGCCCGGTGTGGGTTGACCAAATGCGCCAGGAAGAATCGGCGGATTCCAGTGGGCCTCTTTGTACTGAAAAATGACGTCTTCTTCGGTGTGCGGAACGCGCATGCGGATGGATCGCGGTAGCTCCGCATCACATTGACCACCAATGGGCGGGATGGGGTCGTCGATGCCATCGGGGTCCGTGCGGGGTGGTGAAGTTGCAGCAGCAGCGTGGTTGCTCATTTCGGCGGTGTAAACGTCGCCTCCGCGTTGCGAGACGAGCACATAGGTCACGCGTAGGCGCTGTTCTGACCACGGTTTGTCCCAGTCCTCCGGCCGTATCGCCAAATGTACTTCTTGCCGAGCGTCACGTGTGCTGGGGATGATGACGCGGTAGTGACCTTCGTCGGGATCCCAGGCGATCGTGGCTTGATTGGGTTGATGCACGAGAAGAGGCGCTTCGCCACGCAGGATCGAAACGAGTGCATGGCCAGGGATCGGCACGCGGGTCATGCGGGCGAGGTTGCAAGGACTTGCTGGCCCGTAGAGGAACTGTTTTTCCTTCGTATCCAGCATCTGGAAACGTTGGCCATCGGCAGTGAGTGTGTAAATGAGCGCGCCAAAGGGGCTAATGACGTCGAAACGCACGCGATCGGGGTTCACTGCAAACAGGAGCACCTCGCCGCGCACACGTCCTTCCGGTGCAAATCGGTCGATTTTCGCCGTGCCTTGAACGCCGTTGACGCAGGCGTACGTCGCTTTCATCCGGTCGAGGGCCGCGTCAGCGGAAGGAAACACCGATGTTGGCGGGGGTTTGCCGCATGCGGCCATGAGTAGTGCAGAGGCAGCGAGACAAATCCGGGCGAGGAACAAGACGACGCGCATGCGGCCTGGACCGTTGCAGGAAATGTAGGACGAGTCAACTCGCGGAGGGGAAACGACCTGCCCCCACGTGCTCGTGTGAGCGCGTGGGGATCGAGGTGGTTTGTCTGGGCTTTAGGAGGCGCGGAGGGCTTCGAGAAGGTCGACGTCGGGGATGGCAATCGGCAAACGTGCTCGAATGACCGCGACATCATTGTCTTCGCAAAGGCGGGCGACCGAGAGTCCGTCGTAGAGGGCAATCGGTGCTGTGCCCGTGATGGCGGCTTCGTCGCGTGCTCCGGACAGGATTTGGCCGCTGGTGAAAATCCAACCAACCGTTGCCTGTGCGTAGTGGTGCAGCGATCCGCGCAGTTCCGTTACGCGTTCACGACCGATTTCGCGACCATCACGACGGATGATGATGGCGAGGCGAATCTCTTCGCCGGACGTCTTGAGCATGCCCGAGAAATGCGTTTCCGCTCCCGGAGCACCTGCGCGACGAAGCGCTCGAAGTTGTCCCACGCCCATACGTTCGAGCGCCAGGACGCAGATTTCGATGAACGCGTGTCCAGGAAGCTCGGCAAGCTTGCGGGCAAACGCGCGACGAGCTCCATCGCGGTAACGTTCGACAGCGGAAAGCGCTTCTTGTTCGAGGCGCGCGAGGTCGCCCGAGAGGAGCCAATCCGTGAGAGCAACGCGACCACCGGCAAACCGGAAGCGCGGTCGTTGTCCAGCCGTTATGCGTCGAGCGTTGTCGGCTCGTACAGCAGCTGCAACTTGGGACTGAACGAGCTGCGGGTCTCCGGCGAGACGTCCACGTCGTTGCGCCGTTTCTGCGATCTGGCGTAGCGAGACGGCGCCGGCGTTACGATCGAACGTCGACAGGATCGCCGTCACTGCATCGGCAAGCTCGCGACCAGCCAGGTCATCGAGTGCTGGGTGCGACTCGGTTTGGCCAATTTCGATGACTTGAGGTCCACGGTAAACGGCTTCCGCAGTCGGCTCACGTGAATCACGCGCATCCCGCACGTCCCGCACGTCCCGCACGTCCCGCACATCCCGCATGTCCCGCGGCACATCCCGCGGCACATCCCGCGGCACATCTCGGTCGCGACCGAAATTGTTTTGCTCTCGGCCGCGGTTCTCGAACGCGGGCGTTGCGATGTAGGACGGCAGTGCTCCGCTGCTCGAAGAAATTCCCGGCTGTTGTTCGCCGTTGGTGCTCCGACCACGACGACGACGACGTCGGCGACGGCGTCCGTCGGCTCCGTCGGCTGGACCAGCACCTGGGCGTTCGTCTCCGCCACCCAAGATCGGTTGATCGTCGTCTTCTTCTTCGTCGAACATTTCGGCTGCGCCAGCAACCGCTTCGGCACGCATGACGTCGTCCGGACCGGCCGGCTCGGCATCCACGTCTTCTTCCGGGATACGCGCATGTGCTGGTGCAGATGCACGTGGAGCCGGAGGCGCGACGGCTGCCGCGACAGGCACCGGTGGAGGAGCTGCAGCGACGACGTCATCGTCATCGTCGTCGTCACTTGCCGCTGCTACAACGGGCATCGGCGCAGCGATTACGGCTTCTGCTGCGTGCTCGCTCTTCGTGTCGATTGCCGCAGCAGCGTCGTCCCCTGCGTCATCGTCCCCTGCGTCGGTTGTGACCGCATCGCCATCGACTTCCGCGTCTGGACGCCTCGCGTGTGCATCCTGTCGTCCGCGGCCCCGGCCTTTTTTGCCGTCGGCTCCCGCTCGCAACGTCTTCTCATCCCACTCACGGAGCGCGAATATGCCCGGTTTCACCCGGATGAGCGGCGTGTCCGAGGTATCCTTCTTGAGCATCGCGGCGAGCCGCGCACCCATGGTGACTTCGGGGCTCTTGCCGACGTGACTGAGAAGGTTTTTCTCAATCGCGATATCTGTGATCTCTTTGTAGTGGAGCGGCCTGCCGATAAGGCGAAGCACCTCGGCCGCTGCATCAGTAAACGTCATTTCGATCTTGCCCTTCGGGCGCCCCAATTGCCCGGGCGCTCTTCGGTGGTGTGCGTCGCACGTGACGATCGTGCTTGCTCGACGGTCACGCGTTGGGTCTTTCACCCGACACGGCCGGGAAACGCACATTCGTTCCCACTCGGCCGCAGACGCTACGGAATTTCCCACTAACACGCGTTGCCGACGTCGTCAACCAATGGTTTGCGCTGATGTTGAAGAAGATTCGAGCAGCAAGAATACGCCGCGTCCGCAATCGCATCTAACCGCCTTGTTTTGCCTGCAAAGCACGCTTGTCACGTTCAGGGGCGGAACGTTTTCGGTGTCGCGACGCTCGTTTGGAGCCACCGAAAATAATCGACCATCGATGCCGAGTCGAAGATGCCGTCCGAAGAGTCCCACACGACAAACTCAACCGTGATGATTTCCCCAGCAAGAACAGGTGCTTCCGTCGTGAGCCACCCCGTACTGCCTCCCACGGAGCTCAGTACGTTGTTGCACGCAAGGATGGGTTCGTCGTAGCCGGTGCCTGCGAGTTCACTCTTGCCACCTGAGCAAAAATTGAAGCCCGGTGTGCCCTGACAACCGGTTGGTCCTGCCACACACCGATCGAAAAAGTTCACGTTGACCGATCCCGGTGTGCCCTGATTGTCGAACACGACGTTGTGGTTGTTCGCAATTCCCGACGCCCCCGACTGCAACAAAACCACCCACAAATCGTTGAACGGCGAACACGCATACTCGGGATACTCAGACGACCAAAACCCATGCTCGAACGCAAACCGCCCAGCGTTTGTCGGGGTACGAATCTTGATTTTCAGGTTCACTGGGTTAAACGCTGTCGCCACGAACGGTACCGGACAACCAGCCTTGTTCGTTGGTCCCCATCCAGGCGGCAACGCCGACGAAATTCCAAAATCCGTACCTCCTTGAGGTGTTCCGAACTGGTAGTACGGCTGGCTCGGTGTCGCCGCCAAACCCGTCGAAAGAAGCACAAAATTTTCGTTCGCACGTGGCCCAAGCACCGAACCCATCGACGTGATGATCGCATGCGATTGCGGACTCGGTGTTCCCGTACCATCGGCTAAGACAAACTCTGCCGAAATGAGCCCCCAACGCTTGTTTGCCCCCATCGCGTCCAGCGTCGTCTGTTGGCACAAGTCGATCGCGTTGGCGTAGTCGATCGGATCTTGCGACGTGTACTGCAAGCCCGCTCCACACGCGATGAACGGATTGTCGATCTGGCCGTCACAATCATCATCCACGCCGTTCGGGAAGTCGTACGCGCCAGCGTTGATCAGTGGATTGCCTTCGTTGCAGTCGCCATCGCACGACGTGTATCCGTCGCCATCGAAGTCCCCACACGGACCATCGGGCGGTGCATCGATAGGTGAATCCACAGGAGCATCGACAGGTGAATCCACAGGAGCATCGACAGGTGAATCCACAGGAGCATCGACAGGTGAATCGATCGGTGAATCGATCGGTGAATCGAGCGGTGAATCCATGACGACGTCTTCAGGCGCATCGATCGGCGCATCGATCACGACGTCTTCAGCAACGTCCTGCCCGACATCCTGAGGTGCATCGATCGGCGCATCGATCACGGCGTCTTCGACGACATCGAGCGCTACATCCTCGACGACATCGTTCTGCACGTCGTCTTGCACATCTGGCAGTGCATCCGTTTGTCCGTCCGGTCCACCGTCTTCGTTTGTCGCGTCCGCCGTCGAGGCGTCTTCTTCCTCTTCGCCCTCGTAATCACCAATGTCCGTGCGTGATCCGCATCCAGGTGCAAGCCACGCAGCAGGTGCTGCCAGTGCCGTCAGAACCAGCCCCCAACGAAAAGAAAGACGCACGAGAATCTCCACCAAGGGTCTGTCCAACGACATGCGGATGGAGACCCACCAAGCAGCTTATCAAAAAGCAATGAAACGCGCGCCGCTCGTGCTCGACGCGCGTACCCTCGGATGCATGGACCTCGGACGGCTCTTCGAAGAGCTGGTGCGCGCAGCGAACAAGGCGGACATCACCGTGCGCTCCGAATCCTTCGATCCCAATTTGTCCGACGCACGCAAGTGGCGTGGTGGTTTGTGCGTCGTACGAGGCAAACGCGTGATCATCATCGATCAACGCGCACCACTCGTCGATCGCATCGCCACGGTCGCTGCGTCGCTTGCCACCGTGGACCTCGAACAGATTTTTCTGCCGCCCATCGTGCGCGCAACGATCGGCGCCTACCAACACGAAGCATCTGCCACGCTCGCTGCCAACACTGCCGGACCCATGCCGCCGGTTCGGATTCGCAAACCGCGTGACGACTGAGTCACGTCTTTACGTCTTCACGTCGTATCGACAACCTAGTGCTGAAACCCGCGCTCGAGCGTGTTCGGCACTCACACTCTTGGGTTTGGCCTGGCCCCATCGATCGAGCACGACGCGATACGCCCCACACGCACCTTTCGTGTCGCCTTTCGATTCTTTTGCTTGCCCGAGCCACAAAAAAGCACGCGTTTGCTCGAACGGAAATTGCAACGCGGCGCAACTTTGGGTCGCTTGCCCGAGCCACGTAATTGCGTCGTCCGTTCGTCCGGTCAACAGGTACGTCCGACCTACATAAGCATCCGCCAACGTTTCTGGACGAAATGGCGGAAGCGGCGCTTGTCGAGACAATACATCCAACGCACTTTTCGCTTCCTCAGCCGAATACGCCGTCGATGCATATGCGTGCATCCACAGGTAATTCCTGGCCACGGGCGTCACGCGTGCTTCCCAATCTCGCAGCCATGCATCTCGTCGCGACACCCTTGCGGCGACCGATAACTGTTCCGCTTCGGCCGCAGCAAACAGGAGAAATGGCGTTGCATCTTGCGCGACAGCCACATCCTCGGCGCTTGGATTCGGTTCCCATGCATCGCGCCGATCCAAAAACCGCATCACGACATCACCAGCTTCGCGAATTTTTCCCGTCTCGAGCAGGACTTGCGCAAGCAGCTTGGCGACCGCTCCGCGTTCTTCTTGCATGCGACTCGTTTGCGAAAGCGTTTCTAATTCCCGTGCTCGAAGTTCCGCCCCCTCGAAATCACCCGCCAACATGCGTGCAAGTGCTCGATAAGCCAAGAATTGTTTCTTGATGACGATCGTATTGGGCGAAGGCGATCCCAGGCGACTCGCTTCGGCTTGATCAATAGCTTGTTCGACCGTAGCCAACGGCTGACTTCGTGCCGCAAGTGACCTGGCAAGAACGATTTCCCCAAGATTGCGTGATTCGCCCGCGGCAATCATTCGCCGGCCAATTGCCGCCATCGCTTCACACCGACCTTCACGAAGACGCAATCTCGAAATGAGGTCCATGCACAAAATCGATTCCGGAACGACTTTCAAACATTTTTCGGCCGCTTCTTCGGCCGCTTCGAATCGACCTTCATACGCCATGTTCATCGCCAACGAACTTCGTGCGTACGCGAATTCGGGATCGAGGCGAATGGCATGGGCAACATGTTCATTGGCTTTGCCGAAATCCTCGAAGTTGGCCGTTGCTGTGGCCAGGTAAAACCAAAAATGAGCATCATTCGGAAATTTTTCTACGGCCTTCGAAAAACGTCGAATCGATTCCGCCCAATCGGAAGGTTGTTGTAAAACGAGCGGCTCGACCGCATCGAGCAATACGCGATCCTTCTCGTGAAGCGACTCGGACAAATCCACCGCGCGCCGATAATGCTCACGGGTCAGCTCCGCGTTGACGTGAAAAAGCCGCGACGCCGCAATCTGCACGTGCGCTTCCACCAGCGTCGGATCCTGCTCGACCGCATGCAGAAGGATGGAAACCCACGGCGACCCGTGGCGAAATTCCGCCTGCGCCTTCCGGTACGACTCGACTGCATCTGCACGAGACGACGGAGCGGATGTCGTGATCTCTCGCGTCATCACCGACGAAATCGACGTCACCGGACTCGCCAGCGCTCCCGATTTCAACGCAGCATCCGACGACATGTGCCACGCCGCGAAACCAGCCGCCGCAATCAACGACAAACCCACCGCGGTGCCCGTGTTCCGCCGAGACAAACGCTTCGCTCGTGTTGCTTCGGTCGCTGTCGCGGTCGACGTCACTTCGTTTTGTAGTACAAGCGGCTTGTCGGCCGTCGCCATGCACGCCTTTTCGAGGTCCGTTGCCAGCTCGCCCGCATCCGCATAACGGTCCGCCGAAGCTTTTCGCAAGCACCGTGTCACGACACGAGCCACGTTTTCGGAAATTCCCGGAACGACTTCGATCACCGCAGTGGGTTCGTCTCTCGTTATCGATGCCAACAAATCCACCGACGTCGCGCCAGAAAAAGGCCGGCGCCCCGTGAGCAGTTCGTAGAACATCACGCCAAACGAAAAAACATCGCTTCGTGCATCGATCGGCAATCCCCGCGCTTGCTCGGGCGACATGTAACACGGTGTGCCCATGATCCGCCCTTCTTGGGTTTCCGAAGTCGATCCACCATCGGAGCTATCGGACAGATGCGGACCGACGAATTTGGCAAGGCCAAAGTCGAGCAACTTCACGTCACCGTCGATCGTGAGCATCGCGTTTTCAGGCTTCAAATCCCGATGTACCACGCCAAGTTCATGCGCCTTCGCCAGCGTTCGCGCGATCGATCGGCCAATCCTTTGAGCTTCAACGATCGGAATGACGCGGTTGTCATCGAGCCACGCGCGCAGCGTCTTACCCCGCACCAGCTCCATCGCAATAAATACCGCCCCGTCGTGCTCGCCGACGTCATACACCGTCGCGATTCCCGGATGCGTGACCGCCGCAGCCGATCGCGCCTCGCGCAAAAATCGCCGCCGCCTTTCGATATCATCCGATGCAGGAAGCACCTTCAGAGCAACTTCGCGCCCTAGCGTCGCATCGATCGCGACGTACACGATTCCCATGCCTCCACGCCCGAGTTCTCCACGTACTTCGAAGCGTCCAAACTTGTCTCCCGCGCGTGTTGTGCTCGCGAAAGCGTCTGCACGCGTAGGGACTCGAGCGACTTTGGCCAAAAACGGATCAGGCGTGATCGTGCCTTCGCTTGTCGAATCGACATCATCCGGCACGCTCGTTGCAAACTCGTTTTGGGACCCCAAGGAGGTCATGCGTGACCGAGTATATCGTGAAAACTTCCGAGCATGCCGCACCCTTCGTGCTTGTCAGGGTTGCGCCCCGCCACCTTCCATGCACCAATGGATGTTGACCGATGCGATCTCGTGACCCAGAAGATCCGGAAGCCACAGGCGTATTTGGTCCGCAGCTCCGCAACGGAAACACGCTTTTTCTCGCAGAAGGCGTCGATCTGGCCGCCGCTCCGGGTCCACGGGAATCGTTTCTCGTGGCCTACGATCGTCTTGCCGACCTCGCCCGAGCTGCTCGAGGACCCGCGTTTGTTATTGGGACGGTTGCGAATGACATGCGCCTCATCGCCGCCGACCTTGCTGAATCGCAATCGATGGTGACCATCGGCAGGCATACGAAATGCCGTATTCGACTGCCTTCGGACCGCGTCTCGTTGCGTCATGTCGTCGCCCTGATTCTCGAAGAGAAACCCGGTACTCCCATGATTCGTATATGGGACCTCAATACGCGCGAGCCGTTTTCCACGGAAGACGGAAATAAGAATTGTGCTGTGGTTTCCAGTGGTCCCACATATATCGCCATTGGCCCATTTGCCCTTTGGTGTTTGCCTTGTGGCGCGGGTGAGAATTGGCCAGCTCGAGCGTCCGTCGCTTGGGATGGTCTGCCCATGCGGTCGTTTGTGGATCGTCGATCGCCATCACCATCCGATCGCCGCGCCGGCGTGGCTGCATTGCCTCCGCCTAGGCGCAAAGGGGGGCCATATCGTGGTTTTGAGGAAGCCTCGCGCATCACGACTCTTGCTCCGCCGCTGCTTTTGGTGGACGACGAAGAACCGGAATTGGCCTGGGCGACGATTCGCCTGCAATCGCGAGGCGCGAAAGCCAAACGTAGCGTTTCCGCAGAACGGCTCGGGCAAGGGCTTTTGATCGGTCGTTATGAACGTTGCGGATTGTCGCTTGGTGAAATCGATAGAAACGTATCGCGGGTGCACCTTTTGCTCGTGCGTATCGGTTCGGAAGTCTGGGCCATCGATACAGGCAGTACGAACGGAGTACGCAAGAATGGCAAAGAGATATCCGCGCTGATTCTCGAAGACGTCGATCGCCTTGAATTCGGGTCGAACATGACGCTCGATTGGACCAAGCTTGAACACGCCGAAGCATAGAGGGTATTCATCAGGCAGAGGGTGTTCATCAGGCTGCTGCGCGTTGCGCTGCGTCGGTCGGGCTTGCTCAGCGTACGATGTGCGCTTCCGCCGCCCTTCCTAGCAGCACAACGCTCGCGACGCCTGATGAACACCCTCTAAAAGAAAGGCGAGGTTCATGCGCACATTGCGGTTCCTTTCGGACAAACTAGTTTTAGCGTTCATGTTGGCGCTGGTCGCGTTTTTTTCGTCATCTACGCCGGCTCACGCGGGATTCGATGACCTGGGTGGAACCAAGCCCGGTGAACTCGATTTCGGAGGTCAATTCGAAGGCGCGGACGGTTGCGCCCTTTGCCATGGTGGTGGTTTTGCCGGGGATCGTTCGTATCTTCCTCATGATTCTTGGGCGGGAACGATGATGGGTAATGCCGCTCGAGATCCCATTTTTCGAGCTGCTTTGGCCATTGCGAACCAGGACGCTCCGGGCATCGGCACTTTTTGTTTACGCTGTCACTCGCCGATTGCCTTCGTGCGCGGTCACGCGATACCGGCGGATGGAAGTGCATTCGATGCGGTCGATAAACAAGGCATTGGGTGCGATACGTGTCATCGGGCCGTGGCCTCGGGACCATCCAATGCGCCCTACAAAGTGGGCAACGCGCAAATCGTGTATTCAAACGCCCTCGACAAACGAGGACCGTACACTGACAGCGTCGCTGCGGTGCATTCAACCGCGGTCGATCCCGATTTATCGACATCGCATTTTTGCGGCCAATGCCATCAGGTCACTCATCCCGGTCGTATGTTGCGTGATGTTTCGGGCAACCAAACGCCCCTCGAATTTCCGCTCGATACGACTTACCAAGAATGGCAAAACAGTGATTTTGCCGTCAATGGCGAAGCGGAATGTATCGACTGTCATTTGGCACGAATCGAAGGCGACGCTCCCGTGGCGACCTCCGCGAATGCTCCTTTCCGAAAAAATCCTCGCAATCATGCATTCGTCGGGGCCAATTTGTTTGGTATTCGT
Organism: Polyangiaceae bacterium; assembly: GCA_031415295.1. Taxonomy (GTDB): domain Bacteria; phylum Myxococcota_A; class Polyangia; order Polyangiales; family Polyangiaceae; genus Polyangium. Next base: position 1,241 of record JANORL010001166.1, on the reverse strand, counting down.
GCGGTCATGGCGGCCGACGTCGCACGCGCCAATGCTTATCCCGATGCGTTTGCGCTCGCGCTCGATCGGACACAAAAAACGCTTGAATCCGCGGCACAAGTTAAAATTCTATCCATTCCTAAGAACGCGAAACCGGGGGCCAACATCACCGTGACCGTACGCGTAGAAAACCTATCGGGTCACAAATTCCCGACTGGATATGCCGAAGGACGCCGCGCGTGGATTGCCCTGGTTCTTGTTGCGCCCAACGGCGACGAAACATTTCTACGTGGTGGATATGACGATGTGAGCGGGGAAATCATCGGCGCGGGCTCGACACATGTCTACCGCGCGGAGCACGGTCATTGGAATGGTATAACGGCCGAAGCTTCCGAGCACCTTGCCCTGCACGACATGATTCTTTCGGACACGCGTATTCCGCCCAAAGGATTCGTGGCGACTACGGGTACGTTCCCTACGTCTGAAATCGACTATGGCCAACCGGATGTCGGTTTTCGTCATTACGACGAGGCATCATTTGACTTGACAATTCCTGAAGGTATCGCAGGGGAGAACGTTTTTTCGGCCCGTGTTTATTATCAACCCGTTACGCGTGCGTATGTCGAGTTTTTGGCCGCAACAAACGTTACGGACGCGAGCGGCAAGGATTTGTTGGCGTTTTACGAAACGAGTGACGCGGCCAAACCCTCGCTCGTTACAAGGCACGACGCAACGATCTCGATCTCCGATCCAAATTCAAGTGTTTCGAGCGGTATGGGTGGAACTGGCGGGGAACTCGCGACAAATGGGACAAATGGATCGGGTGGTGCCGAGCCATCGCGGGCGACGGGTTGTGATTGTGCTTCGTCGAGCGAATCGAGTGGTGAGTTTGGCGCAACTGTGACGCTGTTGATCGCGGCATTGTTGCGAATGCGGCGCATCAAGGAGCGTTTGTCGAAACGCTGATAGTTTGACTGCGTATCAATGCGGTTTGTCTTCGTCCTGTTTGGCCGGAGCCATTACGCGACGAAGGGGGCGAGGTTCAAGAAGTTTTTTTGGCGCGACCGCGGGGAGCGGCTTTCGCAGCGGGAGCGGCCGAAGCTGCGGGAGGAGCGGCTTTAGCAGCGGGAGCGGCCTTTTTTGCAGCGGCTTTTACGGGAGCGGCTTTAGCAGCGGGAGCGGCTTTCTTTGCAGCAGCTTTCGCCGGGGCAGCAGCTTTCGCTGGGGCAGCAGCTTTCGCTGGGGCAGCAGCTTTCGCTGGG
>JANORL010001165.1:0-7444 GCA_031415295.1 Polyangiaceae bacterium | reverse complement strand
TGTCCGTTGCGTCGGCCATCGCATCCTCCACTTTGTGGACCGCATTCGATACGGTGTGTTTGCTGGTGTCGGTGGCGTCCGCGATCACGTCTTCTGCGCGATGAAGCGCGTCGGATACGGCGTGTTTGGAAGCGTGGGTCTCGACGACCTTCGGCGTTTCGACGACCTTGGGTGTTTCGACACTGGCACTTGAATCCGTCTTCTTGTTCTTGTCGCTCATTGAATTCTCCAGCAAAATAACGAAATTGCGGCACGTGCGTCGAATATAGCTCGACGTTCACGCCGAAATCATCATTGCGTTTTCGCCTCGGCATTTTCAGCCAGGGCGAGTCCCTCTTCACAAGAGGTCGTGCACCAGGTGTTGAAAGCGCCGCGGAATTTTTTCAACGCGGGCTAGGGCCTGGGACCGACAATATAATGATGATCCACATGCGCGCAACCATCGCGAAAAATATTTGTTAAAAATTATTATTTTTATCCATGATCCAGCATCCATCGCTCGTAGGCGCAGTGTTCGCCCCCGTCGTTTGTCGAGCGTGTATTTGTTTGTCTTAGTTCGATAGGAAATTGACAGGAAAAACGATTACGAAAACTCTGCAATGGCCGAGGTTCTTGCCACCGAACCATTCGACGTGGGTCATCGACCTTGTGGGTCATCGACGTTCAGTATCGTCGAATCCGCAGCCTCGGCCAGCATGTCTCTATTTCATGAATTGGAAACTCGCCGTCACATTGGCGGTCACCCGGATCTCGCCAGGCTCGACAGGGAATCCGACCGCACCGGCGGCATCCGCTCCGCTCAAAGCAGACTGCTGTGCGTATTCGAACACGTACCCACCCTCGGACGAAAGCGTCTGCAGCCCAAGCAGCTTGACGGTCGCTGCGCCAGCCATCACTTGCGCGTTTTTCGCGGCGTCTTGCACCGACGCCGCGAGTGCCAGCCTGTGCGCCTCGCGCGGCTTGCTCAGGAAGAAATCGATCCCGCCGACGACATTGGCGCCTGCTGCCAGCGCGACGTCGAGAATGCGCGGCCCGTCGGCACGCAGTTTGTCGGGCGCGACGCCCTTTAATGCAACCGAGAGCGTGCTCTCCGCCTCGTAGCCGATGATCCGCGGCGACTCGTGTTCACCGGGTTGTTTGGCTCGCTCCGTGATGGGATTCACTGTGATTTCCACGGTCCGCACTTCCAAAGACTGGAGCTTCATAGCCTCCAGCGCTTGGATCACCGCACGCGTCTTGCCCGCAGCCTCCGCACGCGCTTGTTGCAATGATGCGGCGCGGGCACGAATCGAAATACTCGTGCGTAGCGAATCCGCCTTGATCAACACTTCGCCGACCCCAGAGACGGTCAGAATCCGCGATACCGCACTCTTTTGCACGGTTGCCGACTGTTGAACGGTCGCGGCTACGCCCGCCAACGCCGGCGCGGAAAAGGCCGATATTGCGCATGTCGTAACGACGACAAACCACAGACCACGCTTCGAGAGCCTTTTTTCATGCCTCATGGAAACCCCCTTGCTCCGCCGAAACCTAAGGCAAACGGCCTCGACGGACAGGGGGCACCCAAAAGGGTTCAACAGGTAAATGCGCTTTGTATCTTGAACCCGAAAACGCGGGGTTGAAGAGGCATTCTTCAAACTTCTGGGCCGAAATATTCGTGAAGGAACGGGAAATAGGATGGCTGGCAAGATTATCGTAGCCGCACACCTGCTGCCGCCCTTAACGCTTGGTCCGCTCGTTGGTCCGCTCGTTGGTCCGCTCGTTGGTCCGCTCGTTGGATGGACGCACCACTCGTGTTGTTGGCGTTCGCGCACCAGCGGAAGTCGTGGGGGTCGAGTTTGGCGTCGCGGGTATGGGCAAGCGGCGAGGCTGATCGGTGCGTTGGATCGGCGCCGGAGCATTCCTGGGAGGATTCCGAGGCGTCACACCTCGCATATTCAGGCCGAGGCTCTCCCGGCGGCTGCGCTCGTCAAAGTTGGCATCGCCGATGAGCTCCAGCACGGACTCGGTGTCGGCGCGTTTTTCCGACGGGCGATAACGACCCACAAGCCGGGTCTCGGGAGTGAGCTGGCTGCATGCATAAAGCTCCCACATTTCCGGCGCATAAGGGCGCGGCAGCCGCTCGGGCACGAAGCGCGAAAGAAAGCGCTGGAGATTGTCGACGTCGCGCAACAGCAGCTTACGCGCATTCTGATTGCTCGAGGCGTCCACGGACTGCGGGAAATCGATGACCACCGGTCCGTCCGCCCCCATGAGCACGTTGAAGTCGGAAAGGTCTCCATGAACGACTCCGGCGCACAACATCCGGATCACTTCGGCCATTAAACGATCAAAAACTTTTACCGCTTCTTCGGCCTCCAAGCTCACCTCGGCGAGCCTCGGGGCTGGGCTACCATCGGCGTCGGTGATGAGTTCCATGATCAGCACGCCATCGATGTAGTGGTAAGGCGTCGGAACTCGCACACCTGCGTCGCGGAGGCGGTAGATGATGTCCACTTCGCTCGATCGCCACGCGGCTTCGTCTTGCGCTTTCCCATGGCTCGAGCGTTTGCTGATCGCTCGTTGGTCGCGGCTGTTACGAACCTTGCGCCCTTCGGTGTATTCTGCTCGGTTTTTGAAGGTCCGCTTATGCGCCTCTTTGTAGACTTTGGCCACCCGCAGCTCGCCGTCGGAGCGCACGAGAAAAACCTCGGCCTCTTTCCCGCTCATCAGCGGGCGTACGACTTCTTCGATGATGCCCTGGTTGGCCAGAGACGAGAGACTGTTCGGAACTCGCATGTTGTGCTGGATTCTCCGTTTCCAAGCGAAATGACGCACCGGACAAACCGGCCATGCTCGCAGCACGACAATGCGACGACCATCTTGCGGGTTCGAGGTCGAGACTTTCGATCCGCCCGTCCTTCTTGACGCAATCCGTGCGCCGTTGCAATGACTGATTGTGATTCTTCGCCGATGGTGCACGATCCTGCGACATTGCATCGCTTTGAGAAACAACACCTTGCGCCAGCACCTTGCAGGACCGTGTGGCAGCAGAGCGGAACTCGAGCGCCCGACATCTTGACGTACTCCATGTCAGTGGTAATCTCGCCCCATGAGTCGGCGAAATAAGAGTCACACACGATGTGATCAATGCCTCATGCACGAAAGCTTGTGCTTGTGCGCGTTGATCCCGCGCATCGTCACGCGGACGCGGCTCACGCTGGTCATTCATCGTTTAGAAGCTCGTAAACCAACGAATTCAGGACGGCTCGCCGTCGATTGTCTCGTAAACAGCGAGACTCGTATACGTGGCCATGAAGGCGAGCCAACGGAACCTTTCGTGTGGGATGGCTCGGTTTTGCCTCTCTTGCTGTTTCCAGCGGAAGACGCCGTCCCGCTGACCCAATTCGCAGATTCCCCTCTACCAGTTTCGCTTGTCGTACCCGATGGCACATGGAGACAAGCCTTCAAAGTGCGTGCGCGTGTTCCTGGCTTGATGGGCATTCCTTGCGTCACGCTTCCCACCGGCGTTCCAACCCGTTATCGACTTCGTACAGAGACGCATGAACAAGGCCTCGGGACCATGGAAGCAATCGCGCGAGCGATGGGAATCCTCGAAGGTATCCACGTGCAAGACGCGTTGGAACAGGTGTTCGTCGCCATGGTCGAACGCACGCTCTGGCTTCGCGGTGAACTCGATACGTCTCTCGTTACCACCGGAATCCCCGATATCGCCCTGAAATGCGATCGACGGCAGCTCGACCGAACGGATGAATCCACGCCCGCGATCGTCATGCCAAACAAATTTTCCGGTGCGTAGAGGTGGATGTAATTATTGACGTAGATGAGCCGTTCGGCACGACGTACCCCTTCCTCTATTCTCTATTCTCCATTCTCAATTTATTATTTTTATTTATTCTCATTCCCTCGCGGGAGGATCCGTTCCCATCATCACGGCGCGAACCTCGAGCCCAAGCTCGCACGAATTGATACCATTCGCATGATCGCCGCGCCTGGCACTCGGGATCCATGCAGGATCCACAAGCTTGCGCTGTTGCAATAGGACCTTGTCATTCTCGAGATCGAGCAGCGTGACGCGCACGTAATGCCTGTTCGCTCCGTCGATTTCGGTCGGAGAAATACCGTCCCGTGGCTCGTCCATCACCGCAAGCAACAGCCGCGCCTTCATGGCATGCACGGATTCTTTGAGCGAAACGCGGTTCAACATGCTGCGCATGTCCGCCAAATCGCGGACTTTATCCGCCTTTCGCACGCGTTCTTCCCATTGCGGCGCCAAGAACGCAACGCCCACACGCGCGGTGTGAAAACGCGCGACGTGCGCCGCAACCTTCATACGCTCACCACCCACGAGCACCGCGCGCGCCGCATCCCGAAGCGCTTTCTCCGTTCGTTTTGACGGCGGATCGAGCAAGCACAGGACAAACGCATCCCGATACGTGGTATCGACCATCCCCGCAATACCTTTCGGACTACCAAAATCCTCCAGCGGCCCGCGCAGGTACATCATCGGACGAGCCAGCGTCGCCGACATGCCCGCGCCACGCAGCGTTTCGTCAACAACGTCGCCGCCGTATGCCCCAGCATGCTTGCCCCCCCACGCTTCGATACGCGAAACAATCGCCTTGTCGGCGTCCGTGGCCCGCAACGAATCCTCGTGAAGCTGCGCAAGCAGACCATTACGATCCGCCTCGAATTCGGCATTCGCCTGTCGCTGCACCGCAACGAGCCAGACCACAAGACCAATCAAGCTCGCAATGCCGCCAACACGCAGCACAGCAATCAGCCTCGGTGACATCTTGCTCGGACCCACGGACCGGCCCGTGACGGCCGTCTCGACACGCGCAGCGAGCTCCGGAGACATCTTACGGGTCGTCAGAAACGTTGCCATCTGTCAACCTCCCTGAGGTGGCAAAACCCCATGTTTACGCAAGTTCTGTTCAATCAAATGCAAGAGCTGATCGCCCGTGACGCCCAGCCGTTCGGCAGTCTCTTCAGCAAGCGAACTCTGCGCCACGCCCGGCTTGAACTGGTACGTGGCACGTCGATCGGGCCCAAGCTCGACTTGCAAAAAACGCACACCCGGAACCTTCTTCTCTTGCTCGATCCTCTGCGCAAACGCGAGAAAATGCGTCGTAACAAACGCTTGCGGACGGAGTTTGTGCATCATACCAAGCACGAGCTCGACGATGCGCTCTCCCTCCGATGGATTGGTACCCGAGCAAAGTTCGTCCAGCAAAACCATCGAGTTTGGCGGCAATCGCTCAAAAAGGGCGCGGATACGCATCATCTCCATACCCAACCGCCCCTCGGCTTGATCAACCTTCGTCCCTTCGATCAACGACGTGACGAGCCCCGTTGCCAGCACGATACGCGCACTCTTTGCAGGAACGAACAGCCCGTTCTGGGCCAAGAGCTGCGCCAGGCCGAGCGACTGAAGCAAACGTGTTTTGCCGCCCGAGTTTGGCCCCGTCACCAGAACGGACGATGTCGTAGGGTCGACGACGATGTCGCAAGGAATGGGCGTGACGCCGTTCAAAAGGAGCAGTGGATTAAACAGCCCGTGAAGCTCTCTGGGTTTGTCCCCTTCGATGATTTCTGCAAGACAAACCGCAAGCCCCGCCGCTCGCGCTTTGTCCCGGAAGCCAAGCGCTCCAAGGTAAAACTCGACGTCGCCGATAACCTGGAGAAGCATGACGAGTTGACTGTCGATGCCGGTGAAAACCGAGTCGATGAGCCGCGCGAGCACCTCGCCTTGGCTGAACTTGTACCCGCGGAGGAAAAGCTCGATCATCGCGAGCCAGCGTCGCCAAAATGGATTGACGAACGGGTTCTGGGCCGCTTCATCGATTGCAAGAATATGGAACCCGCGGATCTCTCCATCGGCCCCAACGCTGATCTTGAGGTTCAGTGTCGCAAGTTGTTGGTCGTAACTCAGCAGATCGCGCAGCGCTCGGTAAGGTTCACTCGCCAGTACGGCCGCGCCAAACTCTCCAAGGCGCCGTAGACCCGAGTGCGCCGTCGCGAAATCTTCAGCCAAACGATCGAAAATCTGTTTGACGGTTGCGAGCGTGTCGAGCTTGTGCCGATTCAGGTCCATGCGGCGAGCGCCACCCGTATTCTCGAGATGCCCGCGAAGCTTGACGAGGTCGCGATAAAGAGCCTCGAGTGCCTTCTTCTGCTCGGGCTGGTTCGACAGTTCGTCGAGAATGCCCCGGCGAAACGAGATCACCGTGGGATCGGCTGGAGGTTTGGCCATGAGGCGAAGCAGGTACGTTGCTGAAGTCAGGGTGGCCTCGCCATTGCCTACAGGAATGGAAAAATATTTCGACACGATCTGCTGCAAGAACAGATCGGTTGCGAAACCATTCGGATCCCAGGTCGACGCGGGAGTGGTCGCGCGCTCGAGCGCTTCGGCGAACATGCCGCCTGATGAGCTCCCGGCGAAGGCCATGGTCACTGCGAATTTCGTCTGCTCGACGTCGATCCGGGCAGAAGCGTTGGACTGGAGAAGATCGGGGATTGGTATGTCGTTCACGCGTGCATGCTCCTGCGTTTCTTCCGAGGACGAACATACCTGAACTCGGACGGTTTTTGCAAATATCTATCGTTTTCGTCGACGGTCTCCGCTCGCCACAAGTAATAAAGCGTGGGCATACAATTTGCTTGAATGACGCTTCAGGTAACGTTCGGGAAACATGGTTGCAGAACGCTCCCCTGAGGTGGTTCCATGACGATTCCGCTGGAGATAACGTTTCGAGGTATTCCCCATTCTGACGCTATTGAGGCGGTCGTGCGGGAGCGAGCGGCGAAACTAGAGAAGTTTTTCCCGCGCATTAGCTCCTGTCGGGTTATCGTGGAGCAGCTTGCACGCCGCGAGCGAGCACGGGCTCTGGTGTATCACGTACGAGTGCAGGTTCGCGTACCCGAGGGCGAATTCGTGGGCGATAAAGAGCCACCGCCCCAACGATTCCACGAGGACATTTATATCGCCATTCGCGATGCATTCGATGCGGTTGGTCGGGAACTCGAAGACTTCGTACGGCGAGAGCGTGGCGAAGTGAAAACGCACGAAGCACCTCCCTACGGACACATTACGAAACTTTTCCCCGACCGAGGATACGGCTTCATCGAGGGTCCTGAAGGGGGAAGTATTTATTTTCATCGTCACAGCGTTCAAAACGCTGCATTCGATCATCTTCTCGTGGGCATTCCCGTTTCGTTCGTCGAAGAAGAAGGCGATAAGGGACCGCAAGCAAGCGCGGTGTTCGTCAGGAAAAGGCTCTGAGAGGGGGTTTATCGGTGCCCGTTGCGCTGCGTCGGTCGGTCGAATCCCGATTTTCGCGCACGCGCGGGACCCTTCTCAATGGGCGCGGTCGGTCGAATCCCGATTTTTCGCGCACGCGCGGGACCCTTCTCAATGGGCGCGGTCGGTCGAATCCCGATT
>JANORL010001164.1:0-2027 GCA_031415295.1 Polyangiaceae bacterium | reverse complement strand
GGTGCTGGGCCGACGGCATGCCATACGGCTATCGAGTACACAACGCAAGAGGATGGCCTGGCCGGCAAGTTCGAGAACGACTACCAGAAGATTCGTCAGAAATGCGCTGATGCGCGCACGGTTGTGCTTTGCACGAATCGGTGTCTCAAAGCCGAGGACCTCTCCACGTTAGAGCAAAATGCGGCAACCGATCGCGTTACGCTGTACGTGGTCGATGGGTGCGCATTGGCGCGGCGCTTATGTGACGAACGGCCGGATCTCCGGCGCCAATTCCTTGGTATCGAGATCGACACGCACACGCGGGAAACCCTCCGGCGCACCCTCGACGAAGGACTCGACCAACGGGTGCAGGGTTGTGTCAAACAGCATGCGCTCGATCGATTCATCCCACGCCCGCACGCCGAGCGCCTCGTACGTGCGGCGACGCACGAGCATCAGCGCGCGCTTCTCATGGTGGTCGCCCCGGCGGGCATGGGAAAAACGACGTGGTCGGTCAATCATGCTCGTCGTTACGCCTCAATCGAACCCGTATTCTGGTCGGCAGTCGCGGACATCGATCTGCAAGGGACCGATCCAATTAGCCATAAGATCGTTCATGCGGCCTATGGCGCTCCGGACCCAGCGCGAATCATCGAATTGGCAGAGCTTTTACGACGAGAGCGTCGAACACTTCGCGTTGTGCTCGATGCGGTCGATGAGGCACGCGGCTACGAAGCATTGGCACGAGCGCTCCGCGACTTTCGTGGCAGCAAGCTAGGCAACGTATCGAACGTAATATTTACCTGCCGCGAAGGAGCGCTTCCTCTGTTGCAGGACGCGCTCGGCGCTTTTTTTCCTGCGCTCTTCGAACCGTGGAGAAACGAGAACGAGAAATCGCAAATAGGACAAATCAGGCTTGAGCCGCTTGATGACGAGAACGCGCGCACCTTCCTGTACAAGGAAGGCGCTACGGCGACGGAAGCGACCATTGTACTCCGGGCGTTGCCACGTCAATTTCGTGGGAGCCCGTTTTTCCTCTTTGGCAGCTTGAACCTGGCACGTGCGGGCGAGCTACCATCGACGGCCGACGAAAATACGGCTGCATGGATGGGCGCATTTGCAAAGCAATTCATCGACGACATCCAACGGCGACTAAAGATTGGTGGCCATGGATGGCCAGCGAGACGTATTAGCAAGTTCCTGGAAAAACTCGCGCTGTTTGCAATCGAGAGTCCAACCGCAACGGTGACCGACATCCAAATCGAAGGTTTGCCCGACGGGAACGTGACGGGTGAGAATACCCCCTTAGAACGAGTGATTCAGGCTGGTTTGCTGGTTCGTCGCGGTAATGGGGTTGGCTTTTCTCACGCGCGTTTCCTCGAACATTTTGCAGCCGAGGCTTTGAGGCAAGAGCAAATCGATGGTTGGTTAGGACGACTTCGTGGGAATAGCGGACGCGAGGTGCTTGGGCAGTTGATGATGGCGCATTCGGAGCCCGAGCGACTGCTGCGATTGCTTCTGGCGCACGATTCCGAGGCAGCGTGCGATGTTGCGGGCAAACTTGGCGAGCGCGTGACAGATGTTGATTTGCGATGCGCAATTCTGAATGTGCCAAAAGAATTGCTAGGAAGCCGGTATCCGTCGGATCGGGAACGTGCGCTCTCGCTGCTAAAAAAGTTGCATTGGCCGGAGGCCGTTCGATTTGCAATTGACTGGTGGAATGCGCTGCCCACAGAGAAAAAGTCGCGAAGCATCGGGCCCGCAGCGGATCTTTTTCTAACAATGGAGGCAAGTGGCGCATTTGGCGTGATTGTGCATCACGATCGGCTCAGCATGCCTCGACCATGGTACGACATCACCTTTGTTTCCAAGGTTGAATCGACGTCGTCAGCGTTTAAGCAAAGCCTCGCAAAGCAAGCGCGGGAAATTCTTTCACAAGATTCTAAGTATGCGGGCAGGCCACGACTTATCCAGTTTCTTGCGACGTTGCGAGATGAATGGTTGGTGGGAGAGTTGAGGGAAAAACTCGCAGATGGTTTCCTCGGTGT
>JANORL010001163.1:0-24192 GCA_031415295.1 Polyangiaceae bacterium | reverse complement strand
CGCGCGTAATGTAGGTGGAGCCGCCCATGCCGTTTGGCTTGTAAATCGCTGCCTCCGACCACGCGAGGGAATCGAGTGTCGGTCATATGAAACCCGCATGGCCAATCATTGCCGTATTCGCCCCTGTGGGAGGTTCGACTGCCAAAAGCGCCATTGAATTGTTGCAACGATTGGCCTCGTCGTGGACGAAATACGTGAGTTCCGGTATCTGCTCGATAGCAGCGGAGGGAACCACGTTCATGAGTTGCGCAGTCGAGAAGCATCGGCAATATTGGCTCGAAAGCATACGACCGAAAGAAACGCCCCGCATGGTGAGCGATTTTCCAATCGCGTCGGCTTCCATCATTCCCACCGCATTGAGTTGCCGTGCCGTTGCGGTAGCCATTTGTCCCGCTGGGCAATTGTTATCGCAACGTTTCCACCAATCGGCGTACGACGTATTGGCCGCCGTGCCGAGCGCCGTTTGGTCCGCACAAACATCGGCTGAAGCGTGCCGCCAAATTAAATTGTAACCGCCGCCAACCAAACATTGCACGATGGTTGGGGTCAAGGAGGCCAATGCGGGATTTCCATTACACGCGCCGTCGCAGCCATAGACGGCATAATGGTACGTCCGCGGATCGGTCGGCGTATTTGGTAGCAAATTCCGAAGCGGTTCGGTCGACGTTGCTCCCGTTCCTACATAAACGATGGACGCTCCAGGATCGTTCGGTCCCGTAGGATCAGATCCCAGCTTGCGGACGATGAGCGACGATGGTTTGACCGATTTCGTCCAGTCGAGCTGCACGTCCTTGCCCATGATCTTCACGGTCAGGTTCATTGGCTCTTGCGGAGCACTTCCACCTGTTCCACCAGCTCCGCCAGCGCCACCCATTCCACCGGTCGCCGCGCCACCCATGCCCGCGCTTCCACTGCTGCTCGAACTACTCGAGCTCGATTCAGATCCTGAAGAAGAAGCCGAAGAACTGCTCGAAGCGTTGCCGCTCGTCGTCGGTTTGGGCCAGCCTTTTTCCGCATCGTCCGTGCATGCAGCGGCACCGAGAACCAAACCACCAACGACAAGGGAACGCAGGACAAACTTTTGCATTGCAGCACCTCGGAACAGAGCACCCATTTTACTTTGTACGTAGAACAAATTTCGTGCCGCGTCAGCTTGGTTCAGTCGGCAATCTTGCGCCGAAGCCAGAGCGATGGTTTCTCGATGAACAAGTGCATCACGTAGGCGATGAGCCACGAGAGGACCATCGTGAAGACAAGCGAACCGATCCACAGGAGCGCGAGCGACACACCGCGGGCGTGTAGTGTTTTCACGCCCGGTACGACCAAGTGATCGATAATTGGTATGTGCACCAAGTAAAGTCCGTACCCCAGCGTAGCGATTTTGCGGAAGATTGGAGCGGAAAGAAAACGCGCTACGAAGCCGTCGCTGTGGAGGAGCAACGGCAACGCGCAGAGGTACATGACGCTCGTTAAGGTGCCCCATGAAAAAACTTTCACGAGCTGAAGGTACTGCGCACCAAACATGGTTGGTTGGAGCAGCAACCAAAGGCAGGTGAGAGCTGGAAGCGCGAGCATCGCTCGATGCTTTGGATGCTCGAGCCACTTGCCGAGGACGTCGCGGTATTGGCGATGGATCAGCGCGAGAAGGATGCCGGCGATGAGTGTGTCGAAGCGGGTGTATGTGCGGAAGTAGAGCGCACCGTAGAGGACAAAATCGTTCCAAGGTCGCCAGCGGTAGTAGATCACGAGACGCGTGATGAGCGCAGCGATGCTGAGTGCACTGAGAAACGCGATGCGCATTCGGTTTGAGCGCAAACGATGCAGGATGAAAAAAAGCACGGGGACGAACAGGTAAAACTGTTCTTCGAGCGCCATCGACCAACCCCAGAACATGATCACTTGTGGCCGATGGAGCGGGACGAAGTTTGTCAGGTACGTGTACTCGTAGATCAAGTGATGGCGCTGCATTTCCGTGAGCGGAAACGCGAGGGCGAGGATCGTGAGGATGACGTAATACGAGGGGAAAGTGCGCAGCACGCGACGTAGGTAAAACCGACGCAAGTCTTGCGAACCGGTACGTTCGATCGATCGCAGAAGAATCGACCCGATGAGAAAACCACTGAGGACGAAGAAGAGATCCATCCCGAAAAAGATCGAGGTGGAGAAGTCGACAAAGGGTCGGTTCAACGGGACATCGTTCTCGCCCCAAAGTATCCACGTGATGTGCCACTGCACGACGCTGATGATGCCGACGACGCGCAAGCCGTGAAGCGATGCATAACGATTGTCGAGCAGTTCGAGCGCGGCGAAACGCGACAACCACGAACGGGGTTTTTCTGATTCTGCTGCAAGGGCAGAGGCCGTCATCGAGAGGCGCATCCTAATGCCGAGCGACCAAACCGCTGCGAGAAAATACGTACGAAGTCTCGGGGCCCTGGAAAGCGGCTCGACAGTGTGCGTTCACGTTATTTCGGGTTTGGGACAAGTGGCGTCAACACATGAAGGTTGCGTTCATAACGGGCATGGCCTACTTGGTGTTTCGTCCAAAGCCGTTCGACCAATATGCAATTGATTGCAGCGAGGTAATTCGTGATGAAACCCTGGTTGGTCAGCAAAAGCCAAACTGTCGTCGACCGCAAGTGGCTCACGGTCAAAGAGCAACATATCGTTTTGCCTCATGGTGGCGAAATCACTGATTTTCACCTGATTGAATCACCGGATTGGGCGTCGGTCCTGGCCATCACCGATACTGGGCATATCGTGCTCGTCGATCAATACCGACATGGAGCGGGTCGAGTCAGTCGCGAATTACCTGCCGGTATGATCGATCCTGGGGAAACACCCGAACAAGCAGCTCGACGGGAACTCGAAGAAGAGACCGGGTTTGTCGCTGACCATTGGGAGCATTTGTTGACGATCAATACCGAACCGGCCCGGCACACGAGTCACGCACATTTTTTCTTTGCCAAAGGCGCTCGTAAAGTCGCGGAGCAACGAGTCGATCCCTGTGAATTCATTCATGTCGTGTTACTCGAAACCAAAGACATTTTGCCAGCGATTGCTGCAGGGAGCATTCTTCATGGGGTGCACGTTGGTGCGATTATGCTGGCGGTGGCGCGGGGACTCGTGACGTTATGACGAGGTTCACCATCGGTTTGTCGTAGTCGGCACTCGTCTGTGCTTCGACCCGCGATTCTCGAAAGACCGTTATCAGGGTTTCTATGCGGGCAGCCGTTTTGCTTTGCCCCCATGGAGTTGTCCATCCGGCGGGTCGCTGGACACGCGTGGGTAGACGCCGCCCCGACCCCAGTTCGACGCCAGAAAATCAAGGGCACGCTCCAGCGTACCGAAGCACGGCACATTTGCATCACGAAGAGTCTTGAAATCAATCATGCGCGTCAACGGTAACTGATCGAACGTCGGCTTGTAGCTTTGCCGTGGCGGGAAATGGTCGGATAGCCATTCCTTGATCCCCCGAAGTTTTTCCCAGTCATCATTGTATCGCGTCCCTGGGACGATACCTGGACGCTCTTGGCCATCCGTGCCCTTGATTGGTTTGCCCGCCATTTTCTCCAGACACGGCAGGAACAGCACTTCGTATTCACGATGAAGCAGGACAATCGCCACAGGAAATGGAGCCTCGAGCTTTGCGATCCATCGCGCAATCTCGGGCGCTATGTCTTTCGGACATCCGTCGTCCAGATCTTGCAGCACGAGGAGCGCCCCCACATCCTTTTCCATGCGTATTCGACCAACGCCTTGCTCGATACCCTTCCGCTGGTGGATGTTTTTGCAGCGAATAGGCGGTTGCCAAATCGTGCAATGCCCGGCCTCCTGCCACAGCCGATTCACCAGGTTGCCTGCGGCCTCGACCTCACCGTGTCCTTCGACGAGAATGTATCCCTTCTGCATCGTCACTTGATCTCGGCGGGAAAATCGAGTTGTTGCTGTAGTCCTTCGGTACGCATCATATCGCCGAGCGTCATCAATCGCTCAGTGACTGTCTGCCGCTGACTCTCGAGCATGCCCGCGACGCTCGTCACGCCTTCACGCCGCATGACGACACGAACATCTCGAGGATTGATGAGGTCGAGTAGTTCTGGGCTGTGCGTCGTCACCAAGACCTGACTCGATTTTTGCGCTTGTACGAGGTAATCGTAAAGTAGCGGGATCGCTCCGGGATGCACGGTTAATTCAGGTTCCTCGATGCCAATGACAGGAACGGGCGGTCGCTGCAGGAGCGCGGTCGCGATGCCCGCAACCCGAAGCGTACCGTCCGATTCCTGATCGGCCCCGAAAAACTTCTTCCGCTTCCCCGTGCTTTCGTGTTGGAATTGTACGGCCAAATGGCCAGCCATTTGCACTACCTTCAAGCCAATGACGTCACCCGTGAGTTTGTACAAGAGCGGCACGAGTTCGGTCTGCCAATCTTCTTGTGGCTGATCTCGGAGAATCGAAACCCAGTTTTCGCCGTGACGGCTCATTGGTTTGGCGGGGTTGTACTTTTGCGGCTCACGAAGTTTGTCGGGAAAAATTGAATACACCGCGATGTTTTGCAGTGCGCCAAGAAGCTTGGCGAATCGGAGATCGGCGCCCACCAACGGCAATGCGAGAGTACGGCGATCGAGCAGAGGTCGCAATTCATTTGGTCCCTCGACCCATCTCCCCTCCGAGATCAAAAATGAAAACTGCTCGTTGCCACAGGTCGTTACCGCATGCTCATACTTCACCGCGTATTCGTCGGCTTTGGTTCCGACAATTCCAAACGAATAGGAAGCTTTTTCTCCTTCAGAAAATTCAAATTCTGCGCTGATGGACATGTCGAATGATCGCTTTGCAGTCCAGCGCCGAACTGCGTCGATCCCCTGCCGCGCCATGATCGCTGCCGAAAGCCCCAGATGCACGACATCGCTGAGGAACCGAAGTGCGTCCATGATGTTGCTCTTGCCAGAACCGTTCGGGCCGACAAACACCGTCAGCTTGTTCAGATCGATACGGACATTCTCTCCAACGCTGCGGTAATTGGAGAGCGTGAGCGACTTGAGCAGCATGCGATTTACCGTAGACGATGCGGGAAACGAAAGCAACCATCGGCGAAAAAGCGATGGTTCGTCGTGAGCATCTGCAAGCGAGCCATCGAGATCATGAACAACCCATCGCCCACTTATTTGGGCTCCCGTCCGCATTCGTGTACCTTCGCCCCGTGTTCGCTCGTCGCGCATTTGGCCCAGCGTTGATTGTCTTGACCTGCCTCCTCGGATGGCTCGTGCGGGACGCTTTAGCTGAACGCCCACGCGCCATTGCGTTGTCCAAAGGTTTGTCACGGATGCCCTTGTCCGTCATCGCCGCTTCAGCGGGTCCACCAGCTCCGGTTTTGCCGAAGCGTGTCCGAGCTGCGTTTACCGGTGATGTCGCCATCGCGCTCGGCGTCGGGACCCTTGTCGCAAGTCACAACGAACCCAATTTTCCCTTTGGCGATGTCGCCGAACGATTGCGTGGTTACGACTTACTCGTCGGGAACCTCGAATGCGTCGTCGCAACTCGCGGCAAACCAACCATTCGTGAGCCGCTCGTAGCTCCAATCGATACGCCAAAACTACTTGTCGATGCGGGGTTTGACCTCGTATCCATTGCGAACAACCACACGCTCGATATGTCCCATGCGGGCTATTTTGAAATGCTCGAAAAACTCGACGCCGCGCACTTGACGCATTTTGGTTCGACGACGGCCGACCATACGCGGGATCCTACTGTCGTGCGGGAAATCGATGGTGTACGCGTGGCCCTCATTGGACACATGAATCGTGAAGAAAAACGGGCTGTCGACGATGTCGTTCGGGCGCGAAAGCTGGCCGATGTCGTTATCGTGTTCGAACATTGGGGTATCGAATATGCGTCATACCCTGTTCGTCATCAACGTCTTTTGGGTCGCATATTGATCGATGCCGGCGCCGATGCGGTGATTGGTGCACATGCCCATGTCGTGCAACCCATTGAAATCTACAAAGATAAATTGATCGTGTACGGTCTTGGCAATTTTGTTTTTTCTAGTATGGTTCGCCAAGGTACACACAACGGCGCCGTGTTGGAACTCGACCTGGACAAACATGGCATTGCGGCGTTTCGATTTCGGCGCGTAACCATCGATGATCGAGGCGCTCCTCATTGGAGCGGTGATCCGACGGACGAGCCTTCGTTCGATCCTCCGGGTGCGAGGACGCTCGGGCCCTTGTAGTGCCTTTGTGGAAAATGTACACACGCAGTTGTTGCCAGCGCGATGTACTTCATGTACGAATGTTCGAATGCAATACGCCAGAATTTTCATTACGGTCGCGTGTTTCTCGTTGGGTGTGGCCATCGCGCCTGGTTGCGAATCCGAACCTTCCAAAGGTGCTGGGGGAGAAGGAGGCGAGGGGGAATGGACGGGCAGCGGAGGAGCTGGCGTCGGATCGACGAGCGGTTCGACAAGCGGTTCGACAAGCGGCAGCACGAGCGGTTCGACAAGCGGCAGCATGAGCGGTACGACGAGCAGCGGTTCCATGGGTAATGGTGAGCCGGCAGCGATGAATGGAATGACGGCTGCGCACAATGCCGTGCGGGCGAATGTCAATCCTGCTCCTGCAACGCCAATGCCTCCGCTCACGTGGTCTTCGGAGATTGCGGCAGTAGCCCAAGCATATTCTGATAAATGCATATGGGAGCACAGCAGCAATCCTTATGGCGAAAACCTTTATGCAACGTCTGGTGGTGCAACGCCGCAAGCTGTCGTGGGTTCGTGGGCATCGGAAGTGTCCGACTACAATTATGCATCCAATTCGTGCAGTGGCGTGTGTGGCCATTACACGCAGGTTGTCTGGGCCGATTCCCTGAACCTCGGATGTGGCGTCACGCAATGCACGCAAAACTCGCCGTTCGGCAGCGGACCGTGGGAGTTCTGGGTTTGTAATTACGACCCGCCGGGCAACTATAACGGCCAGAAACCTTACTGAAAACAAAAGAAGCCGCGTTTTTCAGCGCGGCTTCTTTTCTATTGTCGATTGCTTTGAGCGTGTTTACAGACTTCGATCCCTTTTTCTTGGTTCGACCGCATCGCGGACGAACCAATGCAAGGGTCAAGGGGCCTCCGCCCCTTGCGGGGTCAAGGGCGAGGAGCCCTTGTTCTCGTTACGCGGCGTCTGCGAGGGCTCGCGCAAAATCGAGCCCCGTCACGACGCCCATGAGTTCGCCATTGTCCATGACAAACACGCGTCGCGCCCGCGCTTCGAATGCGTGAGCAGCAGCGCGATATGCCGGTGTCAACACGTGTTGCATGACGAGACTGTAACTCATGACTTCCTCGACACGGGTATTCGGCGACAGGTCTCGCGCAGCGAGTGCTTCAACCTGCGTAAATGCACCCACGGGGTAATTGTGTTCGTCAATGATGGCGACACCCGTGACGCCCACACGATCAAGGCGCGATGACGCGTCAGCAATCGTTGCGGTAATCGGCAATGTGATGACCGGGCTCGACATCACGTCGCGCACGGGGCGTTCGATGTGCAACGAACGCACGGACGCAAGCACTTCTTCTATGCTGAAAACGCCTGCGATCCGCCCCTCGTCTTCGACGTAGACGCGATGGACACGGTTTTCCACCATCACCCGCGCAGCTTGCGTCACATGCGCGTTCGCCGACACCGTGATGATGCCCGTATGCATGTGCTCTTTGGCGGGTTCTGTCGGTAACTCGATCGCTTGCACACCAGCCAACGATGCAGGCTGAAGACGACCAACGCGGAGCAAGTCGGTCATCGAAACGACCCCCAGCGCCTTGCCATTGGCGTCGATGACGGGCACCGACGAAATCCGTTGGAGCACGAGCGTTTGGTAGATCTTATCAATGTGTGTATCAGGGTCGACCGATAACACGGGGGACTTCATGAGGCTCGAAACATGCAGCGTCGCTTGGGTCATGGGTGCGGCTCCTTGGCAAATGGTCGGCCAAGCGGAGTAGAAGGGACGGCATCTTATTGTTCGCCGCGACGAAAGCAACTGTGCTGATGCTCGACACGCCGAATTCGGCCGTTTCCTTCGTTCCGGCTTAAACCGTGTGCAGAACTCGTTCGAACGACGCCGCGACGAGGGCCACCGTGACGGGAATCGTGAAGTTGTCGTCAAGACGAATCGTTGCCAGTTCGATGAGCGCCCCGGCAGCGCTGGCCACGGCAGCAATGGCCAACATCGATGGCAATGGCAAAGCGTGAAACGCTGCAAGAAGTGCAAAAGCACCAGCCATGCCTACCGCGAAAAAACCCAAAGTTCCTTCGAGCGAACGGTTTTTCCGAATTTTCGTGCGTCCAATCCGGCGACCAATAAACCCAGCCGCGGGATCGGCCAAACCCAGAACGACGACCCCAAGTTCGGCGGAGCGCAACGGCGCAAAAAGCGCGAGACCCACAAGCGCCGTGAGGTACCACGTCGACGAATTGACCTTGTGCGTCTCTTCCGGATGAGCGATCCGTGAAAAAAAGCGCATCATATAAACGTTGGCTGGAGGATAAACTCGCCGCGCCGTTTCGAGCGACCACGCAAAGAGCGCGAGCGAACCACTCACCAAGATAAGCAACTCGCGATGCGGAATGAGGCGCAACATGACGAGCGCTGCGGCAGCGGAAAGCACATGGAAGAAGCTTCGCGTGTAGTTTTCCGGACGACGTGAAACGGCTGCGGCAATGAGAACCGGCTCCACATCGATTGCAACGAGATCAATTCCAGGCTTGGACACGGCCCGTGCAAACTACTCGCGCGCGGGTCGTCCGATTTTCAGGTTTGTGTCATTTTCGGTGCAGCTCGTCGCGTCGAAAATGACGTCGAGTGTTGACACAATGCAGCAATTGCTCGTCTCAGGGGAGTGATTGATGAAGAGTGATTGATGAAGAGTGATTGAAGAAGCAAATGATTTCACGTGCGCCGAACGGTTTTGATGGGTGTCGAACGCGTAGCTGAAGGGATTGAGCCACTGGCAACCCGAGGTTTGCCTGCATCATCTTCATTGAGGCGCTGGAGGATGGCGTCGGCAATGGCTCCATGTTCCATCGTCCGTGGCATGACAATGGCAGAACGCGGGTGACTTGCACGCCGTTGTACATTTGTCCCAGCAGGCCATACGCCACTTGGAGCGTCATCGAGTACGATCATGGGCAAACCTTTGGCGTATTTGCCCTGCACGAGGCCAAGAACTCGCAAGAAGCTGCGCCGTTCAACCACGATGCAATCCGCTCCCATTCCTTCCACGTCCAAGTATTGCGATTCTTGATCGGAGTTTTCCAAGGCGACGACATCGCAGCCGTGTCCTACACGCAACAATCGAGCGAGTGTTTCGCGAATGCCACTGTCTGCATCGACGATTAGAATTCGCCAGGGACGCGGTACCGGAGCATTCTCGGGAATTCGTCCGCCCGCCAAGGCGCGTGCGCGGCCAATCAAATATGCTTTCGAATGCGGTTTTCCAACGAAATCGTCAGCGCCAACGCCAAGACCACGCAAACGCGAGCCAAACCGAACGTCGCTCGACAAGATCATGACCGGTATACGCGCGTAACTTGGATCGCGGCGAATCTCCTGGAGCAATTCAGTTCCATCTCCGTCTGGAAGCGTCAGATCGAGAATGATGAGGTCGATGGGATTCCGACTGTCTGCTCGGGTCAGAGCTCGCCGAGCCGCATCGAGGGTTGGTACAGGTGTTACGCGAAACCCAGCCTCACGAAGTTCTGCTGTGATGACCATGCGAACGGTTGTGCTGTCATCCACCAGAAGAATATGAGCATTCGGCATGATTCATGGTTTCCACGAGTCCGATGATCCAACCCGATCGTTCAAACTACACGAATCGGAGAGCACACAAAACTATTTTTAGGGAAAAGTAGCAATTTATCAGCGGACTTTTTGTCATTCGATTCACGACTCGCGACGTTCTTATCGATCCGTGAGCGTTACTTGTGTCCGAAAGTGGTCTGGTCAAACCATTGACGGAGAACAGGCTCGCGGCGAATGAACGGTACAGGATGCCATGGATTTTTGGAGGCAACCGTTTGGCATCATTCCTCTTGTGCCAGCTCGATGTACTGGGTAAACGAGGCCCATGACTCGGTTTCTGACGCGTCCCCTCGTTCCTATTCTGCTGGTGTTCGCTGTATGCCCAATTGCTGCGGCGGCTGAACCTCCATCTCCGCCAAGTTCTCGACCAAGTTCTCCGCCCCCGGTCGAGCCTTTCCCTTCGCCGATTGTCTCCGATGGTCGAGCTCCGGAAACGACCGCTACCGAAACCGTTCCACCCGCGCCTTCGCCCGGCGCTGAAAAAACATTGCCGGACAAACCTGTGATCGCGCCGTCGACGCCCGACGTACCAACAACCCAAAAGGGTCTTCCGCGATTGCGCATCAATGCGGATCGGCCTGGTGTACGCCTCATGCGCATCGAGCGCGTGATGTCCGACGATATGGGGGAAGGCATTCTCGTAAGAACCGTCTGCACTGCCCCCTGCGATCAAGTTATCGATGCAAGAAAACGACAATCGTTTTTCTTCGGTGCCGACGGAATGGTGCCTTCGCGAGGATTCAAGTTATCGCGGCTCGATGGCAATATCGTTGCTCATGTCCACGGCGGAAGTCTCGTCGCACGACAAATTGGCTTTTTGTTGGGTGGGTTTGGCGGGGCTGCGGTACTTGGAGGTGCCACGATGCTGGGCGTCGGTTATGCAAACAGTGGCACGCACCTATCGAGCGAAGGAAAGATCGTGGAGGGACCCAACCCGAATCTGAGCACCGGTGGTTTTATCACGCTCGGTATCGGAGCGGCGATGGTGACGACAGCGATTGTGCTCGTCGTGACTGCAAAAACGCGAATCACTCTGGTACAAGGGGACGATAAGTCAGCTTTGGTCAGCTTCGAACGAGGTGCGTTTCGATTTTGAAACGCCGGGACAGGGATGAAAAGGCGGGACAAACGTGCGCGAATGGCGATTTAGAACGTAACGCCAACACCGAACGTACCCAGAATCGAAATGCTTCCGGCTTTGTCGTAGAATACGGCGACTGCGTCTCCTACGCCTGGACTTTTCGATTGCGCAACGATCGAAATGGGATCGGCTGTTGCCACACCGATGCCAATACCACCCGACAACGAAAAACCTCCGTCGCCGAAGATGGTCGTATTGCCAATCGAGCCGCCAAAGATCCATGAACTAACGTCTTTGCTCGCGGGTGCTTTCGGTTGAAACGGGTGCGTCAGTGTCGCCGTGAAACTTTCATAACCCACGTGACCTTTGAGCCAAAATCCGCGTAATGCTTTCCCCTCGAAATAAACACCGACGTCACTGCCAAACGCCCAACCGCTGGCATCGAGGTTGTCGGTCGAACTGCCGAAAATCCACGTCGGACTAATTTGGATCGATAATGGCCCGACGATGGCGAATTCGCCCTCGAAACTCAACCGTCGATTCAACAAATCGAAGGCATTAAAACGGGCCGACCAACGACAACATTTCGGAGCGGCGGGTGGCGGAGGCGGAGGAGGACCCGCCCCAGGTACGGCTCCCGGTTGCCCATAACCTTGAGGATATTGCCCTTGAGGATATTGCCCTTGAGGATATTGCCCTTGAGGGTATTGCCCTTGAGGGTATTGCCCTTGAGGATATTGCCCTTGAGGATATTGCCCTTGAGGATATTGCCCAGGCTGTTGTTGCGGGTATTGCCCAGGTTGTTGTTGCGGATATTGCCCGGGTTGTTGTTGCGGATATTGCCCAGGTTGTTGTTGCGGATATTGCCCGGGTTGTTGTTGCGGGTATTGCCCAGGCTGTTGTTGCGGGTATTGCCCGGGTTGTTGTTGAGGATATTGCCCAGGCTGAACCGGGTTTTGCCCAGGTGGTAGTTGTTGATAACCCGTGCCTGGTTGAGGGTATGGCTGCTGCGGATACCCAGGCTGTCCCGCTCCTGGTTGCATCGGGGGCATTGGCGTGCCCGGTGGCGGTGTCGGCTGCTGCGCCCACGTGATCGTAGTCATCGTGAATGTAGCAGCGAGTGTTAGGGGCGAAATCCAGGGCGGCGATCGTCGTGCCATCGCCGATCAATGTACCGCTCGGCAAGACGTCGCGCCAACCCTCGAAAGTGGTACACCGGCGATTCTGAGGGCGTTCCACAGGCGTCGCGAGCGTTGCGAAGCTAGCGAAGACGACGGAAGCGTACATCGTACGCTGAGTAAGTCTGACCGACGATTCGCGACGCGTAGCAGCCTGCGGAACGCCCTCTGCTGCTAGCCTTGGCCCGGCATGACCAGCGCTTCGATCGAACCAAGCACAAATCTCGCTACCGACACGTCTTCGTCCACGGTCAACGAACCCAGTGGCACGCACGTCGACCAAGCGCTCGCCGAACTACGCGATCACGCGCGTGGGTTTGCGCGCCTCGCTCCGCGCAACAAGGCACAGCTTCTTCGCGAAGTGCTCGGGCGCGTTGTCGATGCTGCTCCGCGTTTGGTCGCTGCAAGTTGCCAGGCAAAAGGCATCGATGCGCGAAGTGTGATTGCCGGCGAGGAATGGTTTGGCGGACCGGTGACCATCGTGAACGATGTGTCGGCACTCGCGTCCGCGCTCGACGATATTGCGAAGCGTGGAGCTCCGCGTTTGCCTTTCGGCAGTGTGCGGGAACGTGACGACGGACGTGTCGATGTGCGCGTGTTTCCGATGCGTGGATCAGACGCGCAATTACTCGCGGGGTTTTCGTGTGACGTGCGCCTTGCACCAGGTGTGCGCAAGCGTGATGTACGCGCGCAACAGGCAGCGTTTTACCAAAGCAGAGATCCCGAAGGCGCAGTGTCGCTCGTGCTTGGTGCAGGCAACGTCTCGAGTATTCCAGCGATGGACACACTGCACGAACTCTTCGTCGAAGGACGCGTCGTGGTGCTCAAGATGAGCCCGGTCAACGAGTACCTCGCGCCCATCTTGAACGACATGTTTGCGCCTCTCGTGAACCAAGGGTTTGTCCGGATCGTGTGCGGCGATGGCCACGTTGGCGCGTACTTGGCACACCACGAAGCCGTGAGTCATGTGCACGTGACCGGATCGCAACGTACGCACGACACGATCGTGTGGGGACCGCCGGGAACCGACCAAGACGAACGGCGAAAACGCAACGAGCCCGTCCTTGGTAAAACCATCACTTCCGAGCTGGGAAACATCAGTCCGGTGATCGTCGTACCGTTTCTCTATTCGGAACGTGAACTCTGGTTCCAAGCGCGAAACATCGCGACGCAGCTAGTCAACAACGCGTCGTTCAACTGCAACGCTGCCAAGATGCTGGTCTTGGCGCGTGGGTGGGCACAGCGGGATCGGTTTGTCGCAGAACTCTGTCGCGCGCTCGAACAGGTGCATCCGCGCAAGGCGTATTATCCGGGCGCGTTCGATCGCCACGCAGCGCTCACCCAAGGGCGGGAAAACGTGCGCCGGATCGGCGAGTGTGGCCCGGACGAACTACCCTGGACACTGATCGAGAGGCTCGACGCGTCACGTAAGGACGAACCTTTGTTTTCCACGGAACCGTTTTGCGCGATCCTCAGCGAAGTCTCGGTCGGTTCGGACGACCCGATCGAGTTTCTGTCCGCGGCGACGCAGTTTTGTAACGACACGCTTTGGGGCTCGCTGTCGGCGTCGATCGTTTGTCATAGCGTACTGGAGGACGATCCCGTCGTGGGACCCGCGCTTGAACGAGCCATTGATGAATTACGTTATGGTGCTGTGGCGCTGAATCATTGGCCCGCGTTCGTGTATGGTATGGTGACGGCTCCTTGGGGTGGCCATCCCAGCTCGACGTTAGGCGATGTTCAAAGTGGAAAAGGTTTCGTGCACAATACGGTGATGTTGGGGAACATCGAAAAAGCCATTTTGCGCGGACCACTCGTGAGTTTCCCGAGGCCGCCATTGTTTTTCGATCACCGAAAAATGGACGTCGTCGCCGAGCGCCTCATGCATTACAACGCTCGGCCCGGGTGGACTCGATTGCCGAGCGTGGCCATCGCGGCATTGCGGGGATAAGCATTTCGCTGGGTTTCACTGGGTTTTAACCAGACCCACAAGGGCTCCTCGCCCTTGACCCCGCAAGGGGCAGAGGCCCCTTGACCCTTGCATTGGTTCGTCCGCGATGCGGTCGAACCAAAACGGCACTATTTCGGAGGGCTTATTTGTTGCGCGCCCATTCCACGAATGCGTCGTATCCTTTTTCCAGAAAAATTGCGCTGTGACCACCGGGCAGAGTTTGCATTTCCGTATGACCAGGGACGGAAAATCGCTGGACGACCTGTCGATAGCCTTCAGCAGGGACGAATGCGTCGTTGTCCGCAGCGGTAAAAAGAAGCTGGTTGTGCGTTATCGCTTCACGTAATGTTTCGAGCGACGGGAATGGCGTCGGTGTGGACGGAGCGGCGTCGAAACGATTGATGAGTTCTTGGCGCCACGATCCATCCTGCCCGGTTTGCATGAGCATCACATTTTCGTCGATCATCCACGATTCGAAGGGAATTTCATGTGAGCCCCGCGTGGCGAGCGTGCGATCGGTAAACCCCGGCGAAAAATTCACGCTGGAAAGAATGTAATTGAGAAGGTTGGGAGCTTCTAGTCCCGCTTCGATGTCGGCGAGAATTTGCTCTCGCGATTGGGACAATATCTTGTCGAGACGCGCGACGAATCCCGGCTCCCAAACGCCTGGAACATCTTTGCCCAGCAGTGAGAAAAGACCATGCAAGAAACTAGGATCGAGCTGGAGGGCTTCGTAATGGGCACGCACTCGCCCAATACGTTCAGCAATATCGGGAATGACATTGCGCAAATGCAAGTTGAGACGCATTTGCTCGCGACGACGCCCTAACATTGAATTCACCGGATCCTCGAAAGGCAATGCAGAGCTAGAAAACACGATGCCATTGGCTCGACGTCCAGTATGCCCCAAAAACTGCATACCCGGCATGCCGCCATAACTTTGTGCAATGATGAAAAATGGATCGCCTTCGGGAATGAGGGCATCAATAACGGCGCGGTAATCGCGTGCATGGCTGTCGGAAGAAAAGTATCGAGCAACGTAATCGGGATCGAGCGTCGAATCGTCCATGTCGAGTGGCGCAGAACAACCGTCAGTGCCGCGCTGGTCGACGATCAGAACTCGGTACGAACGCAAGAGATGTTGAAAACGGTCGAGACCTCCCTGCGGCATGGAGTTTGTCGTGTAATCATAGTCGAGAGGTCGATAGAAAGACGCCGGAATGCCCGGTCCGCCATTGATTACAACGATGACGGGTTTGTCGCGATTGTCTGGCGTCGAACCGTGGGCGGGAATGAGGCGGTAGAAGAGGTCGATGGTCGCGCCATCAGGATTCTGATAGTCCAGCGGAACCGTGTGAAATCCGCGGCGTTCGACGGAGTGCTGAATGACCTTGGGATCGACCGTTTTGAAACGCATCGACAGATGATACGATCAAACCGAGGACGAAAGGAACCAAAAGTTATTGGCACCTTTGTCAGATGAAGAGGCGATCCAAATACGCCGAGAAGCGATGTTCATCCGCCGGCTGACACCGATAGGCGACATATCCGTCTGGACGAACCAGGTAAAGGCATTCCGAGCGCGCGCCAAATCGCCGATGCATTTCCCCTTCGGTATCGAACAAGACAGGGATTTCGGCAGCCAGGCCTTCGGGACGCGTCGGCGTTGGTACGACGACAAATGCTTTCACGCCATCGCCCAATCGATGTTGCGCCTGCGTGATGATCTGCGCCAAACGATGGTATCCTTCTTCAGTCGCTGCCGCGCCGTCGAAACAGAGCAGCGTATGTTGAGGACCTCGAAGAACTTCGAATAGGGTCTTGTCGCCGATGGGCATATCCGGGACACGTGTGCCAGGTGCTGGCCCATCTCCAAAATGGACCCAGTCCGACAAACCCGGATGTTCCGCCGAGCCGCCGATACCCACCGACCAAAGTGATACTTGATCTTGTCCCACGATCGGGCTCTTGGGATATCCAATTTCGATTTGCGACATGGTTCGTCCTGCTCGACTCTTGACCACATCGAGACTTGTGACCAAATTCATGAGGTGGTTGCGAATGCCCATCGCGATCGGGTTTTTCAAAGAAATAACGGTGGCAAGTCCTTTGGTGCTGGCATCCGTCGCGCGCAAGACGGACTCGGCAAGGGGACGCCTTTCGGCTTCGTACGAATCCAAGATCGATTCCTTGGCTTTTCCACGTTGTACGAGCGCAAGTTTCCAAGCCAAATTGTAGGCATCTTGAATGCCCATGTTCATGCCTTGTCCACCGGCAGGGCTATGAATATGCGCCGCGTCTCCCGATAAAAACGCGCGTCCTACGCGATATCGAGCCACGAGGCGGCAATGAATGCGGAAATCGACCATCCAGGCCGGATCCGACAATTCCGCGCCTTTCGGTCCGCGCTCCGCAAGCAATGCCTTGAAAAGATCAATGTCGACAGGGCCTTCGTTACGCGGATCGAACGTGAGCATGCGGTAACGATGTTCGCCAGGAAGCGGGAAAAACGCGACCATTCCATGAGATCCCAGAAAAATCGCAATCTCGTCGTCGTGTACGGCATGTGGAAAATCTATGCGCACGTCGGCTTGCACAATGCGTTGGTCGTATGTCGATCCTTCGAAGGGTAAACCCAACGTTTTACGTACCACGCTATGCGCGCCATCACATCCAAGAAGCCACGGAACACGGACTTCTTCGATCGATCCATCAATATGAACGAGTTGTGCCACAACGCCGTCAGTATCTTGCGTAAAACTCTCGAGCGTCACATTGCGCTCAATATGAACGTCGTGGTTTCGTTCGAGGTGCTTCGCGAGAAGAATTTCGGTTTCGCGTTGCGACAAACTCAAGAGATACGGATACGGTGAATCGATGCCACCTAATTCAATGCGGGCAATGGCTTGGAGCTCGGGAGTCGTGATTCGTGACCCGGAAACGACTCGTCCGTGCGCCAGGATTTCGTCGACGACGCCCATGTCCTGAAAGCATTCGAGCGTGCGGGCGTGGATGATTTGTGCTTTGGACCAAATTGACGGACCGTCGCCTTTGTCAATGATCCTGCAGGATAACCCCTGCCGACGAAGCTCCGACGCCATGACGAGACCGACTGGCCCCGCCCCCACCACCAATGCATCGAGTTCCATGTACTTTTTCCGCCTCCCGCGACACACACGCGTGCATCTCGGTGGATGATAACCGCTCCTTTGCGGAAAACCATCCGGAAACGGAATGCGTTCCTCTAACGTTGCATCGTGGCGCTGCCTGTGTGATCGCCGAAAATATTGAGATCCTGTGCAGTTTTGGCGATTTCGACACCGCCGGAAATCGTCACACCGGGTCCAGACAACGACAAGTCGCCGTTGTTGATCTCGAGACCGATGACCATAAACTCACCGCTGAGTTTTACCGCGTCGAATACTTTGTCGGCTGTCGAAAGCGTCGCATCGAGCTTCATCGACGAGGTTTCGACACAAAGCGGCGAGCTGAACGTCCGATTGCCACAGGCGGGCTGCATCGCGGGTACTTGCGTAACGGCCAACGTAAACGCGGTAGGACTTTGCCCCGTGAGCGACATCATCCCCGACCAGTTGCCGACGATTGCGTTCTGCATATCTGCCTCGCCAAATCCATATTCGGGATCCGCAGGATCCGAACCGCATCCAGCAAGGCCTCCAGCAAAGAACGAGCAAACAATTGCTCCGATCGCGAATCGTTTACCAAAGCTCGAGAATTTCATGTTCTGGTTCCTCCCGCTTATTCAGCCTATTCAGCCATCATGCAAATGCTTCGTCAATCAGTCGTTTCTGCTCGAAAACGTGGCTCGCTTTCGACCCCGTGGCCGGACTGGCGCTAGCGTTGCGCGCGGCGACGGAAAGCGGGAGTCGACCACCAATGGCTTGAGGCAAGGTGCAATTGATGTAATACCACCCACCGTAATTGATGGGCTCTTCCTGAACCCACACGAGTTTCGTGCCGTCGGCATAAGGAGCGAGGGCGTCGGTGAGTTCGTGATTGTACGGGAAAAGCTGTTCGAGCCGAACAATGGCCACGTCAGTGATACCGCGTTGTTCGCGGGCAATGGCGAGGTCGTAATACACTTTACCCGAGCAAAGCAGGACTTTTTTCACGTTCGCCGGATCCACCGTATTGTCGCCAATGACGCGATGGAATCGACCATTGACGAGATCATCGATCGTCGATACCGGACGCGGACCTTTGCCCGTCGTCGCCACGCGCAAAAGACTCTTTGGCGTGGCAATGATGAGCGGTTTGCGCCAAGGGCGATGAATTTGCCGACGCAAGCAATGGAAGAGCTGCGCGGGGGTCGTGAGGTTACAAACTTGGATGTTGTCCTCGGCGCTGTTTTGGAGAAACCGCTCGATACGCGCACTCGAATGCTCCGGCCCCTGCCCTTCGAATCCGTGGGGCAAGAACAACACGAGGCCCGAAAGGCGATGCCATTTGTCTTCGCTCGACGTAATGAATTGGTCGACGATGACTTGCGCACCGTTCAAGAAATCGCCGAATTGCGCTTCCCAAATAACGAGCGCATCGGGGTAATCGAGCGCGTAGCCGAATTCGAATCCAAGCACGCCGGCTTCACTGAGCGGGCTGTTGAACACGTCAATTCGTGCCGGGGCCTCGACAGCTCGCGACAAGGGCGTAAACGATTCTCCCGTTTCGGCGTCAAAAATGACGGCATGGCGATGACTAAACGTTCCGCGACGGACGTCTTGTCCGGAAATACGCACGGGCACTTTCTCGGACAAAAGTGTCGCATACGCGAGAAGTTCACCCGTACCCCAATCGAATGGTTCGCCATTGACGAGCCGTTCGTGCCGAGCTTTGAGAATCGGCAAAAGTTTGGGGTGAACCTTGAAATTCTCCGGGTATTCGAGCATTTTGCCCGATGTTTCAATGAGTTTGTCACGCGATACGCTCGTCGTGACTTCCGGCGTATCGGCATCGCGACCTCCGCGATAACACGACCACACGCCGCCCATCGTGTAGGTCACGGGGGCAAACCCTTTTTGCTTCACTTCGTCGAGCGCGGTTTTCAAAACTTCGCGGCGTCGCGTGAGGATTTCGTCCGCCTGCGCTTCGGTCACCTGCCCCATTTCCACGAGGCGCTTGACGTACATCTGGCGGACCGTGGGCTTTTTGTCGATAATCGCATACATGCGCGGCTGCGTGTAACGCGGTTCATCGCCTTCATTGTGCCCGTAGCGGCGATAACAATACATGTCGATGACGACATCCATGCCAAACTTTTGCCGCCATTCACTCGATAGAAGAGCCACCTGCGCCACGGCCTCGGGATCCTCACCATTGACGTGAAATACCGGGACCTTGAGCATGCGCGTGATATCGGAGGAATAACGCGTCGAACGCGAATCACTAGGGTTCGTCGTGAATCCAACTTGGTTGTTGACGATCACGTGAATGGTGCCGCCCGTGCGATACCCTTCGAGCGCCGCCATGTTGAGCGTCTCGGCAACGACACCTTGGCCAATAAATGCCGCATCGCCATGAATCAACAACGGCAATACGGCTCGCTCCGCCGTCTTCACGCTCAGTCGATCCTGCTTGGCACGCACGCGTCCTTCGACGACCGGATTGACAAACTCGAGATGGCTCGGGTTGAACGTGAGCGTCAAATGAACTTTGCGGCCAGATTCCGTGACACGATCGGAGGAATACCCAAGGTGATATTTGACGTCCCCACCTCCAAGGTATCGTCCAGGATCGGCATCCTCAAAGTGCGCAAAAATCTCG
Organism: Polyangiaceae bacterium; assembly: GCA_031415295.1. GTDB lineage: Bacteria > Myxococcota_A > Polyangia > Polyangiales > Polyangiaceae > Polyangium. Next base: position 4,343 of record JANORL010001163.1, on the reverse strand, counting down.
CGCGGGCTCTTGCCAAAAATGTTCGCAAGCACGTTGAGGCGACCTCGATGCGCCATGCCGAGAACAACCTCTTCAACGCCATCGTCAGCAGCTCGCTCGATGAGCAGATCGAGCAGCGGGATCATCGCCTCGCCACCTTCAAGCGAAAAACGTTTCGTTCCGGCTTCGTAACTGCGGTGAATGAACTGCTCGAAAATTTCCGCATCCGACAGTTTCGTCAGGATCCGCAATTGCCGTTGGCGATCGAGCTCGAGCCGATTCCTCGTCGACTCCATACGCTGACGCAGCCACGTGCGTTGCGTGGGATCTTCAACGTGCGTGAATTCGACCCCGATCGATCGGCAATAGATTTCTTCAAGCGTCCGAATGATTTCGCGCAAAGAGAGCGTGGGCGGTGTGCCAGCGAGATCGACCGTAGGGAACTGTTTGTCCAGGTCCGCCTCGTTCAACTCGAAATTCGCCAAGTCGAGCTCCGGGGGTGCTGAGGGCGGAACACCGAGCGGATCCACGTCTGCAAACAAGTGACCACGTACGCGATAAGCGTTGACGAGCTGCACCACCCGCGCTCGCGTCACAACCTTGGCCATCAAGTCTTGATTCGTCAGTGTAGCCGGTGTTCTCCGCTCGGGGTCGGACGGCGGAGGGGGCGGCACGGAGCGAGCTGCACCATTCTTGGGCTGCGCGGCTTGCGTCAACGCAGCAAGACCTCCTTGCTTCTCGAAGAACGATCGCCAACTTGCATCGACCTTCTCGGGGTTTTCTTGATATTGCGCGTAGAGTTCTTCGACGAACCCGGCGTTGACACCGAAATCAAACGGCTTGGATTGCATTGGACGGAGCACCGAAATAACGCGCTTCGAGCGAACACGCCAGTACATGCCACCCGCGCGCAATTTTTGCGTGATTCTGACGAGAGCAAGCGAGCATCCGCAAGACCGCAACAAGTGTATCCAAAATCAGCAGCCACTCAGGCAAGATACGCCCCAGGAACCCACCATGAACCAACACATCGAGCAATTCCGCGCGCACCTGCATCACGACGAACGGCTCGGAATATGGGTCGACACAAGTCGAATTGGATTTGCACCTGGGTTCCTCGATTCTCTCGAACCACGTCTCGCGCGAGCATACGAAGCGATGGCGGCGATCGAAGCGGGTCAAATTGCGAACGCCGACGAAAACCGAATGGTTGGGCACTACTGGCTCCGCGCCCCAGAACTCGCTCCTACGACGGACATCACGAACGCCATTCGACAAACGCTCGAACGTATCCTTGCGTTTGCGGCAGATGTGCACGCGTGTCGCGTAAAACCCCAGACGTCGGATCGTTTTCGACATGTGCTGGTGATCGGGATCGGTGGCTCGGCGCTCGGTCCGCAACTGGTGTCGGCGGCGCTTGGTTCGTCCAAAGATGCCATGAAAACATGGTTTTTCGACAACACGGATCCCGATGGTTTCGATCGAACGCTCGACGCCCTTGGTGAAGCGCTTGCAACGACGTTGACTGTGGTGATCTCGAAATCCGGAGGGACGAAAGAAACACGCAACGGGATGCTGGAAGCAAAAGCGGCGTATGAGCGAAGCGGACTCGACTTCAGCAAACATGCGGTGGCAGTGACGGGCGACGGAAGCGAGCTCGATCGATACGCGACGGGGCAAGGGTTTCTTGAACGATTTCCGATGTGGGATTGGGTTGGTGGACGAACGAGTGAATTATCGGCGGTAGGTCTTTTGCCGGCGGCGCTGCAAGGGATCGACGTCGAAGCGATGCTGCGCGGCGCACGATGGATGGATGAAGCGTCGCGATCTCGGTCGACAAAGACGAACCCGGCCGGGCAATTGGCAGCGGCATGGTTTTCTGCGACAAACGGTGCGGGCCAAAAAGACATGGTGTTCTTGCCGTACAAAGATCGGCTGGAACTGTTCAGTCGTTACGCGCAGCAGCTCGTGATGGAGTCCCTGGGCAAACGTTTGGACCGCCAAGGAAATGAAGTCTGGCAAGGCATTAGCGTGTACGGGAACAAGGGTTCGACGGATCAACACGCGTATGTGCAGCAACTTCGAGACGGTATCGACAACTTCTTCGTGACGTTCATCGAAGTACTGATGGATCGTTCGGGATCTCGAGAGAGCATCGAAGTGGAACCACGAACGACGGCGGGCGATTATTTGGCAGGGTTTTTCCAAGGGACACGCCGAGCACTGGCGGAACGAGGTCGAGGTTCGATCACGATCACGCTCGAGTCACTGGATGCGCAATCACTGGGAGCTTTGATCGCTTTGTTCGAGCGTGCGGTGGGGATCTACGCGGAGCTCGTGGATATCAATGCGTACCATCAGCCGGGAGTGGAAGCGGGGAAAAAGGCGGCGGCCGAAGTGCTCGAGCTGATGCATCGCGTGGTGGGTGTTGTCGAAGATCGCGCGGGGCTGGTGTTGTCTTTGGCGGATGTGACGCAAGGCGCGTTATCGACAGATTTGGAGGCGGTGTTTATGATCTTGCGGCGATTGTCGGCAGGACCGAACGCGAAAATCGAACGCGTGTGTTCCAAGGAAAACACGTCGCCGCTCGATTGGAAGTGGACGCAAAAGATGTCGGGTTGAGTTGATCGGGATTTGACGAATTCGTGTCGACTTAAAAGCGTAGTCGCACGGTTGTGGATCCGGCCCCGACAAACACTTCGGGGTGGCCTGGAAGTTTAGCCATTCGTTCGATGTACTTGTCGGGCAAAAGAATGCTGCTGACGATCATTGCGGCTCCAGCGGTTTGTGCAAAACCATTGGCGAGCTGGATGAACGTGAACTCTTCGCCGACACGGTCCTGTTGGCCGAGGGTAATGAAGGGACCGACGACGGGAATGAGCAAGGGCCCGAATTCTTCTTGGTTGCTATTACTTCCATTGAGGGCGATGAGACCACCAATGAGAAACGAAATGCCGTACGGCACCCCGAAGGTGATGATACCGGCGCCGAGCAGACCTTTTTCTGCGCGGGTCTTGATCGCATACCCAGGTGGAACGACATCGCCATCTTCATAATCGACACGCGCCGGCCACATGGGGGGAATGCCCGAATCCGCTGGTCTCCATGATAACGGAGGTGGAGCCGAATTGTCCCAACCGCCATTGTTTGGATTTTTCGGCGCATAGACCGGCGACGTCATCGGTCGTTCGGGCGCCGGAGGGGGCGGTGGCGGAGCGAGCGGCGCAGGGGCGAGCGGGGATGGCGAATTGGGTGCGGGCGTCGTCGTGTCCGAAGGAGGCGGCGGAGCTGCTCCGAGGGGAGCGGTCGCTGGCGGCGGGGGCGGCGGGGGAACGGCGCTGGCCGTCAAGGAAGACCCCATTACGGCCAATGCGCAGAGCGAAGCGAGCACGCCCGTCAAACTCGACCTGATGTTGGCGCTTTGATTGTTCATCTCCGATTGCCTTTCCTGAAGTGCCAACTCGAACCGCTCAGAATTCCCACCGCATGGCGACGGATTTGGGACTAATAAATACTTCGGGGCGAAGATTCAAACCGGCGGTTTTACGCGCCAAATACTTTTCTTCGGAAAGCATGCCGGCAACGAAGAGTGCTGCTCCCGTGAGTTGTCCGACGCCGTCGAGAAGCAAGAAAAGATTACCGTCGCTATCGTCCGACGTTCCCATCGTGACAAATGGACCAATGACGGGAATGATCATCGGCCCATATTTGGAGGCGTCGCCCGATTCATTGCCCAAATACAGCCCGCCAAACAGGGCGGACAAAGCGTACAGCGGAGCGAATGTGGCAATGCCCGCTTTGGCCATTCCCATTCGCGGACGCGTTTGGATTGCATAACCTGGCGGAACAGGTTCATTTTCACCATAGGGGAGTCGTGACGGCCCGATGAGCATTGCTTGCGGATATCCAGGAGCCGGATACCCAGGAGCCGACCATGGCGCCATTTGTCCTGGGGCACCGTTCGAGGGCGCAGCACTTGGTGGCGCAGGCGGCGGCAGAATGGGCGGCGGCGCTTGCTGCCCCGGCACTGGCGGAGGAGGCACTTCTTGTGCAGATGCCATGGTTGCTCCTCCAAGGACTGCCAACGAGACACTTAGGAAAAGGCTCGTTCGTCGTGTCACCACAGCTTCGCCACGCATCCGTCACTCCTCGCAGAACACATGAAGAGAGAATCCTTCACGTGTACCAGAGGCGAGAATACGTAACGAGCTTGCAAGGTCAACGCGGCAATCACGACCTGCTTGAAACAGGAGCAAACAGTGGATCGGTAAACGCACTTGCTCGCGGTACGATCGAGATCGAGCGTTCGCACGCGCCCACTCGCGGGCTCATCGTTGGAGTGCCAAACAAAGAACGACCGGCGC
>JANORL010001162.1:0-3049 GCA_031415295.1 Polyangiaceae bacterium | reverse complement strand
GAGACCTATTCAGAGGCCCTTACCAAAGCGGCGTGTCTGGCGTGGACGGAAAGCGAATGCAAGGCCGGAGGTGGTGGTGACCATCATTATGTCTGGTTTAATGGCGAACTCCTGTTTAACCGCGAAACGGAGTTTCCGGGAATCTGCGGTGGGAATGAGATCGCCTGTTGCCACACCTCTGTCGAAACCGAAGTGTGCAAAAGCGCTACCGCACAGTGCGTCGCATTTGTGCAACCGCCGACCCACCGCCTCATCTGCTCGGAGTGTGGAGGTCGCGGCGATCGGTGCTGCGCGAACGACACATGTGGAAATTACTCTACCTGCAAACCCAACCCCACGCCCAACCCCAACGATCCCAACGATCCAGCCAAAACCTGTCAGCCATGTGGAGCGTTGGGCGAAGAGTGCTGCGGAGTTCCGGGAATTCCGCCGTGGTGTGCTTCTGGGCTTACATGCCAAAACACTGGGGTTGATGAGCTGAGGTGCCAGGTACCCGTGCCCTAGGCGGGGTAACCTCTTCCCACCCCGCCAAACTTGATCTACCCTCGCCCGCATGACACGTCTCCTCCTTCGTACGCTCCCGTTTGTCCTGGCCGTGGCCATGTTCCCGCGCGGCGCACAAGCCGACGACGCCGTGAAATGCGGCGAGGCGGAAGTCATCTTTCGCGACGGTCTGAAGAAACGCGAAGCGGGCGATTACCTCGGGGCCTTGCCCATCTTGAAACAGTCTCTCGCGCTCTGCCGTTCACCCGGCCTTGGCGCGCTCTACAACATCGCCATTGCGGAAGACAAGCTCGGTCGAACCGCTGCATCGTACCTGCATTATGCCGAGTTTCTTAGCGATGAACGTATCACGGATGACCGTAGAGATGACGCCAAGAAATTAATAACCCGGATGCGAGCAGAAGGAACTCCACTGCGTTTCCTCAACCTCGACAAACTCCCGCCCAATGCATCGGTGACCGTGGATGACGCGTTGTTGGGCAACTCTACCGCAGGGTACGAAGTTCCCGCTGAACCAGGCGATCACCTGATTGTCATTCGCGAACCAGGCCAATCCGAACGCCGTTTGTCCGTAACCGTCGTCCGCGGCGAACCTCGCGATGTCGATGTTTTACCGCCACCACCACCTCCGACGCCGTCGAAGTTTACAGCACGCAACGTGGGGTTTGTCGCCGGAGGCGTAGGTGTAGCGAGTCTCTTGACGGGCGCGATGACTGGTGCGGTCGCGCTGTCCATGCGTCGAGAATTGACCGAGAGTTGTTTGGCAGACGTGCCAGTTTCGCCGTGTTTGAACAGCACAACCATTCGAACGCATATCGAGACTGGCAAAACGCTCGGCGACGCCAGCACCGCAACCTTCATCATTGGCGGTGCACTCACGGCTCTTGGCGCAACGCTCATTCTCCTACCGCCAACGAAAACCAAAGAAATCGCCCTCGCGCCGCTGGTTTTACCGGGCGGAGGTGGTCTTTCGTTTTCGACCCGCTTTTGACGAACGCGTTTTCGCCTGGGCTTCCTGTTCCGCGACTTCCGCGAGCACGTCGCGTACGTGTTTGACCCACACCCGTTTGCCATCGAAAACCATTGCGTATTCGTGCACCGGAGACGCGCCGGCCAATTCGAGTTCCGTTGCATACTTGCGATCCCGAACCTGTTTGGCCGCCGAAACCAGCGCGTGCGCCGACGTCTCATTCTCGTCTGGCACTTTTAACTCCATCACCACGCCGGGCCGTCCCGCTATTCTGGGCCGAATGAGCACGTCCGCTCGACCCAGTCCGGATTCGCGATTCGACCGTACTTCGTATTCTTTCCCGAACTGCACGAGCAGACCCAAAATGAATCCGTGATACAGTTTTTCCGGCTCGCGTCCAATCGGATCCTGATACGATAAAACCGTCAGCAAAAAACGTTCAATGTAGGCTTGCAACGTCGGCGCATCACCCTGCACGATGCTCTTGGCCAACGTGTCGATGTCCCCCATTTGCGGCAAACCACGCTTCAGCCATTTGTGAAACATGTCTTCGTAGACAATGCGAATTTCCTTATTCGGAATACACAGCGACGCTGTCATGCGTCCTTCGACCAGGATTGTCGACGCAACCTTCAAGTACCCAGCCGCTACCAAAAAATTCCACAAGGCTTCTTCATCGTGTTCGATGTCCCGAAGCACGATGTTTTCGTCGAACGAGACGTCGATCGTTTCCCCACGCAAGAGCGCTTCAGACGGCCAAGAAAAACCCAAGCCACGTTTCAAGGCAATTTTTTCGAGTAGCTCCGTCGAACCCGTATTGACCCAATATGGTTTGATGAGCCCTTCATCGATGAAGCAAAGAATCGACCAGGGATTGTAGATGGCGAGTCCCCCGAAATTGTACCCGTCGTACCAGGCGCGGACTTCGTCGAGGCGTGATGCTGGAATAATTGTCGCGATCTCTTCGTCCGTAAAACCAAAATACCGGTTGTAATGCGGGCTTAGCGTCGAGTGTACCCGGACGTTGTTCAATCCCGAAAACATGTTTTCTTTCGAAACACGCAAAATTCCCGTGAGCACTCCCTTGAAGATAGCCCTGTTGTCTTTGATCCCGGCTGCGAAAAAATTGCGAAAGAACGACGTAACCTCATCAAAAAAGCCATGCACATAGCCCGATTGAATTGGTGTATCGTATTCGTCGATCAAAATAAAGACTCGCTCACCGTGGTGCTCAAAAAGCGATTCGGAAAGCGACAAAAGCGCAAATTCGAGGTCATTTTTCGTAACATTGCCGTCGAGCATTCGCTTGAAGGCGTTCACTCTGGAAGCCCCAATCTTGTCACTGTCGAGCAAATAACGATGCGCTTCATAGGCACGCATGATCTGCGTACGAATACCCGCGAGCGTGTCATCGAAATTCATTTGTTTGACGTCTTTGAATGACAAAAAGATCACTGGATGGCGTTGAAAATGCTTTCGCGCCTCGGAATCGCGAAACACTTCGAGCCCCTCGAATAGGTGCGACAGGTCCTCCTTCGAGTTCTCCAGAAAATAAGCAAGCGTGAACATGTTCAA
>JANORL010001161.1:0-1991 GCA_031415295.1 Polyangiaceae bacterium | reverse complement strand
GAGCGTTCGAATACGAACCACCATGTTGTCATCGTCGCCCAGCGTATCTGCCAGCTCTTTCAGGGCTTGCTTTGCTTCATCCAGTCGTTCTTCGTCCACCAGTTGCGAAGCTTTCCGGATCAATTCTTCAATGTCCTTGGGCCGCTCGGGCAAGCCCATGACTTCACCGAGAATCGAATTGGCGTCACGGCCGTAGGTATGCGGATGGTGCTCGAGAATTTGAAAATTCTCTAAAACGAATACATTGTTCTTCGGGACGCGGCCTAGCACTTGGGCCGAATGTGTGCTCACGATGAATTGGCATCCAGGAAATGTTTTGGTAAGAGCCGGCAAGAGTTCGCGTTGCCAAGCAGGATGCAAATGCAGGTCGACTTCGTCGATGAGCACGACGCCATCTCCTTGCAAAGGTTCGTCGCGTTCTGGATTCGCAATGGCGAAACGACTGGCGAGGTCGGCGATGAGAAGCAGCGTATTTTTTTCGCCTTCGGAAAGCTGTCCGATGCTCAACCGCACGCCACTCTTGTCTACGACGAGTTCCGCGGACTTCTTGCCGCCCGGAGCCGCTTCGAGTCGTTCCATGCGCAAATTCGAATAATGGGCACTATCGAGGGCCGTGAGAAACGTCTGTACCGCTCGTCGAACGACTTCCAAGCGGAAACTTCGATAATCAGGGTTCATTCGAAGACGTCGCTCGTTTTCAGCGTCTTCTTCTTCGCGAAACCATTGCACGAAATCCTGAAATGGACCAAATCCGCGCCCGAATGCGTGATCGTAGGCTTCGAGTTGACGAAAATGATGTGTTGGCCGCTTGCCGGCGGTCGCCCCGTCGCTAACGCCACGAGTTGCTGGATAAAAGCAAACTACGGGGACGCTTGCGTCTTCGGATTGCGCCAGATGATTGAGTAACGAGTCAATCTGGCCTAGGAGTGTTTTGGCAATAAATCGTGCCGTTCGCGGACGTGGTGCCTTGAGGTCCCAGACTTGCGCGTCGTCGCCAACGCTCACAAGCATGCTGACTTCTGCCTGCTTTTCGCCTTGTTTGATATCGATTTTGTCAAGCTGCACCCCGGCAATACGCGCCCCGGCAATACGCGCTGTTTCCCCGCGCATGAGCGCGGCAAACTGGGATAAATGCATGGCGATCGCATCGAGTATCGTCGATTTGCCTGCGCCATTTACGCCAATGAGAACCACTGGACCTTTTTGGGGCAGCGTCAATCTGAGGGACTTAAAACCACGAAATGCACTAAGTTTTAACCATTCGATCCGGAACGATGTTGGCCTTGGATCGCGTCGTGGATTGGGTATGTCGAGATTGTATCCAACGGCGCGAATATCTTCAATCGGTATTCTCCATGCAAAATTGTTTTCCTTGCGACTGTTCCACCATGCCTGCAGAGGCGCAAAGTCTTCGGCACGGAATGCATTGGTCTTGGAAGAGTCGACTTTTGGGGACAAGGACGGGCACTCGTAATACCAAGTCTCGCGCGTCGGCCCGCCTTTGGTGAAAAATAAGATATTGACCCGAATTGGATTCGAAATGGCACCTTTCGGCAATCGCACAATCGTATGCAGATTGCATTCGGTCATCAGCCGCTCTTTAATCTTCGTCCCAATGCCTTCCCCAAAGAGGAACCCATCCGGAACGATGACCGCGGCGCGCCCACCTGGTTTCAAAAGATTCGCGATGACCAACAAAAAGAGACTGCTATTATCCGCTGCATTGAACTCCAGCAACCAATCCGCGAGGGTAGCCATGCGCGCCAAGCTTTGGTCGTTGCCCATGGGCGGGTCGGCGAGGATGACATCGACTTGGTCCGCAGGATTTGCATTGAGTGGATACTTCCCGAGTACGTTCTCGAAAACGACTTTCGAAGGTGCATCGAGACCGTGCAGCATCAAATTCACGACCGCAACTCGATAAGCCGATGAACTTTGATCGAACCCACGAATGCAATCGCTGATGGCCTGACGATTTTCCGACGTCTTTG
>JANORL010001160.1:0-2354 GCA_031415295.1 Polyangiaceae bacterium | reverse complement strand
CTGGAATTGCGCTCGCGGGCTTTAATCAGCGGCAAAGCGGTGTCGACGACGGCGTCCTGACTGCCCTCGAAGCGGCGGGCTTGGATCTTTACGGCACGCGCCTGGTCGTGTTATCGGCTTGCGAAACAGGCGTGGGACAAGCCAGCTCGGGCGAAGGCGTTTACGGATTACGCCGCGCGCTTTCGATGGCCGGAGCGGAAACGCAAGTGATGAGCTTGTGGCAAGTGGATACCGGACGAACCCGCGAGTTGATGCAATCGTATTACGGCCGGCTGAAAGGCAAGGGTGGGCGCAGCGAATCGATGCGTAACGTGCAGCTTGCGATGTTATCGAATGCGGATACGTCGCATCCAAATCTATGGGCGAGCTTCATTGTGTCGGGCGATTGGCGCCAATTGGAAGGCGACGCGACGCCGCCGGATCTGACGGTGCATCCAGGTCCGCGCGGATGCGCGTGTACGTATGTAGGCGATGCAAGCGAGCCAAACTGGTTTTGGATCGGTATCGCGATTGGATTGGCGGCAATGCAACGCAAACGCTCCTCGCGTAGCTCGACCAAATTCGCGGCCTGATCCAAAATGACCCGGATTGTCGCAGTGGCTGCATGTTGGCGAACGTAAACAATTCATCGATAAGCTGAACGCCAGTCGCAAAGAAATTCACGGCGCTCTGGCCAAATTGCCATTCGAACCCCCGAACCTTCCCACCGACTTTGCCGACGGTTTCTTTTATAGCGAGGCCGCCCGCGAACAAGAAGAAACAATCGATGAAGTCAAAACCTCCATCGAAGAGCTGAAAGCCCAGCTCGACGCGCGCTTGGCTCTGCTGAAGAAGCTCGAAGAAGAAGCCGAGAATGCGGCCCGCGATGAGCAAGAGCGAATGGCCCAAGCGCAAGCCGTCGAAGACCTCGAGGCCCAGGCCAAGATCCTTCTTGAAAAAGCTGCCGCATTGAAGTCAAAAGCCAAGAAGTAGTCCCGTCGCATCGATCCACGCCTCCTTGGGCGCCCAAAACGCCTAGGATCACCCCCATCACCGAGCCATCTCGCGTCGAGATGTCCATTGCGGCAAAAGCCGTCTCCGCTTTTGTCGCCAGTGCATCGGTTGAAACAACAGCCGCCCCCGCTTTTCGCGTCTTGGGTACGTTCGTCGCGAATGGTCGACGCAACTTCGGACGCGCAAGCGCCCTCGGCAGGATCGAGCGCCTACCTGTGCTTTTCCAAAAGCGCTCCCGGCAGCTTTCGCAGCCGCCTCCACGGATTGCGTGGAAGGCACCGGATAGGCTGCTCTTGGGCGCCATCGTTGGCCAAGGTCAGGTCGGACAAGAAGCTCGAAGGCAACCCGTTGGCCCGAGGAGGGGCAGGGTTATGCTGACCAAGCCGCTCGTGGTGCTCATTTGTCGGAGCCGAGGAACGAAAACTTGCGTTCACTCCCGACATGTACGATAGACTCGTTCGCATGGCGGAAGCGCACGTTTCGGGGTCACCAACACTAGAGGAGGAAGCCGAGTTGATCGAGCCCGAGACGTCTGTCGGGCCGTCATTGGCGCAATCGATCCTGGGTTCGCTGCAAATCGCGAAGGTGGAGTGGTCGATCTTCCAGCTATACAGAAACTGGAAACAGGGGGTTCTCCAGATTTCTCCGAACTTCACACGGCAGTTTGTGTGGGATGAGCGTCGGCAAGTGCGCCTGGTGGAGTCTGTCCTCGCACGCCTTCCGTTGCCCGCATTCTATCTTTCGGAGGAAAACGAGCAGAAGATCATCGTAATTGACGGTCAGCAGCGGTTGACTACGCTTTTCCGCTTCATCGACGGTGACCTCGAACTGAACGGACTCGAGTTCTTCCCCGACCTTCAAGGCAAGAAATTTGCGGAACTCGAAGGTCGATTGCAGCGCCGCTTCGAGAACACCGCTCTGACCTGTATCATCATTCAGCCTGGCACCCACCCAGAAGTGAAACTTCTGGTTTTCGAGCGCTTGAATGATGGTGGGGTGCCACTGAATACGCAGGAAATGCGGCATGCACTTTTTAACGGAACGGGGTTGCAATTAATGTCGCGCCTTGCCGCCGACGGGTCCGCGGGATCATTCCGCGACGTTGCTGGCATAGGTGGCGATGGCCCACGAATGCAAACCGAGGAACTCGTTCTTCGCGCAGTGGCATTTCTATTTCTGGGGCACGACCATTACACCGGCAATCTCCGAACGTTCCTCAATGAAGCAATCATTCGACTCAACAAGACGCCGGAGCATCTCCCTGATCTCGAGGCTCGGCTTCTCAACGCACTCGCCAGAACCAAGGTTGTTTTTGGTGAACATGCATTCCGTGGGTATGTTCCGACCAAAAATTCGTGGAC
>JANORL010001159.1:0-5313 GCA_031415295.1 Polyangiaceae bacterium | reverse complement strand
CCCCGCCCCCCCCCCGGGCCCCCCCCTGCCCGGTCTTTGGTAGCCCCCGCTTTGGGTGATACCAAAACGGCGTGATGGTTCAGGAGCGCGCAGGTGCTGCCGCGCTAGGACCACTGGGATGCTTGTTCATGCGATACGCGACAAGCGCGAGAGCAATGAGCAGGAGCTGCGCAGAGATCGTTTCGATGGTCGGGTAAAACCCTAACACCGGGACGCTCGGCAGCGTGATGCGATGCGCAGGAGCCGCTCCAGCCATTTGCAACGCAGCGACACCTTGCCCCGCAAAGACGATCGCCAGCCCATAGAGAAGGTAGCTCGATACGCGGAAAAACACTTGCGGTGGGGCAAACTTGCCAGCGCGCGTGTAGAGCACGACGAGCGCTATGAGGGCAACAGCTCCAGCGAGTGCCCCGACAAACGCCGCCAAAACGCTGCCTCCCGAGGAAAACATCGCTTGGTAGAAAAGCACCGTCTCGAACGCTTCCCGATACGCTGCCAAAAAAGAAACGCCAAAGAGCGAGAGCGCCGCTTTTCGAGGCGAAACCTGCTCCTTCAGAAACTTCATCCAACGCTGCACTTCACGCTTCGCGAGCAGCGAGTAACTCACATAAAACAGCACCGCCATCGCCAAGAGTGCCGTGATCCCCTCGACCAGCTCACGACTCGCGCCAGAGATCGCGACAAGTCGTTGGGACACAAAGAATGTCAGAATTCCAAGAGCGATCGCCGTTGCCCATCCAGCGTGAATCCAACGCCGTTTGTCCCGCAAACCAGCTTGCGCCGCGATGCCGAGTAAAGCGGCCACCAAAAGCGCTGCTTCGACACCCTCACGCGCCACGATCCCAGCACTCGAGAACGCAGTCGAGGCAAACCCTGTACCGCGTCGATCGTTGAGCTTATTTTCGGCAAGCGTGAGGTCCGCAAGCGTCAAACTGATCAAAGTTCCCAAATCAGCAGGACCATCACCACGATCGAGCGCCGCGCGAATCGTCATGTACCGCTCTTCGAGACGTGACACGATCGCCGGCTCGATGGCCTTCAACGGAGCTTCGACCGGTTCGACTCCCTCCAGATAGCTGTCGATGACAAACCCTTTCGCCGCAACGCTGTCTCCGCGCAAGATGGCCACTCGCGCGCGTTCGAGTTTGGCTCGGGCAAACGCCAGCGGTGAACGCGCCGCGCGATCCTCGTAAGGCGCTCGGGTGCGTAGATCCGCGAGCACGCTGGGGACGTCGCTTGTGGCAACTCCGGCCGCGACAAGTTCGCCGCGTAGCGAAGCGTCGGAACGCGCAGCCAATTCACCCAACGCATACGTGGGTGAACCACCCGCAGGTTCGGCTGTGTGGCGCAACGAAACGACGAAAAACGCCAAGTCCCAACGATCCTCGTCAGTCAACTGAGTAAACGGCACCATCGCCGTGCCTTGCACGCCAAAACGCACCGTGTTTGTAACTCGAAACGGCGTGAGAGCATCGGCAACTTCGGGATTCCAAAAGTTTACCGGCGGAGGCTTTAACAAAGCTGCTTGTGGCGTATCCGCTCGGCCCGTTGCGCCATGACAAACCGTACAATGTTGTGTGAAGAGGGTTTGTCCGCGTTGGCGAACTGGAGCGCGCGACGGCGCTTCACTGAGTTGAAACGCACCAACGATCGCTTGCCGCGCGTCGTTTGCCGCTGCTTCGACATCCGATGCGGCAGCCTTGTCGTTCACGAGTTTGCGAACACGGGCGACAAGCGCGGGCACGTCGACATTCTTTGCGGATGCCGATCGCGCTGGCGCAATACGGTCGGCAATCTTCGCGCCGTCATCGAGCAACGAAAGCTGTTCGTTGTACTCGCTCTCGTTCTTGACCGCTCCCCGCTCGACCGCGCCTCCGTAGTCGGCACCGACATAACCGAGTACGTGCACGAGCCGCTGCGCTTCGACTTCCGGCGCTGCAGTTTCGTCGGCTTGCGCAACACGCAACGGCAATGAGATCACGATCGCGAGAGCAAGCAAGATCGCGAGGAACCGGCAAGACGCGAACTTGATTTTCATATTCAACAAGGTACCGTGATGGGGGTGTGGGTGCAAGTGCAAGAGGTGATCAGAAGTGGTCGAGGGATCCGAAGAAGGTTCGGGTTGGATCGATTGCGACCAGTGGGGGGTTGAGGGGGCACGCCATGGCAATGGGTTCGTGTCGGGCGGAGGCGACGAACGGGTCTTGTTGGTGCCACGGGGAAAGCCATCCGGCAATACGTTCGGCGGATTCGCGTTCGGCGATTCTGCGAATGGCCGCGAATACATCAGATACTGGAATGCCGGGTGCGGACCATTCGTCGACCCACAGGGTGCGTGAGGAAACGGCGACGCCGTCGTCACGGGAGCCGCTATGCAGTGCGGCGATGACGTACCCAACGGGGGTGTCTGCGCGCAAAAGAAGACACGCTTGATCCGCGGTATTTCGATAACGAAAATACCGCAAATGTTCGGGGGTGCGCACGATGCGGACGATGGATGGATCCCACGAAGATTCATGAATTGCAATCATGGTCCGTTCGTCGTCGGCCACTGCCGCACGAATTTCGAGCGATGTATTTTCCGGAAAAACGTTTGTCGCCGCCCCATGCAGGAAGGAGGGTAACGCGACGAAACCGAAACGTTCGTAATATGCCGTGCCGATTTCCGAATAAAGCAAGGCCAGGGCGTTGCCTTGGGCGCGCGCGTCGTCCAGAAGCCAACGTAAAAGCGTTGCCGCGGCACCTTTCTTTCGAGCATCTTTACGCGTGAAAACCGCGCCAATCCCGACGGCTGGTTTGGGACCTTGTCCAGGAACGTGCACGACGAGGCCATATCGTTTCATGGACGCGATGAGACCCGTTTCATCCACCAGCCCGACATAACGCAAAATATCCCGTCCGGCGCGCTGCAGATTGTCGTTTTGGCGCTGAATATGCGCCTCGAGCGACCAACCGCCGGACCATATTTCGTGGGTCTGCGAGGCAGCTTCGGCAACGAGCCGTGCATCGAGTTCCGGGACAAATGTCAACGTCATCGTGCGGTGATCTCGGTTTGGATTTCTTCGGCCGCGATTTGTGCCCCGCGATCGATTTCGTCATCGAAAAGGTACGGCGCAGGACCGAGACGCAGAATGTCGCGCCGCGAATCCGCAAATACGCCACGACCTCGCAGGCGCGAGACGACGGTCGAAGCTCGCGGACAACGAATTGCCACAAAACCTGCACGCCGTTCGTCTTCACGTGGCGTCACGATTCTTTCCCCAAGCCGGGCATTGTCTAAAACTGCCACGATACGCCGAGTTTGTTCGAGCGAAATGGAGCGAAGGCGCGCAACGGTGAGATCAAACGATTCGAAGTGGCGAAGAACCGCGTCTGCTCGATAAAACGGCGTGGGATCGAAGGTTGCTCCAGAAAAACGATCACCTCCCGGACCGTACTCGATACGCCCGGTTCGTTCGCGATCGAGCGCTCCAAAATCTGCAAACCAACCGGTGTCGAGGGGCCTTAGTGTCGAAAGTGTCGAATCCGCAGGTACCCGCAAAAAACAAATCCCTTCGCCGAATTGAGCGTATTTGTACCCGCCGGACGTAACGAAGAGTTTGTCTTTGGACGGGCCCCAATCCAGCGGTACGACGTTAAAAGCGTGATACGCATCGACAAGCGCAATGGCTCCAGCGCTCACGGCACGATTCACGATTTCACCAAGGCGCGGTAAAATGAAGGCGTCTTCGAAGAGAACCGCGGACACCGCGACCATGGATACGCCCGGCACGATGGCTTCGAGCAAACGATCCGCCAATGTAGATCGATCGGTTGCGTCAACCCACACGACACGTACACCTTCCTCGGACAAACGCGACAGTTGCCGATGAAGCGAATGAAACTCGCCCGTTGTCGTTACCACAGTAGGTTTTGACGAAATGGGGAAACACGACAAAAGGCGGGTAACGAGTTCGTGAGTGCTTTTGCCAAATGTAATGGCGTCGGTATCTGCAAAACCAAGTCGCGTGAGGATTTTGCTCCCCACGGTCTTCATTTTCGGAAAAATGGCCTCGCCCCATTTGTCGTCGACGAATCGAGCTGCGTCGTCGAATGCTTCGAGCATCGCATCACGTGATACGTCCGGCCACGCTTGATGGGAATGGCCCGACAGGAGGATGCGTTGATCGGTGACGAAACGACTGTATGCAGATCGAAAAGCGCGCGTATCGAAATCGGCGCTGTGGGCTGTTGAATCGTTCATGGTGTCGGTCGCGAATACAACGCGGTCATTTTCGTATTGACCGAAGTGGTCTGCTTCTCCGGATTCCCTTCGACTTCCATCTTCAATTCAATCGACATCGAAGAATTGATGCTCATCGAGCCTCCCGTGGGAGCGACATCCGACATATCAAAAACAGGTTTACCACCGCCTAGACAATTGAACGACAAGAGACGCGCGGTCGCACCAGGAGGCATCCCGGGCGGATTCACAGCTTCTTTCGCCGCATATTGTCGGACGACGGCATCGAGTGAAAGGACCTTGCCATCTCGTTTATCGAGAGTCAGCGTGGAAACTTGCAAAAGGTCCGCACCATTGGCAACGATGCGAGAAAGCACTTCCCATTTTGCTCCAATCCCAATCGCTTCATTCGGCAAAGGAGACGTCATGGATTCGATCGATTGCGTCATGCCCGACATCATCTGCCCAGCCATAGGCGGCAATGACGGCGGCATCGTCACGTTCACGTTTCGAATATGGCCTTTCTCGTCGACGAAATAATTCATGCCAATGCCCTCGAGCGCTCCGAGTTGCGGCCGAAGAGCCGCGGCAATTTGATCTTGCGCGCCTCCGTTCGATTCGACAGATATTTTGCTCAATTTGCCGTCGATGGGCCATTCAGTTCCGGCGCGGTCTCCCGTCGAAAAATTGAAAATGAGGTTCATCCGCGGCATTTTCGTCGCCGGCAGTTTCATTCCCCCTGCTTCCATGGCCATCTCGAGGTCCATGCCCATTTGCAAAGGTTTCGTCGGCCCCTTGGCGATCGAATAAACCGCCACAGCCCGCGGTTCAGCCCCGGAATCGAGCAAACGCACGACCGGACGGCCATTTGCTTTGGCGTATTTGTCGGCTTGACCCTTGGCGAGAATGCCGGTCTTCGTTTCAATGTTCGTCGGTTTGGCAACGGCAGTTTTGGATACTTCCGCCGCTTTGGGCGCAACGCCAGCACGTTCTTTCGCCTGGTCTTTGGCGGACAAAGGCGACTTTGCTTTGGCGTCGCCTTTGTCCGTATCGATCGGCTTGACCTCGGGTTCTTTCGCTGCCGCTCTGTC
>JANORL010001158.1:0-4102 GCA_031415295.1 Polyangiaceae bacterium | reverse complement strand
TGTGCCTTCGTTGCCAAGTTTGCGTTCGTAACGAGCATCGAGCCGATAGAACTCGGAACCGAACACAATCGTCGTAACGTCATTCTCTGTCGTGCTTAGAAGATCATACGCACCAAACGCGACGAGACCAATTCGATCCCGCGGCGTGATGTCGTACGTGACGCGCGCTTGATAATCGCGATAATCGAGGCCTATCGTTGGCGAAATAAGTGAAAACAAGCCCGCGGTATACGAATAACGACCTCCAACGAGCGCCGTGCCTTTGCCGCCTGCAAATCCCGTTTCGACCATCGCGCCGGCATCGAAAAGACGGAGTGTGCCTTCGCCGTGGAAATCGTCACGCGGGGCGGTGGTATCGGCGGTAACGATAGCTCCGGCAAACCGACCAAATTGCGCGGGATAACCACCAGAATGCAAGTTCACCCGCTCGACCATGGCCGGATTGACGACCGACGGGCCCAAACCTACGTGAAACAGGTAAGGAACTCGAATGCCATCCAGGTAATAGCCAACATTGCCGGGAGGAGCACCGCGTACATAAAAATAAGGCAATCCTGATACAATGGGGGAAACGCCTGGCAAGATTTCGATGGCGCGAAACGGATCGCCAAACGTGCCCGGAATTTGGCGCACTTCAGCGCGCGACAATGTCGACACGGACGGCGCAGGTTTTTCGCCGCGAACATCGACGTTGATCGCCTCGACTTTTGGAGGTTTTGGAGTCGACGTCGTAGGTTTTGCCGTCGTCGCAGGCTGGGGATTCGATTCGGTCGGCGTTTCTTCCGGCACGGGCTCGACGACCAACGTTTGGCGAAATGTAACAGCAAAACGAATACGAGCGGCAACGGTTTCGCCATTTCGCGTCCCGGGTCGAAAATGAAAATTCGATGCCGCTTTTTGCGCCGCCGAGGCAAAAGGCTCTTGACCTTGCGAGACTTCCGCGGTTTTCACCGTGCCGTCTTTTTGGACGGTGAGCACGAGAATGACCTCGGCGTCTCCTTTGGCGCCTTGGGGATACGCGACTTTGGGCGAGCCATCAATCTGCGGCGGAACGATCTCAATAGACGGCGGTGGTGCTGGCTGGGCCCACGCTGGAGATGCCGCTGAAACAACAAGGGTCACAACGAGCGTGCGAAAACCGCGTTTCATTCGTGGTCCTGCGGCTTTGCGGTCTGCTTTGCCGTCTTTTCCGCATGCTTTTTCATGACGTCGCCAAGGCCCAGTTCCAAAAACACGTCATAGTCGAGTTTCGGATACGCTTTCAACATGCGGTTTTTGACGCGTTCGACGGCTTGTGGTGCAACAGGCAACGTGGGTTTTTCCTGTGCTACCTCGTCGAGGATACGCTGCAAATACATCTTTTCCCATTCCAACAAATCCGCCCTGCCAGATTCGCCACGACCGGGGTGCACGAATCGCGGCTTCATCGCAGTAATCTCGGCGAGCCTCGTTTGCCATTGCTCGATTTCAGCAATTTCGATCCAGGCATGCGTTCCGTTGCCCACGAGATCCCCGACGAACACGTGTCCTTCATATTCGACGACCACATGCGCTGCGGAGCACCCCATACCGAGAACGTGGACTTTGACCTTCACACCTCCCGCGGACAGTTCCTGAGTGGTATCGCCAAAATTATCGGGTTTGGCTGCTTCTTCGGGATAGTCTGGCTTGTATCGATCGTAAAACGCATTTTTGCGTTGGGCATGAACCCCCGGAATCTTGGCCAAGACTTGCGCCGACGTGACGACTCGAATGCCGCGAGCTTGAAACACCGCGGTTCCATTAAATTTGTCGGGATTCGGGTGCAGAACGATAGCAAGTTGTACCTTTTTGCCCGTAATGGCCTCGGCTTTTTCGACAGCATCGATGGCGGCGGACGTAAGAAACTGCGTATCGATAAAAACGAGCCCTTCGGGACCTTCGATCCAATACGACGCGGTCCGAAAGCCCCAAGGAGTCGACGTATAGACACCAATGCGCGAATCTTCGGCCAAACGTTTCGCTTTGCCCACGAACTTTTGTTCCGGGGCAGCATTTTTGGTTGGATGAGCATTGCTTCCACAACCGAGGGCGGATGCTACGGCCAGGAAGACTGAAAGGGCGAGGACAATAGGACGATAGGCAATCACGGCGGCATCGTACACAGGTCGTGGCGTTATGGCAAGATGCAAGATGGAGGTGGTGACGAGACTCAGCAAAGCTCGCGCAGTTTGTCCTCGACGATTTCATCGGAAATGTCCAGACAGAAACGATCGTCCCAACGGTCGTTGAACCATTTGCTGAGTTTTTGACATGCGTCGTGATCAAGCACATCGACATTGAGTTCGCCTTGGGAATCCAGGCCGGCAAACGTGAGATTGCTGCTGCCCAAAAAGCCGACGATTGGACTTACAGGGTCGCGTCGGAAAAGCAAGTAAAGCTTGGCATGTAAGCGGTGGCGCAAAAAGAGCTTGACGCGCAATCGGCCTGAACGAATTCGCGCGGCAAGACGGCGGAGGCCCGTTTCATCGTCGGCGCTGGGGAGGCCCATGGCGAGCTGAGCGCGGAGTTGTTCGGCGACATGACGACGCAAGCGAACGGCTTGTTGGTTGTCGATTTCGCGCTCGACGTCGAGCAGAGTTCGGGCGTCGCGCAGTTCATCGTGCGGGAGGGTTTGCATCCCGATGAGCAGCCGACAAGACTCGTCATCGGCCTGCCAGGCGTCGAGCTGAGGGTCCAGGAGGCGCCAGCCGCGAAGATTGAAGTAACCGACGCAAAAATCTGCGCGGTAGGCGCGGGCAAGCGTTTCGCGGAGCGCCGGGAGAAGCTTTTGATCGATGTTGTCGAAGATTCGAGGCATGGTTTGGCACGGGCTGAACGCCCGCAGTTAACGTAATCGTTCCCCGAGTGTCAATGTATTCGTGCGCGTGTTGCCACACCTGCGCCCGTTTGCACGTAACAAACGTTGCAACGGGTTACTCGGCGAGCCGGGGCGATTTCTCAATGTATGTGAGGTCCGTTTCTATTCACGACATCGAGTGGTGCAAGGGTTGTTTGGGCGCGTTGGGGCGCGCAACGGGAGATTGCAATGTTTGTAATGGCGATTCGGGTAAAAATGAAGGCGTATCAAGACTTGAAACGGGGCACTGGGTGAGCAAGAAGGCCGTTGCAGACTTTGCAACAGACTTTGTAACGGGTGACGAGCGGATGGCGGGGGTTGGCTTCGTCTCCGCGAGGCTTGACTGGGTTGGCAGGCTCATAGTCCCAGCGTAGCGAAGCGCCCCGCGTGATTGTGCGGAGGGCGACGATCAACAAGCTGTCAAATGCCGACAATTAGAATCCGCCGCCGCAGAAGGGAGGAAAGATTCCAAAGGAGTGGGGGCCATCTCGGGCAATGGCAAGTGTTTGCGCACGCCGGCTCCGCCCCGCCTCACTTCGCGATCAATTGGACGGTGGTCTCGCCGTTCCGTTTGCCCCGGCGATATCCGACGTTCACGGTTTCACCGGGCGTCAACTTCCCCAAAATGCGGACCAGTTCGGCCATGTCCCGTGTGGGCCGATGGTTGACCGAGGTCACAAGGTCCCCGATTTTGAGATCCTTCACTTCCGCACGCTTCCGCGCGAAGCCGATCAATCGCAGCCCATCGCCCGATCCCGATTCGACTTCGATCCCGAGACTCGCCATCCCCGGCTTGATCTCTTCGGCGACATTCGGCAAGGCACGCAGCCACGCGCGAAACTCACGATCGACATCGGCGAGCGGGCGAGCCAACACCTTTTCAAACGCGGCTCGGCCGGTGGGATCCGCATCAAAGCCGGCGGTAAATTCAGCGTACCACTGATCGAGCAGCCCGCGTTCACTCAAGAACAGAAAAAGCGCGCGGGCCTGTGCGTAATTGGCGAGCGGGCGAGAACCCGTGAACTTCGACTGTGGCATTTCAAGAAATGCGGCGAGCGGCGTAAGACCCGAGCCCTTCTCCATGCGCTTGGCGATGTTCGTTCGCCAAGACGTTGCGGGCACCAGCGCGCCGTCATCGGAAAGATCGTAATCCTCGACAAGGCTGCACAACCCCTCCATCACCCAGATCGGGTGACGCTGCCCCAGCCGGTCCATGCTGCGCCA
>JANORL010001157.1:0-5136 GCA_031415295.1 Polyangiaceae bacterium | reverse complement strand
CGTTACCTCGGATCTTTCATCCATGGCCAACGGTACGCTTTGACTCCCGTTGACCCGAAGTGGGAGCCCAGTGCGGGAAATCCGCTCGCTGGGCTCTGTCCGGGGGGCGACCCGAAAGGGTCGTCCCTACCGGCACAGGCGTTCAAGCGGTCATTTTGGGAATCGACAGGCACATACGCGTGCCAACACCCGGTGCGTCTTCGATCGCGAGGGGCATGCGTACATGCGCCGCGACGGCGCACGCTGCGACGAGAGAAACGCCCGTTGGTCGCCCGCTTGCGAGCGCCTCGAAATCACGACTCAACACGCCTCGACGTGCGGCAACCGGAACGGTTTGTCCTGCATCGTCGAAGGTGAGCGTCCAGGCTCCCTCCTCGTTTTCGGCGAGCGTCACGACGACTTCGGAACCCGGAGGTGAAGCGTTGACGGCGTGACCGAGAAGCGCGTGCATCAGCACGGAAAGCGCTTCGATCGGAACGACATCGTACGCATTCGTTGGTGCAACAACGCTCACTCGCACGTCGTGTCGAGCAGCGCGGCCGGCCTCATCGCGAATGACTTCGCGTAACGCATCGGCAATGTCCGCGTGTCGAGGAAGTTCACCAACGGGGCATCCACCAAGGCGTGCAAGATCGGTCATCGTTTCCGAAGCGGCCGTCACGTGCCGCATGGCACTCGCGATGACTTCACCAACTTCGTCTTTGCGATCGCGCAAGGGCAAAAGGTCGCGCGTAATCGCCGAAAAAATCCCACGCAATTCTGAACCGAGTACCCGCGTTCCAGCAACGAGCGCGACGAGGCCTTCACTGCTGACTGGCTCGATGGATGGACTCGCCGGCGTCGCCTTCATCGACGAGCTTGTAAACATGGCCGCAAGCTCGCGGGCGTACTCTTCACCCTGCTGTTGCGCGGCTGCGAGTTCGCGCTTCAAGTTCTCGAGTTCTTGCCGTTGGCGATCGACATCGGCAGGCAATACGAGCGTTTGCATCGACCCATCGAGTTCGAGATGGCCGCCGTATTTGATGGCCATGCGCGACAACCAATGTCGCTCGGTTTCGAATGATGGCGATTGGTCCGGACCGAGATGGGAGCTGACCCGTACATCGTCTTTTTCGCGACGAATGCTGAGTTCAGATGTGCCTTGTCCATGACCAGGCTCGCCGGTTTGATTGATGAGCACCGCCAACATGCGACGAAGTTCGCTCTCATCACCGAACACCGTCGTGCCTTCGCCCATTTCGATTTGCACCCGCGCTTCAGGAGCTACTTCCCAAAGCAACGCGGCGATGTCGACCTTGCCGCGTCGACCTCGACTTGGTCCCGAGTGCCCGTGCAGCGAAGCGAGCAAGTCGACGGCTTCATCGAGCTTGTTCAGCGACATTTCTACAGCGGAGTTATTTTCATCCGTTGGAGCACGCACCGATTCGGGCGGGCCTGGTTGAATGATGACCCCTTGGCGAAGCTTTTGCGCCGCCGTGCGGGCTTCCTGGGCAAGGAGCCAAGTAAGCTCGTTGCGCGTCATTCGATCGCTGGTCACCCGATCTCCGTCCTCTGCGCCGTCATTACAGCCATCGCGCGGCCGCATGATGCCAGAAGCTCATGTCGCCTGCTACGCTCTCGAATGCTCCCCCCGCTTTTCTGCCTTTAAACCGGCTCATTCACCCATGAAACCATCTGAAACCAAGCGTGTGCGGGTTGCGCCGTCACGAGCACTGCGCGTTTTCGTTCTTCTGTTCTTCACTGCATGCGGACCATCGACAGCGCCTAGTCCTTTCGTCGTCGATGGCGGTCTCGATGCGTCGTCGGACGGTGGTGGCGGAGATTTTGACGGGGGTTTGTCCGAGGATGCTGGACCGCTCGATGACACCATCGGTGGTCCGTGCAACGACGACTCGCAATGCGACGACGCCATCGGTTGCACCGTCGATTCGTGCGACATGTCCATCGCTCGGTGTCGCCACAGCCCTGACGATGCCACGTGCCAAAATGGCTTGTATTGCGATGGAGTTGAACGTTGCGACGCAAAACTCGGCTGCCGCATTGGCATTCCTGTGGCGTGCTCCGACGGCGACGTTTGCACCATCGACAGCTGCCTCGAAGCCACCAGCGCATGCGAGCACAAGCTGCGCGATGCTGACCTCGATGGAACGCCCGACGGCCACTGCATTGCCAACGGTGATTGCAACGACGACGACCCGACGATCGGACCGCAAGTACCCGAGGTTTGTCAGAACAAACTCGATGACGATTGCGACAACGCCGTCGACGAAGCCGATTGCACAGCACCCAAACACGACGGATGCCTCGACCCATTCGTGATCGATGCTCCGGGCGCGTACCAACTCAACACCACCGCCGCGAAACTCGATTTTTCTGCGACATGTGGCGTCGCCAATCAAGCAAGCGTGCGGGACATTGTTGCCGCCATTGTCGTGCCTGCCGGGCCGCCGATCGATCTCGAAGTGTCAGCCAAGACAAACGACGACGTGGCCATCGCTCTGCTCGGTCAGTGTGGAGATCCTTCGAGCGAGATCACGTGCAGCGGATCGTTTGTCTCTTTGGATGGTGGTCGCTTGGCAAAGATTCGAGCCCGTAACATCGGCAACCTCGCTACGCCCACTGTGTTGCCCCTCTACGTGTTTACCGCCGTCGGTGCTCCGCTCATTCTCGACGTTGCATTTTTGGCTCCCACGTCGGCTCCCACGAACGAAACGTGCGGAACCGCCATCCCCGTCCCTTTCGACACGCCGGTCATCTCGGATGTCGTCGATGTTGATACAGACGTGGGCACTGTTTGTCCTGGCCTCGCAGGCGACTTGCTTTACAGCTTCACCCTCGACGCACCTTCCAACGTGCACATTTACGCCAATTCCGTCGATGGCGATGGCAGCCCAGTCGTTTCGTTGCGCGATGCCGCGTGCGCTTTGCCCGAGAACGAAATCACCTGCCAAAGCGCCGAAACCGTACACATCTTTCGCCACGCACTCGATGCGGGCGTTTACAACATCGCCGTTTCCGCCAGCGCCCCCACCATCATCTCGACCACGATCGTCAAGGAAGCCCCTACGTCGCCATTGCCCGATGAAACGTGCGTGGGTTCTCCGCTTCTCGAGCCCAACAAAACCATCGACGTAACGTTTCAAAACCGACAAGACGACATCGACATCGGTTGTGTTTCGAGTGCTGTCGATGTCGCGTATCGACTCGATGTGCCCGTCACGTCCGACGTTTTACTCGTCGAACGTATTTCTTCAGGCGATTCAGCGGGCGTTTCGCTTGCCAAACCTATGTGTACCGACGCGATGGATTCGCTCATTTGCGGCGTTGGCTCGCAGTCGCCACTACGTACGAGCAAACGTAACGTTGCCGCGGGCGAATACCGAGTCGTTGCGGAATCCGTTCTTGGTTTGCCCGTGCAAATCACTGCATTCATGCGCAAGACGGCACCTGCAATCGTTGTCCCATTTGCCGATGGATGTGCCGACGTATTGGCGATTCCGTCGACGGGTGGGTTTTTCCAGGGCAACACCGCCAATGCGACCGCTTCGTTCCAGGCCGGATGCGATCAAGCCGGCGGTCCTATGTTTGGCGCTCGCGACCAAATGTTGAAACTCACATTGCCGGCGAAAAAGCGAGTCGTTCTCGATATGGGTTCGTCCGCGTATGCCACGTTGCTCGATGTGCGTAAAGGACCCGATTGTCCGGGCATTGAGGTGTTTCAGGGCTGCACAGTGGGATACGGCATGAACAAGAGTTTCCTCGATTTGATTCTCGACGCTGGCGTCTACTTCATTCAGATCGACGGCTACAACCAAGACGATGGCCCTTGGTTTCTCGATGTTCGTGTGGTGGATCCAACGTGACGAACCAATTTGCGTTGGCTCAAGCCCGTTCTGCTTCGAGGTCCGCGCGGAGTTTTCGTAGGGGTTCGAGTTCCTGGTCGTAGAATTTGGTGGCTTGTACGGTGACCGAGGGGTCGGCGCGTAATCGTTCGAGTTCGGCGATGAACGGATCGAGCACCGCGAGGCCGGTATCTGTTTGACCATGCTGGCGGCAGGAATCCACGAAGAACCAGGTCATCCAGCTCTGGCGTTCAATGCGATAGAAACCCAACGCTTGCAAGTCGTTCCAGTAGCGTTGGCAGGTTTCGAAGGGCTGATCTTTCTGCCACGCCATACTCAAAAGGTGTTCGCTAACACGCCTTCGTACCTGCTGGGCATTCTCTTCGTTGTCCCCAATACGCACCAAGAATTCTGCTTCGATAGCCCGGTAGTCGGCGACGGTGGAAACGAATTCGGTTCTCCTATTCGTCCGCTTAGCGACTCCAAGCACTCGGTCGAACGCGATCGAGACGTCTTCGGGCCACTTGTCGTACCCCATGAGTTCAGCGATGGAGCCGCCGTCGCTTTCCGGTTCATCCTTCGCTTCATCGGTCATGTTTCTCTCCTACGGGCCATGTTCGGCCAGTCGATCTGGTTGGCGCCGAGGGTGTTGCAGTGTTGCCATGCCGCTACTACCTGCACGAGTGCCACCGCTGAGTAACTAACACGCCCAACGGCCATTGGCCCATCTTTCTCATGCAAACACTCCAGCACGTTTCGCACAACGAATACCCATGTTTGTCCACAACAAGATTTCCAAGCGGCGAGTCCATACATGCTTCGTACTCATCGAGACACACCTCCTTCGTGCTTTTTGGAATCACGAGCGTTCCTACCGCCGCGATGATGCCCACGCCAACCTCGAAGATCACTGTCACCCCGATCTCTTCGACGACCAACGCGAATGCCCACGCGATGGGATTCTGCGAATCCGAACCAAGCGGTGCACGTCGCTCGCGTGTCATTCGCTCGCCACCGGAAAATGGCCGCGACGAACGCGAACGAAGCGCTTGTTCAGGAATGGTCGTCGCCGCGATTGCCTGCCGCAAACATTCTACCACTTCGTTGTCATGCATTGTCGTACTGCGAATTTTGACCTCGATCATGTCCCTGTGATCATTGGCCTTCGCATCGAGCTGCACCGCATACGAACGTTCCGGCCATTGCCCAGCGCGTAGCTTGATACATCCCTTCAACTTCTGACGTGTAGCCTCGGGCGGCTGAACGTCCTCGCGCTGATTCGAGGACGAATAAA
>JANORL010001156.1:0-3886 GCA_031415295.1 Polyangiaceae bacterium | reverse complement strand
TCCTCGACGACAAGTTGCTCGAACGGTTTGTCGAAATAGAACTTTGTTTGGCACTCGTCGGTGGCTTGTCCGCGCCTCTGCTCTTCAAGGTGTACACAGCCGCGGCGGCGTTTCGATTTGCGCTTTACGGCATCGTGCTGCTCGTTGGAACGCTGGTTGGCCTGGAAATTCCGATCCTGATTCGACTGCTTCAGTTTTCGTTGGACCTCAAAGAACTCGTCGCCCGCGTCCTCACCCTCGATTACATCGGCGCCCTCCTAGCGAGTTTGCTGTTTCCGACTCTGCTGTTGCCTCGTCTCGGTGTGCATCAGACGAGTCTCTTCTTCGGCATTCTCAATGCAGTCGTCGCGCTGCTCGCCACGTTCCTGTTCCCGCTCGATCGAGCCGTTGCGATTCGTTTGCGTGCGCAATGCGTGCTGATCACCGTGGTGCTCTGCATAGGGTTTGGAATGGTCACTCGTTTCGTGGATCGATCGGAAGCGATCTACTTCGGAGCGCCCATCATTCACGTCACGCAGTCGCCTTATCAGCGCATTGTGATCACGCGATCGCCCCGCACCACGCGCTTGTTTCTCAATGGAAACCTCCAATTTTCTTCCGACGACGAACAGCGGTACCACGAAGTGCTCGTGCATCCTGCCGTCGCCGCACTTGGTCACGACCCTCGATCGGTGCTCGTGCTTGGTGGTGGAGATGGGCTCGCCGTTCGCGAACTGCTGAAGTACGAATCGATCGAACGTATTTTGCTCGTGGACCTCGATGCCGCGATGACCGATGCGTTTCGCACGTTGCCCGTAGCGCGAGAACTCAACGGCGCAGCGTTCGACGATCCGCGCGTGAAGATCCACAACGAAGATGCCTTCAAATTTCTCGAGGAATCTCGCGAATCGTTCGACTTGGCCATTGTCGATTTTCCCGATCCGTCTAACTACGCCGTCGGCAAACTCTACACCGATGCGTTTTACCATTTGCTCCGCGAACGTTTGTCCTTTCGTGGAGTGGCCGTCGTCCAGTCGACGTCGCCGCAATACGCGCGCGAATCGTTCTGGTGCATCGTGCAAACACTCGAGGCAGCTGGCTTTCACACGGCCCCGTTGCACGTGTATGTACCGAGCTTCGGTGACTGGGGGTTTGTCCTCATCGGTGGCGAGAATCTCACTGCGCCCGGTTCGTTGCGTATTGATCCGTCGCGTCTACGTTGGCTCGATTCCGCAGGGTTCCCCGAATTGTTCCGATTCCCGCGAGACACCGGGCGCATTCCTACGGTGATAAACCGTTTGAACGATCAAAAATTGGTGTCGATCTACTCGCGCGAATGGGGCGTGTTTACACGCTGATGGAACGGCGCGCTTTCCTCACCGCACTCGCCACTGGATGGGCGGTCGACGCTGTCGTTCCTGAACGAAAAACCATCGGAGGACGCATCATCGGCGCGTCTCATACCGTGGGACACCTGTTGCGCGATGGCGGGGCGAACAGAACGAATGACGACGCCGACGTCGCTGATGTCGTCATCGTCGGCAGTGGCATCGCCGGCCTCTCCGCTGCGTGGAGACTCGCTCCTGCAGCGCTCGACGTACGCGTGCTCGAGTTGGAATCGTTTGTCGGAGGAACGAGCACGTGGGGTGACGACGGCGTCGCTCCGTATCCGTGGGGAGCTCACTATCTTGCCGCGCCAAACCCCGAAGCTCGCGCAGCGCTACGACTGCTCGAACAGATGGGGGTGGTCCAAGGTTGGGATGCGGCAAACCGTCCGCTCTTCGATCCACGTCTGCTTTGTCATGCGCCGCAAGAACGACTGTTTTACCGAGGTGCATGGCATCAAGGACTCGTTCCCCAAGACGTGCTCGATGATCGCGATCGCGAAGACATGGAACGTTTTTCGGATCTCGAACGCGAACTCACGACCAAGGTTGGTCGTGACGGACGGCCGGCGTTTCAGATCCCTTTGGCGTTGTCTTCACGAGACCCAGATTTGCTCGCACTCGATCGCATCGACATGCGCACGTACTTGGAGCGCGAAGGATTCAAGTCTCCGTTTCTTCATTGGTATGTGCGGTACGCGTGTCTCGACGACTTTGGCGCCGAGCCCGAGGAGGTTTCGGCATGGGCCGCGTTGCACTACTTCGCAGGTCGAAAACTCAAGACGCCGGAACTCGAAGGCAGTCACTTTCTCGTGTGGCCCGAAGGCAACGGCAAACTTGCGCACGCACTACTCGAACGTTCGAACGCCGCCATCAGACTCGATGCACTCGTCACTGCGGTGGATGTTCTACCTGACAAACATGTCGACGTTCACTGGGTCGACGTACGCGACGGCTCGGCACGACGTATTCGCGCCCGTGCTGTTGTCATTGCCGCACCGACATTCGTTACCAAGCGCTTGTTTCCGAAGGCAGCGCAACGTTTGCCTGTACGAACCAGTTCGCCGTGGGTCGTGGCGAACATGCACGTGACGCGACCGATCGATTTGGACATGGCGTGGGACTCGGTGATTTTTGGTGCGTTGGGACTTGGCTACGTGGACGCTCGTCATCAAATGACGCAGTTGTCGGAACGAACCGTGCTCACGTATTACCGCGCGTACGGCGGCCCCGACGTCGCTGGCGCGCGATCGTCTTTGATACGAACTCCATGGGCGCAGATTGCCGATGACGTCTTGCGCGATCTGCATCCTGCCCATCCGGATCTACGTGACCAAATCGAACGTCTCGACGTGTGCGTGTGGGGCCATGCGATGCCTCGTCCGCGCCCAGGTTTCTTGACCGATCGTCCTTTCGAACCACTGGTGCGTCTCGACGAACGCGTGGCTTGGGCCCACGCTGATCAACCAGGCATGGCGCTGTTCGAAGAATCGCAAGCATCAGGTGTTCGATCCGCTGAAGCGCTCGCTTCGGCACTCGGCGTTGACTTGGGCCCGACCTGGCTCTGAGCCTCGTTCTGTTTTTCCAAACACATTTGTTCGGTGAAATTGCCCGCGAATCGCTGATTTGTGTGGGGTACGCTTCAGTCGTTCGGGTAAGCGAAATCGCGTCGAGAAAAATTTTGCGAAGTGTTCAGCAAACTTGCACGTAAAGGACGCTTCTCGTCTACTGTGCGGCCATGCGAACCCGGTTCGCCGGGATGACCGACGTAGGCCTGATGCGTGAGCACAACGAGGACAACCTCCTCGTGATGCCTGATTACCATGTCGTGGCAGTAGCCGACGGGATGGGCGGGCATCGATCTGGTGACGTAGCAAGCCGACTGGCAGTCTCCACCCTTTCAGACTTCTTTGCGGTAACCGTCGGGCGTGATGGCACGTGGCCCTTTCCTGCCGATCCGAATCTGACGGAAGAAGAAAACTACATCGTGACGGGGCTTCGGCTCGCGAACCGTCGCATCTTCGATCGGTCGCTCAAGACCATGGCCGACTTCGGCATGGGGACGACGATCGTGACGGCAATGTTCGACAAGACCACGACGCGTGTATCGATCGGGCATGTTGGTGACAGCCGTTGTTATCGCATCCGTGGCGAGACGATCACGCAACTCACTCGCGATCACTCGCTCATCAGCGACGCGCAATCCATGGCGCCCTGGATGACGGAAGAAGAGATTCGCCGTCTTCCACCAAACGTCATCACGCGCGCGTTGGGGATCCGCGAGGACGTCGTCGTCGACAAGATGACGGAAGATACCGACGTCGGTGACATTTACCTTTTGTGCTCCGATGGTTTGTCGGGGCTCGTGAAGGATCCCGAGATCCGCGACATCGTGCTCAACGCCGCATCACTCGACGATGCATGTCGCCTACTCATCGAGCGCGCGAACTTCCATGGAGGTTCGGACAACATCACGGTCGTACTCGCCCGCGTCGAAGAAGACGAACCCAGCTAAGACCCGA
>JANORL010001155.1:0-22079 GCA_031415295.1 Polyangiaceae bacterium | reverse complement strand
CGGGGAGAGGGGCCAGGGGGTGAGGCGCGAAAATGGCGTCGATCCCTAGGTCTTTGCCTGAGGCTACATGCGGCGCTGGACGCTGCTACGGTTCCTGCCATGGGAGGACGCGCTGGACCTAGCTGTCCAATTTGTGGACGTGACGTGTCGAAGACTGCCGACACGAAGTCCCGTCCTTTTTGCTCGCCACGTTGCAAGCTCGTCGATCTCGATCGCTGGTTTAGCGGTTCTTATCGAGTCCCCGGCCCTCCCGTTGAATCGAGTGGGATGGAGGACGGAGTTCGCGCGGGCAACGATTTCGACGCTGATCATTCGTACGAACGTAAAGGAGACGAGGACCTGTGAAGCTTGCTCGCACTTCGCTTATGGCTGCATTCACGCTCGCAACGACATTCACCGCGGCAGCGGTGGCGTCCGCGCAAAGCTTGGCGCCTCCCGCACCACTTCCTGCCGAAGAACGCGAGGAGGAATCATCGACGGCAAGAGACCTTGATGATTCGCAAAAGAAAGACTCGAAACGGGGCCTCGAATGGCTCTACGTCGACGTGCATGGTGGTGCGCAGATCGTTGGACTACGAACGTTCAACCTCGATGAAGAGACCTTGAGTGCGGACTTCATCAAAACTGAGTCGCAAGGGTTTGTCATGGGTGCAGGCGTTGGTTTGCGCCTCGTTTTCCTGACGTTTGGCGCACGAGCCCGCGTTGGTTTTTTCGACGCTTGGGACCTATTCAGCATCGGTGGCGAGATGGGCTTACGTTTGCCCTTCGGGAACCTCGAGCCGCATTTCGAGCTGGGAGGTGGTTACACGGCGCTTGGTAGCTTCGAGAGTTCGCTCAAGAGTGGCGCAGTGCAATCGGCACTCGACAACACGGACATCGCGGGGTTCTACGTTCGCGCTGGTGGAGGCGTCGACTACTACGTGACGCCGACGTTTTCGATTGGAGCCCTCGCGAGTTTTGAAGTTTTGGGTCTCACGCGTCCGGGCCTCGACCCGTCCAAGATCACCCAAATCAAGGCAGATCCGACGCTTTCGGACCTACAAAAAAAGAAGGCTGATCTACTCGCGTTCGAGGGGACGAGTTACGGTGCAGCAGGGACTGCCATGGCCGTCGTAGGCATTCATTTCTAGATGTTGCTCGGCAGGCTGCTACGCGTTGCGAATCGTCGGTCGGACTTACTCAGCGTACGATGTACGCTTCCGTCGCCCTCCCTAGCTTCGCAACGCTCGCGACGCCTGCGGAACAACATCTGACCCTTGTTAGCCGCCAAGATCCTCGTTGCATTGCTCGTCGTCATCGCCCCGCTGGCGCTTTACCTCGCCATTTGGTCC
Organism: Polyangiaceae bacterium; assembly: GCA_031415295.1. GTDB lineage: Bacteria > Myxococcota_A > Polyangia > Polyangiales > Polyangiaceae > Polyangium. Next base: position 20,748 of record JANORL010001155.1, on the reverse strand, counting down.
CGAGGAGCGTTGAAGCCTTCGAGCCCGCGGTCGGTGGTGCTCACGTTTGCGCTGGGCATCATCGGGTTTGTCCCGGCGGTCTTTTTTGATCGAGCCGTTGCGAACAACTTGGACGTTCGCAAGGTCGACATGGGGACAAACCTTGCGGCTGCGTTGGTTTACGCGTTCTTGGTGGCTGCGCCGTTCGAAGAAGGGCTGAAGGTAGCAGCAGCGGGACCTGTGTGGCGTTGGCGTTCGGGGCGGCATCGACCGATTGACGGAATCGCTTACGCAAGTGCAGCGGCGCTTGGGTTTGTCTCGGCGCACAACACGTTGTTGCTCTACGAACAGCCGTTTTCGTGGCTCGATCCGGTGCGTGGTTTGCTAATGGCGTTGGCTGCGCCGTGCATTGCCTCGACGTGGGGTTATGCGCTGGGTCGATCACCCAAACGACCCATGGGCGGATGGGCGTTTCGTGGTGCATGGATTGCCGCATCGATTGGTTGGGCGACGTGTCATCACGTGCTTTTTGCGCGCGGACCAAGCGCCATGTTCGCGATGATCCCCGTGTTGATCGTCGCCGTTTCGCTTGCTGTCGTCTTTGCGCGCGACTTGCTTCAACGCGAGATGGACAAACCGGTTGCTCCTCGCAAACCGCGCATCTCGCTTCCTGCTCCGTCGATTCGATCTCTACGCGAAGCGCTTCGCAAGTCAGAACGTCCGATATCGTTGTTGTGGATTTTGCTGGGTGCGCTCGTGATGGTCGGCGTCACCATTGGCATGCTCGTTGGTGCCGTCGTGCTTGGTGGAAGGCTCGGCGTCGACTTTGGTGCTGTCGATCGTGATGCGTCGCAAGCAGCGGCGATCGTGCCGATCCTTCTTCTTGCCGTCGCCGTGGTCATGGCGTTTCCCATCGCGGGATGGATCACGGCGCGAGCATCCGCGGCACAAAGCGTTCTCGGACCGGCGATCAGTGCGGTGTTGGCGATTGGTGGAGGCGTGGTGCTTTTGGGTCTTGCTGCGCCGGTTGCTGTCGTAATCGGCTTGGCCTGCGCGCCTGTCGCGTTTGGTTTGGCGTGCGCCGGAGCCTGGTTTGGAACAGACAAACCAGCTTGAACGGGCTTGGCTTGCCCGCAATTTGCGCCTCGCCCCCAGAAATGAAAGCGGATCGGAATGATTTTCGGGGGTATGGGGGGCGTAGCCCCCCATCGTGAACTGGGTAGAGTGCAAGAGTCGGGTCGCGAAGCGAGCCCGACGAATGCACTGACTAGGGCCGTTCGAGCGTAAGCGAGAACGTGCCCGGCTTTCATTTCTGGGGGGGTGAGGCGCTCACCCTTTCAGACACCCTTCAGCTCTGCGTCAAGCTGCTCGAGCAATTCTTTCGCGCGTGCCGACACCGTTTTCGGCACGGCGACTTGCACGATGACTTGAAGTGATCCGCGTCCACGACCATCGATACGCGGCATGCCGTGACCACGCACGGTGATGACGTCGCCGGGTTGCGAACCCGCTGGGACATCAACACTGACAATGCTTTCGTCCGGAAGCGTCAGGTTGATTTCTCCACCAAGCGCCGCTTTCGCGTACGGCATGACGGCCCTGGTCACAAGCTCCGACTCGTGGCGTTCGAAGTTGTCGTCTGGTGCGAGATCAACGTCGACGTACAAGTCACCCGACGGGCCACCTTGACCGCCCGGCATGCCTTGACCAGGTATGCGCAAACGTTGTCCAGCATCGATGCCCGCGGGGAATGTCACGACGACTTTGCGGTTTTTCTCGACCGCACCTTGGCCACGGCACGGCGCGCACGGCGTGCTGACAGTGCTGCCTTCTCCGCGACACGTGGGACACGTTTGGGTAAACATGACAAACCCGCGTGCCGTCGACACTTGGCCTTGGCCCTCGCACGTGCCGCAGGTTTTTCTCTTGGAACCAGGTTTGGCGCCAGTACCGGAGCATTCCTCGCAAGGAACGGGTGTGCGCAGTGGGACTTCGCGCTTCGTTCCGGTCATCGCTTCGCGCAACGTCAGGCGCTGTTCGACCCGCAAATCTTGACCGCGCGAAGGTCCACTGCGTCGGCGTTGACCTTGTCCTTGTCCGCCAAACCCCCCACCTCCGCCAAACCCTCCGAAAAGCTCGGAAAAAATGTCTTGGAAGTGGGTGAAAATGTCACCCTGTTGCATGTCGGGCATGCCTTCCATGCCGGCATGTCCGAAGCGGTCATAACGCGCGCGCTTCTGATCGTCCGATAGAACCCCGTAAGCTTCAGTGGCTTCTTTGAAACGCCCTTCAGCTTCCTTGTCGCCGGGATTTCTGTCCGGATGGCTCTTGAGTGCCGCGGCTCTGTATGCCTTCCGAAGTTCGTCAGACGACGCTTCTTTGGACACCCCGAGAACTTCGTAATAATCCCGTTTTTGGCTCATGATCGGTGGGAAAAAACAGCCTCGACGGTGTTTATCAGGCTGCTGCGCATTGTGATGCGTCGGTCGGACTTACTCAGCGTACGATGTACGCTTCCGTCGCCCTCCCTAGCATCACAACGCTCGCGACGCCTGCTAAACACCGTCGTCGGAGAATATCACTGGCCGCGACGCTGGAACGCCGGCGTATCCCAGTCGGCATCGAGTGGCGGAACGAACGTGGAACGTTCACGCGGCGTCGAACCGGAAGAAAGCGAAGCCGGAGCAGGTTGCGGAGGCGCCGTGCGGCGTACCGTGTAGGCAGGCTCTTCACGCGGCGGGGGCTCACGCGGCGGCGTGCGTTGCGTGGGCTGCCCAGGCATCGAGCGAGGACTAGGGCTCGTCAGCGCACTCGACATAGGACTCGCGAGCGACGGAGCGGTCGAAACGACCGTGGCATGATGCCCACGGGCTGCTGGGATGCTGATCGTGGTGGTCGAATGTTGCACGGCATCGCTACCTGCAAGTTCGAATCCGGTTGCGATGACCGTGACTTTGATCATGTCGCCCATCGTTTCGTCGATGGTTGCGCCGAAGATGATGTTCGCGTCTTCGTGCGCTTGTTCTTGCACGAGAGTCGCGGCTTCTTCGATTTCCTTCATACGCATGTCCGGGCCACCAACGATGTTGATGAGCACGCCCATCGCGCCTTCGACGGAGATGTTGTCGAGAAGCGGTGACGTGATCGCCATCTCGGCAGCGAGACGTGCGCGGCCTTGACCCTTGGCGCATCCGGTGCCCATGAGCGCGCGGCCCATGTTGCTCATGACCGTCTTCACGTCGGCAAAGTCGACGTTGACGATACCGTTTTGCGTGATGAGGTCGCTGATGCCTTTGATCGCTTGGTAGAGAACTTCATCCGCTTTACGGAACGCATCGACGAACGACAACTCTTCATCACCGAGCGTGAGAAGCTTTTGGTTCGGGATCGTAATAAGTGTGTCGACGTGTTCGGCGAGCATAGCCAGGCCAGCTTCGGCCCGACGCGAACGTTGCTTGCCTTCGAAGAAGAACGGCTTCGTCACGACACCGACGGTCAAACAGCCTTCTTCACGCGCGAGTTGCGCGATGACCGGAGCGGCACCCGTGCCCGTTCCACCACCCATACCGGCTGTGACGAACACCATGTCCGCACCCTGGATGAGTTCTTTGAGGCGTTGCACGTCTTCAAGTGCCGCCTTGCGTCCTTTTTCAGGATCCGCGCCGGCACCAAGGCCTCGCGTCACGTTCGAGCCGATGTGCACCTTCATCGGTGCAATGCTCGCACTGAGGGCTTGCGCGTCCGTGTTCACGACGATGAACTCCACGCCCTCGAGGCCGAAGTTCATCATCGTATTGACTGCATTACCGCCCGATCCGCCGCAACCGATGACCTTGATGCGAGCGTCATAACCCGCGTGTTCATCGGCAAACTCAATGGAAAAACTCATGAAACGCCTCCCGAGATGTTTGGTTGGCCATTCGGGCCAAGGGAGCCTCACCCGCTCCCAGGGTGATTCCGCAGGGCGCCTCTTCCCTACGAAATCGCTTCCATCGTTCTAACTGTTTGTCGTACCAAACCTACGTCGAATCCTGTGTTTAGACCCTTGGGGCGAAGGGCGCTTTTGGCGATCCGAAGCCCCAAATGTCCAAACTGGGGTTTGGGGCGAAGGGCGCTTTTAGCGACCCGAAGCCCCAAATGTCCGAACTAAAAGGCTGCACGCAGCCAATTCCAAAACCGTCCACTTCCGCGTCGTTCGACGCTCGACTCTTCTATCACCTCGCGCCGTTCGGCTCGCGCCGGCGCCGTCACACGCGTGAGCGTGGGACGTTGTGAAACTTCGATCGACTGCACGTCACGCGCGTTTCGCAACGCGTTTGCGCCGTACTGTACGAGACCAACTCCTGTCGCGTATTGCGGACCCGCAACGAGCTGCGTAATGCCACGCATGCCCAGGGGTACGCCAAGACGAACCGGCATGCCGAGAATCTCTTCGGCAAACTCACTCATGCCTTCCATCAGCACGCCACCACCCGTGAGCACAGCTCCGGCGGCGAGTTGGTCCAGGATGCCCGCGTCTTCAAGACGCTTGCGAATGACCGCGAAAATCTCTTCGATCCGTGGCTCGATGATGTCCGAAAGCACGCGACGCGGAACCTTCCGCGGCATGTGTCCACCAACTCCGGGCACTTCGACTTCTTCGTCGTCCGCCACCATTCGTCCGAGCGCGCAACCAAAGTTACGCTTCAGTCGCTCGGCCTCCGCCATCGGAGTGCGCAGACCAGCTGCCAAGTCCGCGGTGACATTGTTGCCACCCGCGGGGATGACACTGACGTGGGCAATGCCTCCGTCAGCGTACACCAGCAGATCTGTCGTTCCACCTCCCATGTCGATCACGACGACGCCAATTTCCTTCTCGTCTTCCGAAAGCACAGATTCAGCACTCGCTAGCGGTTCGAGCACGACATCAGCCACCGTCAAGTTGCACCGTTCGGCACAACGAATGACGTTTTGAACACACGACGTGGCTGCCGTGATGAGGTTGACTCGCGTACCGAGACGAACCCCACTCATGCCGACGGGATCACGGATGCCATCCTGATTGTCGACAGTGAACTCGCGCGGCAAAGCGTGAAGGATTTGTCGATCGGCGTCGATCGGAATGGCACGTGCTCCTTCCAGAACACGATCGACGTCTGCCGCCGTCACTTCGCCACCCGCGATCGCAACAACGCCGTCGGATCCTTGGCAACGTATGTGATTACCCGCGACTCCCGCATAAACCGTGCGGATTTCGACTCCTGCCATCGTTTGCGCAGCTTCGATCGCGTCGGCAATCGATCGGGCCGTCCAATCGATGTTCGACACGATGCCTTTGCGCAGGCCACGGCACGGGACATTTCCCACGCCGAGAATCGTGATTCCGTCAGCATCGACTTCGCCGACGACGGCAATCACCTTCGTCGTTCCGATGTCGAGGCCAACGACAATTTCGCTCGTCTCCGTCCTGCTCTTCATTCCCGTGCACCCGAAGTGTTCGACCAGGGTTCCAGCCCTTCGTGGAGGTTTTGCGAAGCTGTCATGACTGACGATGAAGGGCCAAATTTCGGGAACGTTCCTTTTGCACTCATCGCATCCTCACGACGACACGCTCTGGATGCGCCTCGTTGTCCAGAAAGATCACCGACGGTTGGGCCTTGCGTCGCGATAGCTCGGAAAGCACGCGTGTCGCTTGTTCGATCTTCTCGCGGAACCGCGTTTGGCCGAGATGCAGCGCCACAGCGTCTTTGCCGATTGTCATGACAACCGTGCCATCACGCTCGAGATGCACTTCTTGAATCGGATAACGCTTGCTGATGCCCGCGCGGTCCATGTCTTCGACGATGTCGAGCGCTCTACGGAACGAGTTCACCATGCCCGTACGGTCAAGTGAAACCTTCTCCGGAGCGATGCCAGTAATCACTGGAAGGTCAAACGGATCTCCTTCGCTTACGCGTTTGAACGGATCTCCATCACGCGTGACCAAGTAGAGTTCGCCGCCGATCGATGCCACAGCCCATGCTTCGCGCTCGATGACGCTGATGTTCACCGTCGAAGGCAACTTGCGCGTGACAATGGCTTTTTCGACCCACGGCTCGTTCGCGATCGTCGCGCCCGCCGTTTCCAGATCCACCTCGAAGATGTTGCGTCCGATGGTCACCCCACCATGAGCCGCAATGTTCTCCGCGGACAAACGACGGTTTCCATCGACGAGAACCGTGCGAATACCAAACCGCGGACTTGTCGTGATGTACCGACGCGCGCCCCACGCAACCGCAACAGATGCTGAAAGCACGACGCTCACGCCGAGCACGAGTGCCAATGCACGTGGTAATTTTCGCGCGGGACTTCGCGACAGAGCCGGGGGTTTTACCGTGGTTGTTGCGGGTGGCGGCGCAGGAGAATCGTTGTCGCCCTCTGACGAAGAATGCGGCAAAGGATCCGGCGGAGCAACCACGACGGACGGCTTCGACGCGCGCAAACGACGGTTGGGACGCAAAGCATCACTCATGTCGTGCCCTCCTGCGGCGGGAGTTTGTCGTCCGGTAACGCTTCGAGATGTGCGCGCAAACGCTGCAACATCTTGTTCACATCTCCAGCGCCGAGCGCGATGACCACATCACCGCGACGAACCACGCGCGCAATCGCTTCGTGCAGCACCATCTTGTCCGCCACGTGCGTGACGTTGTGATGTCCATGTTGCCGAATCGACCGTACGAGTCGCTCCGATGTGACGTCTCCAATGGGCGCTTCTCCGGCCGCATAGATGTCCGTGAGAAACAAGATGTCGGCTTCGTTGAACGCGCGGGTGAACTCATCGAACAGGTCACGCGTACGCGTGTAACGATGCGGCTGGAACGCCACGATGATGCGCCGACCTTCTTCCGGAAACGCACGTCGCGCCGCTTCGATCGTTGCGCGAACTTCCGCTGGATGATGCCCGTAGTCGTCCACGAGCAGTACGTCGCGTGGTGAACCCACCACCGTAAAACGTCGCGCAACGCCGCCAAATGTCGCCAGCGCTTGCTTCATGACGTCGAGCGGAACTTCCAGTTCGTCAGCGACTGCGATCGTCGCCAAACAGTTCAACACGTTGTGGGCGCCAGGCATCTTCACGGTAAAACCACCAAGCGCCTGACCACGTCGGTACGCGTTGAAACTTGTTTCAAGCCCTCGGAATTGCACACCACGTGCGCTGTAGTCTGCATGGGGCGACAAACCGTACGTGACCGTGCGGCGCGAAATGTTCGGCAGAATGTCCTGCACCGTCGGATGGTCCATGCAGAGCACAGCGAGACCGTAAAACGGTATGCCTCCGGCAAACTCGATGAACGCATCCTTCAGTTTCTCGAGGGATCCGTAGTGATCGAGGTGCTCCGGATCGATGTTCGTCACGACCGCGACCGTTGGCGTCAAACGCAAGAACGAACCGTCGCTTTCATCCGCTTCGGCGACGAGCAAATCACCCGCACCCAAACGTGCGTTGGAACCGAGTGCCGCCATCTTGCCTCCAACAACCACCGTCGGGTCGAGGCCTGCGTGTCGAAGCACCGTCGCCACGAGCGAAGTCGTCGTGGTTTTTCCATGCGAACCGGCGATCGCCACGCCGTACTTGAGGCGCATCAGTTCCGCGAGCATTTCGGCGCGCGCGATGATCGGAATGCCCAAGCTTCGCGCTTCGACCAGCTCCGGATTTTCCTTTGCAACCGCACTCGAAAACACGACGACGTCGACGCCGCGTACGTTCTCGGCGCGATGCCCGATATCGATCCGCACACCGAGTGATGTCAATCGTCGGGTGTTGTCCCCGTCCTTGATGTCGGAGCCAGATACATCGAATTCGAGCGACCGAAGCACCTCGGCCAAACCGCTCATCCCGATGCCCCCAACACCAACGAAGTGCACGTGTCGTACGCGTCCTCGAAACATCAAACAGCCCCTTTTCGAGCCTGCGAAAGGCCGCGTTTTTCTCGGACGTACGCTAATTCAAGCAAATCTGTCGCGATGCGTTTCGCCGCATCCGGCGCGCCGATGCCCGCTGCCGCGCTAGCCATCGCTGCACGCCTGTCGGCCGAAAGCACCAAACGTTCGATCTCCGAAGCCACTCGTTCGACCGTCGCGTCGTCTTGTCGCAACGTTACCGCTGCACCGCGACGCTCGAGCGATGACGCGTTGTGGAATTGATGGTCATCGGCGGCAAACGGGTAGGGGATCAGAATCGATGGCCTTCCCACCGCGCAAAGTTCGGCAAGCGTCGACGCTCCCGCCCGGGCGACGATGATGTCCGCGGCCATGAGCGACCGAGCCATGTCGTCGATGAATGGCACGACAGAGGTCATCCCTGACAAACCAAGCGAATCGTAAAGCGCTCGCGTTTCGACTTCTCGATCCGGTCCCGTTTGGTGGATCACAGACAAACCAGGCACGCGATTTTTCACCCGCACGAGCGCTCGCGGAAGCGTGTCGTTGAGCGCTTTGGCCCCTTGGCTGCCGCCGAGCACCAACAAAGAAAGTTTGTCCGAATGCGATTCGTACGACGCCGGAGTAAATGCACGACGTAGTGGAACACCGAAACGACGCACGATGCTCGGCCGGAAATACCGATCGACTTCGGGAAACGCCGTGTACGCACGCACAGCAAACGGCGACAAAAGACGGTTTGACAAACCCATCACGCTGTTCGGTTCCAGAATGCCGACAGCAACACCGAGGGTTCGAGCAGCCAAACAAACGGGCCCCGATGCGTAGCCACCTACGGACAACACCGCGGAAGGGTCGTATTTGCGGACCAAGTCTCGCGCTTCGGGTATCGCTTCGGCGGCGTTCTTTACGCCACGGGTAAACCCCGACAAACCTCCGCCACGTAGCGGCAAAATGTCGAGAAGCTCGAGCTTCTTGCCTTGTTCAGGCACCACGCGTGCTTCGAGTCCTCGAGCGGTTCCTACGTACACGACACGACATGACGGGTCGGACGACGTGATCGCGTCGCCTACGGCAAGCATCGGAAACACGTGGCCTCCGGTGCCACCACCCGCCAAGAAAATGGTCGTCACGTGGACGCACCTTCCTCTGCAGCCGTGGCCACGACAGCCGATGCACTCGGCGCCCCATCGCTTGTCTTCGATAACGCTTTGACGGCCGATGAAACTTCGTTCTTGCGCGGACGACTCACGCTGAGCATCACGCCGACACCCGCGGCGTTCACGAGGAGCGACGAACCGCCGTAACTCATGAACGGCAGTGTCAAACCCTTCGTCGGCAAGATGGCCATCGCGACGGCCAGGTTCACGAGTACTTGGACGCCAAACAATGTGGCGATGCCGAACGACAAGAAGCTTCCGTAGTCATCAGCAGCTTCGAGCGCGATTTTCACGCCGCGCGAAACGATGAGCAGGTACGCGCCGCATAGCGCCAAAATACCAAGGAATCCAAGCTCTTCGCCGATGATCGCGCTGATGAAATCCGTGTGGGCTTCGGGCAAGTAGAGCACTTGCAGACCCTTGCCGAGCCCGAGTCCCGTCCAGTTTCCCGAACCGAAACTCATGACCGACTGGAACGGCTGATACGCCAAATCCTGTCGGTGATTGTCCATGTCGATAAACGCGAGGTAGCGCTTGTATCGATAGTCGCTGAACAGAACGAGCGCGACGGCACCCATGCCGAGCAACGCCGTAAAGGCGGCGATGTACGGAAGTCGTGCGCCCGCGACAAACAGCAACGTAAACGTCAAGAACAAAAGCACGACCGCGCTTCCAAAGTCGGGCTGCTTCAAACACAGCAAAATCAGAACACCGACGACGAGCAAGTGAGGCAAGAAGCCCACGGAAAAACTCTTGATTTTGTCGGCCTTCTTCGACAACGAGTACGCCAGCCACATAACGATGCCGAGTTTGGCCATTTCCGCCGGCTGAATATGAATCGGGCCGAGCGCAATCCATCGATACGCGTTGCCGGCACGGTGCCCCAACCCAACGACGGTCAAACCCAAAAGACCCGTGACCAAAACCAAAATCGGATACGTAAACACGCGCAGCTTGCGATAGTCGAAACGACTCGCGAGCCACATCGTGAACAGTGCGGTGAGTGCGTAGATCGTTTGCCGCTTCAAAAAGTATTGCGCGTCGTGATGACGCACCGTCGCTTCGATGGCGCTGGCGCTGTACACCATGACCACGCCAAACCCGACGAGCGCGATGACCACCGCGGCAAGAACCGAATCAACCGGTCCCGCGGGGCTCGATTTCAACAAGTTGCCGAACGGCACACTCGAAATCGCTTCGCCCGGACGAACCTCGTCCTTCGTATTTCTCGCTGGAGGATGGTTCGATGGCGCGACGTGACGGTTTTTCGGAGGAGGCGCGCTGCTGTGCCTTCGATCCGCCGCTGACCGAATGCCGTCAATGAGGGCGCTGCCGTTCACGATGAAACCTCCTGCGTTTTGCGCATTTCACGTACCGCCCGGACAAACGTGTCCCCGCGGTCCTTGTAGTCCCGGAACATGTCGAAACTCGAACATGCAGGGCTGAGCAAAACCGCATCGCCGGCTTGGGCCAAGGAATGTGCAATTTGTACGGCCTCGCGCATCGAATGAGCACGGTGCGTCGGAACGAACCCTTCGGCTGCGGAACTGATTCGGTCGGCCGCTTCACCGATCACCACAAGCGCTCGACCTCGGTCACGAAGTGCTGCGACCAACGGTCCGTAATCACCAAGTTTGTCGCGACCGCCCGCGATGAGCACGGCTTTGGCTTCTTCGAGACCGCGTACGGCTGCAACCGAAGCGCCTACGTTCGTGCCTTTCGAGTCGTCGTAATACCGAACGCCGTCCACTTCTTCGACGAGCACGGTGCGATGCCCAAGTCCTTCGAACCCGGCCAACGCTCGTGTTATGCCTTCTTCCGTCGCACCCATCGCCGTCGCTGCGGCAATCGCGGCACACGCGTTCGCGATGTTGTGTGTGCCTTTGATGCGCAAGAGCGAGAGCGGATAACGCGTGCCGTTCACACGATCGACGATGGCGTCTCCATCACGTGCGACCGTGGCTGACGCGTCGACTTCGCTAAAGGTGATTTGTCGAGCTGGCCCACGATCTGCTTGCTTTTTGACGAGTGTATCGCCGAGCGGAATCACCGCTGTGTCTTCTGCCGTCATGTGCTCGAAGGGGTTTCCCTTCGCATCCGCGTACGCCGCGAAGTCCGGATACCGATCGAGGTGATCGTCGGTGATGTTGAGAAGCACGTGGACACGCGCGCGTAGTGTCGGCACGCGTTCCGCTTGAAAGCTGGATATTTCGATGACGAACGAATCGAAGTTCGTTCCGACGACCTCGGCGAGTGGCACTCCGAAGTTGCCGCCGATGAACGTGTTTTGTCCCGACGCTTCGAGCATGGCGTGGACCAACGCGGTCGTTGTGCTTTTACCGTTCGTCCCGCCAATCAGGGCGATGGGCGCGGTGACGAAACGCGATGCGAGTTCGAGTTCGCCGATGACTTCACCGCCGGAACGTTCGAACGCTTCGAGAGCTGGAAACGAAGGCACTCCAGGCGAAATGACGACGAGATCGACACCTTCGAACAACGACTCCGGATGACCTCCGGAGACGATGGACGCGCCTTCTGCTTCGAGCTCCAAGGCGTCCGTTGATAAGCGTTCGCGTGGAGCCGAGTCGTTCAGCGTGACGCGGGCATGTTTCATCATGCACAGACGCGCCGCGGCGATGCCGCTTCGACCGAGACCAACCACCAGGACGCTACGATCTGCAAGCATCACGTGCGTCACCTGAGTTTCATCGACGCTAGGCTCACCAGCGCCAAAAGGATGGAGATGATCCAAAAGCGAACGATGATCTTGGGCTCGGGCCACCCCTTTTTTTCGTAGTGGTGGTGAATCGGAGCCATCAAGAAAATGCGCTTCTTGAAGAGCTTGAAGGAGGCGACTTGCGCGATGACGCTGACGGTCTCGACGAAGAACACGCCGCCCAAAAGAATGCTGAGCAGCTCGTTCTTTGTGAACACGGCGAGCATGCCCAAACCGCCGCCGAGCGCGAGCGAGCCGACGTCGCCCATGAACACTTGTGCGGGGTAGGTGTTGTACCAGAGAAACCCTATTCCAGCGCCAATCACGGAACCGCAGTACACGGCGAGTTCACCTGCGGACGCGATCTTCGGAATGTCGAGGTACGCGGCGACTGAGAATCCGAAAAGCGTTGCACCAGCGACGTACGACCAAATCAAGTACGTGCCGGCGTTGATCATGACGGGGCCAATTGCGAGGCCATCGAGACCGTCTGTGAGGTTGACGGCGTTGGACCACGCGACCACGACAAACACCGCGAACGGGATGTAAAACCAGAGTGGTAAAACGATCGAGTGTTTCGAAAAGGCAGCAAAAGGCAGGGCCAAATGCGTGCGAATGTCCGCCCAGTCGGCCGGAAGCTTCGACGTGAAAAGAAACGTGTACGAGATGGCGGATCCACCAATCAACACTTGGCCGAGCAGCTTGTATCGCCCGGGCAAACCACCGGTGCTCTTGCGCTTGATTTTGAGGTAGTCGTCGAGATAACCGATGACGCCGTAACCTGCGGTTACAGCCACGGTGGCCAAGACAAACGGATTGCGCAAGTCGGCCCAAAGTGCAGTTGGAAGCAGGAGCGAAAGCAGAATCAACGCTCCGCCCATCGTCGGCGTGCCGGCTTTGATCTTGTGCGTCTCGGGGCCTTCCGCACGAACGACCTGACCGATTTGTTTCCGCTTCAGTTCTCGGATGAACCACGGGGCAAGCATGAACGCGAGCAACATGGCCGTGATCGTCGCCATGATGGTTCGGAACGGGATGTACCGAAGAACGTTGAGAAAACTCAGCGAGCGATAATGAAACTTGAGCGGGTAAAAGAGTTCGTAAATCAAACGGTAACCTCCGCTGTCGCAACCCGATCACCGAGCACGAGCGACAACTCGCGAACGATCTTTTCGGTTCCCACGCCGCGTGAGCCTTTCACGAGGATGAGGTCACCCGGACAAACTGCCGCGACAACGGCCGAAGCTGCTTCGGCGCTCGTCGGGAAAAACTTGCTTGGTACACCAACGGCCGTTGCGTGATCCGCGATGCGCACGGCATCGCCGCCGATGGCAAAGATCATTGCCGCACGGCTCGAAGCCGCGACGTGACCTACCTCGTCGTGACCGTTGGCGGATTCGACACCGAGTTCGAACATGGCGCCGAGCACGAGAACGAGACGTTTTCCTGATGTGCGTGCGAGTTCCGCGGCGGTGCGAATCGATGCCGCTGCAGATGCCGGGTTCGCGTTGTAACTGTCGTCGATGACCACGACGCCGTTGCCCAGCGGTCGCGGAACCAAACGGCCAGCTCCGCCGCCGACTTCCGCTTCGGCAAACGCAGCTTCGATGATGGCCGAGGCCATCCGTTCGCCGCTGATCACTTCGGCAACGCTGACGGCCGCTGCGCACGCGTACGCGCCAGCTTCACCGATGAGCGGCGTGACAAACTCCAAGGTGGATCCGTCACGACGCGCGAGTTTGATGCGGGACGAGGTAAAACCTTCGGGATGTCGAGCCACGATGCGGAGGTCGGCGTTTTCACGTGTGCCGTACGAGACCCGTTGTTTCGAGGGTGAACCTTCACGTACGCTCATGACTCGGTCGTCGTCTGCGTTGCCGATAGCGACGCCGGTGGGCAGAAGCGCTCGGTAGAGCGCACCTTTTTCGTACGCAACGCCATCGATCGAACCGACGCCTTCGACGTGTGCTGCCGAAACGAGCGTGACGATCGCGACGTCTGGCCGAGCAATCGTTGCAAGCTGTGCAATTTCACCCGGCTCGCTCATGCCCATCTCGAAGACTGCAAAGTGGTGGGGTTTGGCGAGTTCAAACGCGACCATCGGAAGACCAACCAAATTGTTCAGGTTGCCTGTCGTCGAGTGCACCATGCCGGGGTAGATCTTTCCGAGCATGGCCGAGACGGCAACGCGGGTCGTGGTTTTGCCTGCCGAACCCGTGATGCCGACGATGAGTCGCGTGCCGCCAAGCTTTTTCCAGCGATCGATGTGGGCTTTGGCGAGAGCGCCGAGCGCCGCGAGTGTCGACGAACAGCGGATGAGCGTCAGGCCTTTTGGGGCGGGCACATCACGTTCGACGAGAGCCGCGCGTGCGCCGTATTGCATCGCCATTTCGAGGTAGTCGTGCCCGTCGAAACGTTCACCAGGTAGCGCCACGAAAAGCGATCCAGGCGTGAGCGCGCGTGTGTCCGTCGAGATGGACACGATCACTTCGTCGCCGGGCGCCTCACCCCCCCAACCCCCCTCTCCAACTTCGCTTCGCTTCGTGTAGAGGGGGGAGCCAGAAAAACTCGAGGCCGGTTCCCCCTCTCCACGCAGCATTGCGGAGCAATGCGGAGTTGGAGAGGGGGTTAGGGGGTGAGGTGCAACAATCTCGCTACCCGTGATCGCGACGATGGCTTTCAAGGAAAACGATGCAGCGTTGAGCGGAATCGGTGTGCCCATCAGGCGCCTCCTCCGCGTGCCGCGCGTCGCAAACCGAGCGCTCGACGTGATTCGATACGATCGTCGAAAGCCGACGTGACGCTGCCCATGATCTGATACGGCTCGTGCCCCTTGCCCGCGACGAGAACGAGGTCGCCGGGCGATGCTTCGAGCACTGCGCGTTCGATCGCTTTGGCTCGATCCGGTTCGACGTGGACCAACGCGTTGCCTCCGGACAAACCAGGCAGGATGGCGTCGATGATGACGCGTGGGTCTTCGCTGCGTGGATTGTCGTTCGTGACAAACGCGACGTCGGCGCCGCGACCTACAGCTTCGCCCATGAGCGGGCGCTTTCCTGGATCGCGATCACCTCCACAACCGAACACGCACACGACGCGACGTTGCCCGTACGCGCGTACGCTTTCGAGCACGCGCGCGAGCGCATCGGGCGTGTGGGCGTAGTCGACCAAAACGATGACGTCGTCGTTTGTCGGGTCGTCGCAACGTTCGAGCCGCCCGGCAACCGCGATGGGTTTGGAAAGAGCATCCGCAGCTTTGCGCAGGTCGAGGTCGAGCAGGTGCGCGATGGACATTGCACACAGCAAATTCTGAACGTTATGACCACCAACGAGTGGCGATTCGATCTTGAAATTACCTGCCGGCGTACGTACTGCCAGCGAGATACCTGCGGGCGTGTGCTGCACCGAATTGGGAGCCACGTCGGCTTCTGTGGGAGACGCGTTGGCGTTGGTCGAATACCGCAGGAGCTGAGTAGACGTTGGCCCGGACAGACCACGTGGAGCAACTCGTTCGACGAGAGCACGGCCGAACGGATCATCAATGTTGATGGCGGCGGACCCTGGCCCAAGGTCCACGAAAAGCCGCGCTTTCGCTTCGGCGTAGGCTTCCATCGTGCCATGGTAGTCCAGATGATCTTGCGTAAGGTTCGTCAGGGCCACCGTACGAAACCGAACGGCTTCGACGCGGGCTGCTGCAAGCGCGATGCTCGACACTTCCATCACCAGATGCGACGCACCACGCGCGAGCATCGCCGCCGCAATTCGCGCGAGTTCATCCGCTTCGGGACTCGTGTGCGTGGCCGGTAAATCCAGGTCCGCAAAGCGATATCCCAAGGTTCCGACAAGACCCGGCTGGCCTCCACACGCTTCGATGCATGCGTGAATCAAGTGGGATGTCGTGGTTTTCCCGTTTGTCCCGGTGATCCCAACAGCTTCGAGGGAAAACGTTGGATGGCCGTACACGGCGGCCGACGCAAACGCGAGCGCTTTGGCCGCGTCATCCGTTTCGATCCACGACACACCAGGAATCGGCGTTGTGCTGCCACGCGGAGCAACGACGACACTTGCACCTCGAGCGATCGCATCCGCGACAAACCTTTCACCGTGTGTACGTAAACCAGGTCGAGCGACGAAAGCATCACCACGTTCAATGCGGCGCGAGTCGTGATGGACGCCTGTGACAAACGTCGCAGGATCGCCTGCAATTAGGCTCGACCGAGGGACTTCCTGCACGAGTTCGTCGACGCGCCGACCCTTTCGTGACGCTTTGCACGAAAGAGGAAGCGGGTCTGTTCCGCGCTGAGAAATCGGCTCGGCGTTGGTCATGACGAAGGCTCGAAGAAAAGCTTTACGCTCGAACCTTTTGGTAAAACCGTGTTGGTGGCTGGTTCAGTACGTGTCAGGCGCCCGGTGCCCATGACGCTCGGTACCAAGTGGGCAGCTGCCGCTGTACGAACCGCTTCGCGAATGGGTTGTCCCGACAAATCCGGCACACGTGTTTCGCCGGTTTTCATCGGGGCTGACGGCGTCACGATGCTGTTCGTGATCGGTGCGGCGGCTGTACGCGTGTCGCTCATCACCTGATACGTGTTGGTGGCGAGATCCGTTTCTTTGGCGCGGTCGGCAACGTCCTTGAGTTTCATCGGCACCGTGCCACGCGGTGTGACACCGAGATACCGCAGCGCCATCTCGCCGATGCGTCGGAAGACCGGAGCGGCCACGGAACCACCGGCGTACGTACCGCCTAAAGGTTCGTCGAGTACGACAGCGATCACGAGACGCGGTTTGTCCGCTGGTACGAATCCGACAAACGAGGCAACGTAGTGCGTGTCCGTATACCTACCCGTCGCTGGGTCGATTTTCTGGGCTGTCCCGGTTTTCCCGGCGACATGGAAACCTGGAATCGCCGCTTCGACACCCGTGCCTTCGCCTTCCGTGACTGCAACGAGCATCTCGGACATGAGTTTGGCGGTCGCGGGGTTGACTGCTTCGCGACGCACACGCGGCTGGTTGTCCGTGAGCACAGTCCCGCTGCCATCCGTGATGCGCTTGATCAGGATCGGTTCGAGCAGTTTGCCCCCGTTGGCCACAGCAGCCATGGCCATCGTGAGTTGCAACGTGGTGATGCTGATGCCTTGACCGAAAGACGCAGCCGCCGTTTCGACCGATACCCAGGGCCTTCCGCGTGGACGCAACACACCCATGGATTCGCCGGGAAAAGGAATGCCCGTCGTATCGCCAAAGCCAAACCGACGGTACCCCTCGTACAAGCGTTGTTCGCCGAGACCGAGAGCAATTTTTGCCGTACCAATGTTCGACGACAAACTCAGCACCTGCGTGACGGAAAGCCATTTGGCAGGATGCGTGTCGTGGATCGTCACGTTGTCGATCGGCATGTGCCCCTCTTCGCAATAGATATTCGCGGTGGGGGACACGCTGCGCGCGGCAAGTGCCGTGGAAAACGCGAAGACCTTGATGGTCGACCCAGGTTCGAATCGGTCGACGACACAACGGTTGCGTCGTGCCTCGGGGTCCGCCGAACCATAGTCGTTCGGGTTGTATCCAGGCCCGCTGGCCATCGCGAGGATCTCGCCCGTCGTTGGATCGACGACGACCACCGAACCGCCGATGGCTTCGTACGTACTCATCGCCGCTTCGAGTTCCCGTTCCGCGGTGTACTGAATGCCTTTGTCGATCGACAGAACGATGTTGTGCCCAGCCAGTGCCGCTTCGTCTTCGATGCCTTCATGGAAGATGAGGCGCCCCGAGCGATCGCGAAGACCGCGCACTTCAGATACTTTGCCGCGAAGTTCTTGGTCGAGTGACAGTTCCAGACCTTCGCGTCCTTCGCCGTCTGGAGAGACAAACCCGATCACGGGTCCGGCGAGTTCTCGGTTGGGATAAAACCGATGCCCTTCACCTTCGATGGACAGGCCACGCAGCGGATATCGTTGCACTTTTTCAGTGAGCGTTCGAACGGCGATAACTTCCGCTTCCGACACGCGCCGCTTCAGCCACACGAAGCGCCTTCGCCGGCTGACTTTTTCGATGACGTCTTCCGGCGGTAGATTCAGCGCCGCAGCGATGCGGTCGCTGTAATCCTTGATGCGCATCGGCAAGTAACGCGCTTCGATGCCGCGAAGCATCTCGACCGCGTCGAGCGAGATGCTGGGTACTTCGACGCTTTCCGCGAGCGGAGTGGAGTTACGGTCGTAAATCGTGCCGCGTTTGGGCGTGACGTGAAGGCGGCGTTGGCGTTGACGTTCCGCCAAATCGTACCAATCGGCGCCATCTTCGACTTGAATGCGATGAGCACCCGAGACGATGACGCCAAGGCCAAGGCCCATCATTCCGCACAAAATGCCCATGCGGATGCGGATCCAGCGAGCGCGTTGCGGGTCGAGGTTTTTCATGGCGTACCTCTTGCGGGCACAACTGGCGCCGCTGATCCTGCCAATGCCGCAGCGTTCGTCGCCGCTTCAGGCACCACGTTTGCCGCGTCTTCCTCCGAGGGTTCGTCCTGGATACGCGCCGGCGCACGCATCGGGATGACGCGTTCTGGCGGAGGCGGCGTCATGCCAAGCAGCGTGCGTGCAACCATCTCGACACGTTGTGGCGTCTCGTAACTCGCCGCTTCGAGCGACAAAGCACGCTTGACTTCACGCAGTCGCGCTTGTTCGGCACGGACGCGTCCGAGCTTGTAGCCGAGGTCCACGATCTTGCCGCGTAAACCCAAGTGCACGACGAATGCGGCCACCGTTGCGAGCACGGCAAGCGTCCAAAGGGCCAAAAACGGCCGTTGTCTCATTCGCGCGGTTGTATTCATGCGTCGAGTCCTCCCTCGACGCGCAACGCGGCTCGAAGCTTGGCGCTACGCGATCGTGGGTTTGTCGCAACTTCTTCGTCCGTTGGAACAACGGGTTTTCTCGTCAATGGCTCCCACACGCCAGGCACACGCAACGCGTGCTTCACAATGCGGTCTTCGAGGGAGTGAAACGTGATGATGGCGGCCATTGCGCCCGGACGAACGATACGTGTCGCCGCTTCGATCAGCGACGTAAGCTCGTCCAGCTCGGCATTTACGGCGATACGTAACGCTTGAAATGTACGCGTCGCGGGATCGACGCCACCGACACGCGACGGTCCCACGGCACGAACGACGGCTCTACGTAGGTCGAGCGTCGTGCGTAGTTCGCTTTGCGCTGCGGCTTGTTTGATACACCGCGCGATACGTCGCGACCGGCGTTCTTCGCCGTATTGGTAGATGATGTTGGCAAGTTCGTCGTCGTCGAGACGCTCGATCAACTCGAGGACGGTTTCACCTGTCGAACGGTCCATACGCATGTCGAGTGGACCTTCGGTGCGGAACGACATGCCTCGTTCGGCATCTTCGAGCTGCATCGAGGACAAACCCACGTCGGCGATGAGGCCGTCAATCGTGGGAACACCAACCTTTTCCAAGTGTGTTTCGATGGCTGAAAATGGCCCATGTGCGAAAAGCACTCGATCACCAAATCGTGCGAGTCGTTCGCGGGCGAGTTCATGTGCACGATCGTCACGATCGATGCCGAGCAGACGCGTGTTCGGTGTTGCGTCGAGAAGCGCTTCGGCATGCCCGCCAGCTCCGAGCGTTGCGTCCACGTAAAACCCGCCAGCTCGAGGCGCGATCGCGGCGACCGTCTCGTTACGAAGGACCGTAACGTGGTGTTCTTTGGGCATTGGCGGCACATCCATCAGACGCATAGGCACCACGTTCACGACGTTCATAGGCGGAACTGCTCCGAGATCGCGCTCTTGAAGTCCGCGAGTTGCGAGTCGCTCATCTGCTGCGCGACCTTCCATCGTTCCTTCGACCAGAGCTCGATCGTTGGGCCCATACCGGCCCACAGGACTTCTTTGTGAAAGTCCGCGTGTTCGCGAAGTGCTGGTGGAACGAGCAGTCGTCCCTGTTTGTCCAGTTCGCACTCGACGGCTGCTGATACGTATCGACGACGAAACGCGACGACGTTGGGGTCGAACTGAGGCAACGCTGCGATCTTCTCTTCGAGCGATTCCCACGC
The DNA here is from genome assembly GCA_031415295.1 of Polyangiaceae bacterium. Classification (GTDB taxonomy): domain Bacteria; phylum Myxococcota_A; class Polyangia; order Polyangiales; family Polyangiaceae; genus Polyangium. Next base: position 934 of record JANORL010001155.1, on the reverse strand, counting down.
TTTGAGCGGGTGCGCGTGCAAACACGGGTCGAACAGCGCGGGCGTGATGACGAGACGCAGGTCTCCGGTTTCTGCGAGCAGATCACGAAAGCGCGCAGGGAGGCTCGTGCGTCCTTTTGCGTCGATCGAATGCTCGAAGTGACCGCGAAACATGGTGTGCATCGAAAAGCCCAGAGACCGACAGAAGCCTTCGAGCCCGGATCCACCGCGCCGAAGGAAATCCGCATGGGCATGGGCATGTTTGCCACTTCTTCCCACGCGGTCCCGCCACGCTACGGATCTCAGGCGATTCTGTCAACAATTTGGACTTTTTTGGTCATTTGTCGGATCGTCGTGACCAACGATACGGTTGTCCTGACTACTTTGGGTTGGTCTTCGATGTGTAAAGTGGAGATCAAACGGTCTGGATCTAGGCTGGGGTGATCCAAAAGTGGGGGAAGGTGGAGGGGTGAGAGCGGTAACGTACTCTGGTTTGTTGACCGGTTGAGCGCTTTGCGTTCAACCTTAGTCAGGGAAAATGTCGACAAGCGCTGCGCGCTTTCGACATTTTCCCTCTACCCAGTTCACGATGGGGCTGCCGCCCCAAACCCCGCCGGATGAGAGAATTGAGGGGTTAGCGCTTAGTACTACTGCGGGACTTCGCGACGAACCGCCGCCCCGGGTTAAAACCCGGGGCTCCACAAGGCGAAGTCCGCGCGTACCGCGCGGACTCGTCATCGTTGCTCAGATCTGCCATCGCCATTCACGACGACGGCGAAACTGTGGAACGTGAATGGCGAGTTCAAATCTGAAACACCCTGCCCAGTCTTCTCGCTCTGCGAGAAGACTTCGTTTTGTGGAGCGTCGGGTTTTAACCCGACGCGGTGTTGCGATGACGCTGGGTGTTCCGATCCGCGGCAATTTGACACGCGCGGAACTTCCAGCAGTAGTATTA
>JANORL010001154.1:0-8530 GCA_031415295.1 Polyangiaceae bacterium | reverse complement strand
TAAACACCCTCTTAGGAGACACTTCCAACCCGTGGCTACGCCCCGTTCCATCGAGCTTTATCACGCCGATTCGCTGTTATTCGCGTTCCGCGCACACGTCGTCGAACACGCCATGATCGGCGACAAACCCAGCGTGATTCTCGATCGCACCGCGTTTTATCCCGAATCGGGCGGTCAGATGGCCGATCGCGGAAAGCTTGGTGCTGCAAATATCGTCGACGTCGTCATCGACGAAACAGGACGTATCCATCACGTGGTCGAAGGCGTGCTCCCGGCGTTGGGTGAAGCCGTCGATGGCGAGATCGACAAATTTCGGCGGCGTATCCACATGGCCCAACACACCGGGCAACACATGCTCTCGCGCGCGCTCGTCGATGTGGCTCACGCCGAAACAGTCTCATCACGTCTTGGAGAAAGTGCCTGCACGATCGATTTGGATCTGCCCGCTCTGGACGAACGCACGGCAGCTCGTGCCGAAGACCTCGTCAATTCGTTGATTGACGACGACGTTCCGGTGCGCGCCTATTTTCCATCGCCCGAAGAACTTGTCGCGTTGCCTTTACGCAGGCAGCCGAAAGTAACGGACAACGTTCGTGTCGTTTCGATTGGCGACTTCGACGTGTCGCCTTGCGGCGGAACCCATTGTACGCATGCGGCTCAAGTAGGGTTTGTCCGCATCGAAGCCGTCGAACGTTACAAAGGCAATACCCGCATCGTATTTTCGGCTGGTTCACGTGCCCGGCGAAACGTCACGCGCGAAGCGGCGATCACGCGATCGTTCGCACGTGAATTCACCTGCGGCACAGACGACGTCCCCGCTGGCCTCGACAAACTACGCCGCGAACTCGCCGACGCCCGCGAGTCTCTTGGTCGAGTTCGAATTCGCGTCGCTTCAGCCCTCGCTGATGACTTCACACGAGCGACGACGGATCGAACCGTCGTCGGCGTCGTCGAAGACGCGTCGCTTGACCTTGTTCGCGCCGTTGCCGCACGCATCACGGCGCACGGAAATCGCGTCGCGATGGTTGCCGGTGCGGCGGACGGAGGCACCATCGTTCTCGTCGCGCGCGGCCCGGATAGCTCGTTCGATTGTGGAGCATTCCTCAAACGAGTTGCCGCAGCTGCAGCAGGTCGTGGTGGTGGCCGCCCGGAACGGGCCGAAGGTCGTTTGCCACTCGACATCGATTGGCCGGCACTTGTCGCGCGTGCGCTCGAAGGATCGTCGACGTAACAAGGCGGCGCTGATTTCCGTTCGCGTACTTTCGCCTGGCAACCTGCGTCTGCATCAGCTACGCCCGCCTCATGCGCCGCGTAGAACCCGCTCTTGCTCCGATGGTGATGTTTGTCTTTGCCGCATTCGGTTGTGAAACCAGTGCGGACACGTCGAGCCTCACCGGCACGAGCGCCGGAGTCACGAGCATCTTCATCGACCCTTCGTTCTTCATGGGCGAGACGCCGTGCGCCGCTAGCCCCGGAGCGATGCAAAGTTACGTCGCGTTTATCTACGACGTCACAAGCCAGCCAGCCGTCGCCTTGCCCGCATCCCCACCAACCTCATGCGCAGCAGGAATCACCTTTCAGCAAGTCGTTGTTGGTCGCAAGTATCGCATCAAGATCGACGGTTACGACTTGCCTGCGTCAGCGCTAACGCCTGTCGGAGGCATGAGTTCGGGCAGTCGCACGATGCTCTTGAAGGTCGACGACGGTGTTGGACCTGTGGTCACACCGCGATGGACGACGCATTGCGACGACGTCACCTCCGAAAAAAACACGCAAGTCAACGTCACCACGTGTGCCCCTTTCCCTCCCGCACCGGTAACGACAGGAATCCGTGTCGATTCCCGCGTCGGCATGAAATCCGCGATGCCCGCACTCACTTGCAAGAAAACCGTCACGGATCCCATGGGCAACTCCATCGAAGTCGGTGACGTGTTCGCCCTGAATGTTCGTCCAGACAATCCGAGTCTGCCAGCGCTTTTGGACCTGCCATGCATCGATGACGGGCCGACGCCTTCTACGTTTACGCAAGGCATTACATCTGGACAAACCTACAGATTCCGCATCGAAGGCGTCGCGACGGCTGGAGGTCCCGTTGTTTGGGGAACGTCGTGTTTTGCAACCGCGCAAGAAGGGCTCGTGGTCGATACGACGTGTGATCCGCTGCGATCCAACGGCGCGATGGAAATCGTGATCGACGAGCTACTTGGTGCTGACACTTGTAGTGATACAAACGTCGTCACCTTTAATGTCGCGTATGCTGGGCCGCCGAAAGAAGCGGTCACAGGCGTACCATGTGGAAAGTCCGTGCGTTTTTCGCCGCTCGAACCGGGTCAACAAGCGGCGGCAGTCGTTGGGTACCGCAAAGACGGCAGCGTGGCGCTCGAGGCTACTTGCTCGGCGATTGTTGCACCTGGATCCGTTAGCTTCGCTACATGCATGCTTCTTTGAGGTTGTTGTGGGCGGCGGAGGTTGGTGACGGAACGGTCGTTCTCATCGGCCTGTGACGCTGGCGCTGAACATTTGGCATTTTTGCCATTCAAACCCTTTGCAGAATGGTCCTCGCTGGACTACCTGAGAGCGTCCTACAGGCGGCGCGGATGAAACCTCTTTCTTGGTATCTCCGGCGCCGAATTTGGTTTGAAGAGCGGTATGGAAGACATTTCGACCGTCCAGCAGAAAATCCCCGTCAGCATTCAGGACGAGCTGCGCAATAGCTACCTCGATTACGCCATGAGCGTAATCATTGGCCGTGCGATTCCCGATGTACGAGACGGCTTGAAGCCGGTACATCGCCGCATCCTCTTCTCGATGCACGAGCAGAAAATTGGCCCTGGTGGAGCGCACAAGAAGTGCGCGCGCGTCGTCGGTGACGTGCTTGGTAAGTATCACCCCCACGGAGATCTCGCCGTCTACGACGCCCTTGTGCGTATGGCGCAATCGTTCAGTTTGCGCAATCCGCTCATCGACGGCCAAGGCAACTACGGTTCAGTCGATGGCGATTCACCGGCAGCGATGCGTTACACCGAAGCGCGGTTGTCGCGCATCGCCACGGAACTGCTGACCGACATCGAAAAAGAGACGGTCGATTTTACTCCCAACTACGACGATTCGGAGTCCGAACCGACGGTTCTTCCGGCCAAGTTTCCGCAACTTTTGGTCAACGGTTCGGGCGGCATCGCCGTGGGCATGGCGACCAACATTCCGCCGCACAATTTGCGCGAGATCATCGATGCCACGATGCTCCTCATTCGCAATCCTGACGCGACGCTTGAAGAGTTGATGGTGCACGTCAAAGGTCCGGACTTTCCTACGGGCGGCGTGATTTATGGCAAAAGCGGCATCGAGCAGGCGTATCGGACCGGGCGCGGGCAGATTGTCATGCGTGGCCGATGCATCGTCGAAAAGACGCTCAAAGGTGATCGCGAAGCGGTGATCATCACGGAAATTCCCTACCAGGTCAACAAGGCGCGGCTCGTCTCCAAAATTGCCGAATGCATCAAGGAAAAGCGTATCGAAGGCATTTCCGAAGTTCGGGACGAAAGCGATCGCGAAGGCATGCGTGTTGTCGTCGAGTTGAAGAAGGATGTATTTCCGCAAGTCATCCAAAATCAACTTTATCGATTGACCGACCTACAATCGACGTTTGGCGTCATCAACCTATCGATTGCCGATGGGCGTCCCGCGGTGCTTTCTCTCAAAGACACTTTGGGGCATTTCGTCGAACATCGACGCGAAGTTGTAACTCGCCGAACCCGCTATGAGCTCAATCAGGCGGAAGCGCAACGCGAGATCATTGAAGGTCTCGGGATGGCCACCACGGACGTGGACATCATCATTTCGACGATTCGTTCGTCCCGTGATAGCGATGAAGCGCGTGCACGTATCGAGAAATTGCCCTTGCGAGGTCTTGGTGATTTCTTGCGGCGTGCGGGACGTCCGGAAGAAGAATGCGTCGCTGGAGATGCGCGCGGAGATTATTACCTATCCGAACGGCAATCCAAGGCGATCTTGGAAATGCGTTTGTCACGCCTAACGGGTCTCGAGCGGGAAAAACTGGCTCGAGAATATGGCGTGTTGTCCGAAGAAATCGCTCGACTTTCGGGTATCTTGGGGGACGAAACCCAATTGCTCGACGTCATCATTGGGGAACTCGAGGACATCAAGACGCGTTTTGGTGACGATCGGCGTACGGAAATCGTGCCGACGGAAGCCGAGATTCAGGTCGAGGACTTGATTCAAGAAGAGGACATGGTCGTCACCATTTCCCACTTGGGTTACCTCAAGCGTACACCGGTGACGACGTACCGCGCGCAAAAGCGTGGAGGTAAAGGCACCGTGGGTATGGAGGCACGTGATGAAGATTGGGTGAACCAATTGTTTGTCGCGTCCACCCATAGCTACGTGTTTTTCTTTAGCGAAAAAGGCAAAGTCTACGTCAAGAAGGTGTACGAGATACCCCTTGCCGCACGAAATGCCAAAGGCCGAGCAATCGTTAATTTCGTCGGGATGGAGCCGGGCGAAAAGGTCGCGGCTATCTGCCCGGTCACGAAAATCGAGCCGGGTTGGTTCGTCGTTACGCTCACGCGTCGCGGCCAAATCAAAAAGACGGCGCTCGACGAATACGAAAACTTCCGCGACAAGGGCATCATTGGCGTCCGTATTGAAGAAGACGACCAATTGCTTTCGGCGGCCATCACCGACGGGAAAGCGGAATTCCTCATTGCCACAAAAGAAGGCATGTCGATTCGCTTCTCCGAAGAAGAGGTTCGATCCACCGGGCGCGCCACCATGGGCGTCAAGGGAATCGAGCTGAACGAAGGAGACGTCGTTGTCGGCCTCTGTGTAGCAGGAGCTGAACGAGATCGGGTCTTGGCCGTGTGCGAACGCGGTTATGGCAAACAAACGGCGCTTGACGAATTCCGCCTCCAGAGTCGCGGTGGCAAAGGCGTCATTCTCATCGACGCGAGCGAACGTAATGGTCCCGTTGTGGGTGTAGCAATGGTCGGTCCGTCCGATCAAATCATGCTCGTTACGGATCGTGGACAAATGATCCGCACGCGTGCTGCCGAAATTCGCGAAACCGGTCGTAATGCTCAAGGCGTTCGTTTGATGAACGTCGAAGAAGGCGAACGAATCGTTGCTATCGAAGCATTTGCCGAAACCGAGGACACCAGCAGCTCCACGGTACCTCCCCCGCCCGATCCGAACGGCGTCGTCATTACGTTGCCCGATCCGTCCGATACACCCGATCCGTCCGATACAAATGGGACGATCAATGGCACGAGCCACGACGACGGCGGTAGCAACGACCTGCCCAACTAGCTCTCAGAGATTTTCCCACAACAACTGACGCGTGCACGTTCACGGCACCCCGCCGTGGGCGTGATGCGGCGGCTCATGAGACAGCCTCTGAGCTCGCCCATTGATTTCGCCCGCCCACATTGCAACCTGGAATCTATCTGCTCGCGCCACTGGCGAATGCAGCTCGCTCGGTATAATGTAATCCAGAGCATATCGCATTCGAACTCAGCAGTGACGCTTCAATAGCGGGCATTGACGTGCCGCATTGACGGAATTGCCTCCAGTTCGGTTTTGGGGGGACGTCCATGCTCGAATTGTTTCGGTCGCGTCGTCACGCGGTCGTGTGGCTGCTCGATGCAGCACTGTTCGGGACGATTGTATTCGTCGCTGCGCGTCTTTTCATGGACGTGGAGCAAGCCACACGTGTTGATCGTTTCTTGGACGCTGCGGCCATCACGCTGGTGGCGCAAGTGTCTCTTTATTATCACGGTCTTTATGGCCGCGTAATGCGGGAACGATTTTCCGCCGTTATGCCTCGAATTTTCAGCGCGCTTTTGCTCGCAGGAATCGTCATATGGTTCGTTTTACCCTGGACACTCGCCGATGCTGGGAATCGTTCATCGACACTTCTTGCGACATTCCTATTGGCAGCGCTTTTGCTGCCGCCACTGCGCATTACGCTGGCATCGTTCTGGATGCACGCTCGTTTTCGCCCGCCATTGCTTATTCTCGGCTCCGGCCCCCTCGCCATGGCGTGCGCTGAAGCGGCACTCGATCCCGAAACGGGGTTTCGTTATGTCGGACGGATGGTCCCGGATGAAGAAGCATTCCTTTTTTATGACAAACCGGACGTTGTAGGAACGTTTTCACAAGTACGCATCGCGGCGATTGACCACGACGTACGACGCATCGTGGTGTGCCAATCCGAACGACGCGGCAAGCTTCCGGTGATGGAACTGCTCGAACTCAAGTTTTGCGGCGTTGATATCGAAGAAGGTGCCGATTTTTACGAACGCCATGTCGGACGGGTATTTGCTGCCGAACTCCGTCCAAGTCAGATGGTTTTTGCCGACGGATATCGCATTACGCAACATACGATTTTGGCGAAACGATTCCTGGATGTCCTGGGCGCATCCGTCGGGCTGGTATTGGCATTTCCGTTGATGGTGCTGGCGACCATCACCATCAAGCTGACTTCACACGGGCCAGTGATTTATTCGCAGGAGCGTGTCGGCGTATGGGGAAAGCGGTTTTCGATGCACAAGTTCCGTTCGATGCGCATCGATGCCGAAGCAGACGGATTACCGAAGTTTGCATCCGAAAACGATCCGCGGGTCACGTTGGTGGGTAAGTTTTTGCGCCGCACTCGAATCGATGAATTGCCCCAATTTTGGAATGTATTGCGTGGCGACATGAGCTTGGTCGGGCCACGTCCCGAACGGCCCGCATTCGTCGAGCAGCTCGAGGGGCAGATTCCATATTTTCGTCAGCGACTGTTTGTCAAGCCAGGCGTAACAGGACATGCGCAAGTGCGTTGTCGGTACAGTGCGGAGCTCGAAGATCACCAAGTAAAACTAGAACACGACTTGTTTTACATTAAAAACGTATCCATCTTTTTCGATTTGTCGATTTTGATGGATACAGTCAAAGTGGTCTTGTGCCGAATCGGTTCGCGATGAGTCGTGCAAATCAAGCAAAATCATGCGAAATCATGCGAGGGCTCCCCGCCCTCGACCCGGCAAGGGACAATGTCCCTTGACCCGTGCTTGGATCGACCGCGATGCCGTCGATCCACAGGGATTTGGGTCAAGTCGACACTTCGCGAGTGCGCCCTCTTAGTCGTTGTTCCAGATAACGCCGCTCGAAGTCTTCTTGGTCGTCGACGTTCCAGTTGGACGAACCGTCGTCGTGGGCGCAGTTTGCGTCGTCGTGGGCGTTGTAGTCTTGGTCGTCTTGGTGGACTTCGTCGATTCGGGAGCGGTCGCAGCGCTCGCTGCAGGATCAGCGTCGAGGTCCAAGACAGGTTCGATCGCGGGTTCCGGGACAAACGCACTTGAACTTGCTGCAGGTGCCGCGGTAACGGGTTCGACCGTCTTGGGAACGGACGACGTGGACAACAGTTGGTACGCAACGACGCCCGCAACGAGTAGCGAGAGGGCCGTCGCGGCGGCGATCGCGACGAGAGGCTTGTTGTTGTTTCGGGCTGGCGGGTCGGCAGTCGTCAAGCCGCTCCCGATCGGGGTCAGCACGGGTTGCAGCGGCGTGTTCGTGCCAGGAATCGACGGTTGCGGCGCTCGGATCGGCGGAATCGCCCCAACGCCAGATCCGGTTAATACAGAGTTGACATTGATACCCGATCCCAGGGTGGTGCGAGCAGCTCCACCGGAACCTGTGATGCTGATCGGTGGCGCATCGGATTGCAGCGACACACCGAGCACTTGCGCAAGTTCGATAATGGCGGTGGTCGCAACCTGCGGACGGTTTTCACTCTTGGCCGAAGTGACGCGGAAAAACCACTCGTCAAAGGCCGGCGGAAGCGTGATCCCGTAGTAGACAGCGCGTTTGACGGCGCTTTCTTGCGGCCCTTTACACGCATGAAGCGCGAAGGCAAGAGCGGCACCTGCGCGCTTGGTTTCTTCCAACCAGTAGGGTTTGCCCACGAGCATCGTGTACGCGATGAGCCCCAAAGCAAAGATGTCCGTCGCCGCCGAGATGTTCGCGGACATCATGAACTGCTCGGGAGCCATGTACAAAGGCGTGCCGAGCGACTCCTTGGTTTGTCCGTTCATCGAGCCTTCAGCAACGAGCTTCGCGATACCGAAATCGAGCACTTTTACGCGGCATAGACCATGGTCGCGTTCGCACAGGAACAAGTTGTCCGGCTTCAAATCACGATGCACAACATGCGCTTGATGAGTCTTGTCGAGCGCGAGCGCTGCTTCGAACAGGATGCGTACCGTCTCGTCAGCGGGTATCGGACCAGCACGTTTGATACGTTGCCGAACATCTTCGCCGCGCAAGAGTTCCATCACGAGGAACGGCATCTCGGTGGCCGCGTCGATGCCCGCATCGAAGACGTCGACGATGTGTTCGCTTTCGATCTCGGCTGCAACACGCGCTTCCTGACGAAAGCGATTACGCAAATCTTCGCTTTGCACCAGGTTTGGGTGCAGAACTTTCAGCGCACGGCGACGGTTTGTCTCGAGGTGCACGACTTCGTAAACGGACC
>JANORL010001153.1:0-3531 GCA_031415295.1 Polyangiaceae bacterium | reverse complement strand
CCTGTGTATCCGCGGGCGCGTTGGCTGGCGCGGGCTCTGCGGCTGGCGCGGGCTCTGCGGCTTGCGTGGGATCTGCGGCTGGCGCGGGCTCTACCGCTGCGGCCGACTCTGGAACTTCGTCACTCATGAGGCGCGCAGAGTAGCCGAGGAAAACAACAGAAGGGTATTCATCAAGCCGCTTGGCGTTGCGAGGTTTTCCGATGCGGCGTCATCTCGAGGACGTGCCCGTGGGGAAGGCGTCTGGTGAGGATAGGGCGATAGGCGAGAATTTCCGCGCATCGCTAGGTGGCGTGCGTTCAGCGGATAAAAACATCACCGATGGAACACCGAGCAGGTAGACTGCGGCCCTCGGAAGACAAGGGCACCTATCGATGTCGGAGAACCAGCGTTATCGAGTCATCAAGCGACTCGCCTCGGGCGGTATGGCCGAGGTTTTCGTTGCGGAAAGCGCGGGAATAGAAGGCTTCCGCAAGCAAGTCGCGATCAAACGCGTTTTGCCGCAGCTCAGCAAGAACGACCAGTTCATCGAAATGTTCTTGGACGAGGCGCGTTTGTCCGGGCGCCTGGCTCACTCGAACGTCGTTAGCGTTTTCGATATCGGCGTCGGCGACAGCACCTACTTCATCGTCATGGAGTACGTCGATGGCGCCGACTTGAAGCAGGTCATCGAGTACCAGCGAAAACTCGGCAAGCCGATGAGCGTCGAAGCGGCGTGTTTCATCGTGACGAAGATCTGCCAAGGGCTCGCATACGCACATGATTTGCACACGCCCGATGGCGAGCCGCTGAACATCATCCATCGTGACATCACGCCGGCAAACGTTCTCATCACGCGGCACGGCGAAGTGAAGATCGTGGACTTCGGTCTCGCGAAAGCATCGAGTCAGCTTGCGTCGAGCGATGCGGGCGTGATCAAGGGCAAGTTTGGATATCTTGCGCCGGAAACCGTGATGGAACTCGGCGCGGACAAACGGGTCGATATCTTCGCTGCGGGCATCATCTTGTGGGAGCTGCTCGCGGGACGAAGGTTGTTTTTGGGCGACACGGATTTCGGCACGGTAAAACTCGTGCGTGAAGCCCAAATTCCTGCACTGGCATCGATCAACTCGAGTGTACCCGCCAAACTCGAGTTGATCCTCCTCAAGGCACTCGCCAAGGATCGCGAACAACGTTACACCACGGCGCGCGACTTCGCCGCGGATCTCATCAATTTCTTGTATCACTTCGGCAAACCCGTCAGCGAATACGAGATTGCAGAACTCGTACTCGGCGCGGCGGGAGCGCCGGCGAAAAAAGTCGATGGTTTGGCGGCCATCGGCGAAATGCTCGATCTCATGCTGCTCGAGTTCAAGTCGCTCACGCAGCACGATGCTCCGATGAGTTTGCAACCGGATTTGTTTCGACTTTCCGGTGCAAATTCGGCGAGCAGCGCACCTCCCGCAGGAGATTCGATGCTGGATACCGACGACACATTCGCCGGACTCAGTGACGAACTCGAGGGACCTGATCCAACTGCGGCCGCTGAAGACAAGGCGCCCACGGGCTGGTTTAGGGCTCTGATGAAACGGTAATCGCAGCGGTACACGTGACCGTGGCTTGATGGGTTCATGACGCGCTACCTTTGGGTGTTGGTACTCCCAGCCCGATGACACCGATGAAGCAACCGATGTCCCCTGCCCTCATGATTGCACCTTCCAATCGACAGTTCTTTTTCCGTCGTTTGCCGTACCGCTTCGTGTCGGTCGCGATGGCTCTTGCGAGCCTGATGCCCGTGCACTTAGCGGATGCAGCGGATGCTGATGCGCTGATCAAAGACGGCAAAGCGCTGATGGCGTCGAAAAAGTACGACGAAGCATGCCCAAAGTTTGCCGAGGCGTACGCGACGAACAAGAACCCCGCAACGCTCGTCGATGTTGCGCTCTGCCATGAAAAGCAGGGCAAACTCACGACGGCATGGAGTGAATTACTCGATGCTGAAGCCGATGCGCGTAAAGCGGGTCGGACGGACGTGGAAACGCGAGCTCGATCCAACAGCAAGGCGCTTGAACCGAAATTGCCACGCATCGTCGTCAATGTCGCTTCACCGACTCCGGGGTTGGAAGTGACAATCGATGGGCAGAAGGTTGAACTCAACGCGCAGCAAGCCAAAGGGCGGCCGGTAGATCCAGGTGATCACAAGGTCGTTGCAACGGCTCCTGGGTACAAGCCGTTCGAGACGACGGTGACGGTCAACAAAGGCCAGTCGAAGCCCGTGATCGTTCCGGCGCTCGTTCCCGATGGGACCGCGGCGCCCGCCGACAAGCCCGGCGGCAAACCCGGGGACAAGCCGAGCGACAAACCCGGGGACAAGCCTGGCGACAAACCTGGCGACAAACCTGGCGACAAGCCGCAAGATGGAACGCCGAAGGATCCGCCGCCTCCATCGGACAAACCCGACGATCCTTCGGCGCCGTTGCACCGCAAAGGACGCATCGTGGTCGATGCGGGCATCACGGTCGGCGGACAGTTGTTCCTTGGCGGAGGCAGCCTTCCGGCACTGTCGGCCCTTACGTACGAGTATCGCGTGACCGATTCATTTGGTGCCAGCGCGGCCGAACTTGGCGTGTGTAGTGCATCGACGTGTCGAGCGATCACGGATCCTGCCTTTGGCGTCCCTATTGGCGGTCAGGTGTTCGTCGGCCTTGCTTTGAAGGAAACGCTGCACGTTGGTGGACGCTTCTTCGGCGCGTACTTGCCCACTGGAGGGTTTTCGTTGCTCGTTGGTCCGTCGCTGTCAGCGAAAATCGGTGACCGACTTTGGGTCGGCGGAACGATTGTCGTCGGTTTGGGTGCTCAAAATGCTCCGATCAGCAGCGCGATGGGCGTTGTGCCGTCGGAGTGGGTCGAGACCAACGGTGCGGACGAAGTCAAAGTCACTCTCAATCGTACGATCCCGGAAAATGCCGACATCGGTTTTGGTTTCGCGTTCGGCGCTGGTGCCGAAGTCTCCTTTCGGCTCGCGGAATTTGGAAACGGCAAGAGTTTGTCGACAGGATCGCTCCTGCTCAACGCTTGGCCGACGTTCCTGAAAACATCCGGCGGGTTTGCCGTAACGCTACCCGTCGGGGTTGGATACCGCTTCCACTAGATAGAGTCCCGACGCCGTCGCGGACGTGACAAACCCACGTTTCTTGCTCGCACTGGGCTGAACTAGGGGCACTCGTTCCCTGCCTGTGCGACGCTCGTTCGGTGCATCGTTACGTCGTTCCCCATCGGCGCGAGGGCCGCTCTTGTTGGGCGGCTCTGATGGCACATGGCCCCAAAGACGTCCGTGCTTTTGGGGTTGCGCGCTCAGTACGTGTCACGTTGCGTTTGATCGCGACCAATCGTGGAGCGCCAACGTTGGGACAGTTCGATGTGAGATTGTTAGTTTGTCCGCGGGGCGGACTGAGTAAGGTTCAAAAAACGTACGAGCTGGAAAAGACCATCTTGCCTAAGCAAAAAATTCTACTAAGATCTATCAAATAGTGAATAAATACAAATTTTAGTTTT
>JANORL010001152.1:0-5304 GCA_031415295.1 Polyangiaceae bacterium | reverse complement strand
CGATGAAGCGGAAGCGGCCAAAAACGCGAACAGAGTCGCCGAGATATCGTACTTCCCACAGTTTGCCTATCGTCTCGATGCACGGGCGCGATAAGATTGGGTCACGACCTGCGAAGCATATTGAAGCGATTACTTCGTCATGGGCCGTTTTCATCACCGGTGCCGCGAATGGCGGTTGCTCCTCGTCGTTGTTCACTGGTGCAAAGGTGCCAACCACTTTTTTCTGATGAGCAAGCCGCGCACCCGGGCAAACCCGGGGTGGTGCTGGAATTGAAAGCGGCCGATCCCGAGGAAACAACGATCGAATGAGCCTTGAAACAGGGCCTGACGCAATTGCAGAAAAACGATTACGCGGCCGAACCGCGGGCATTGGGCGTGTTAACGATTCAGCAGTTTGTGGTGGCATTCGATGGGAAAACCGTGAAGGTCGCGAAGATGCCGGGGTGAACGACTCAAGGTTCGATGAGGCGCATGCGAACGGCAATGCGCGTCAATTCGACGGCACTTTTGCATCCGAGTTTTTTGTAGATACGAGATCGGTGCGATTCGACGGTCTTCGGACTGATGGTCAAGCGGGAAGCCGTTTCGCGGGTGGACATGCCCGTGGCGAGCAGTTGCAACACTTGGCGTTCGCGGTTCGTGAGCGTATCGAGACCACCCGAGCCCTCGGCGGTAGGCTTGCGCATTCCGCGCACGACGGCGCCTGCAATACGTGGACTGAGCGGCGACTCGCCCAATGCAACGCGCTGGATGCCGTCGATCACCTCGGCAACCTCGGACGTCTTCACGAGATAGCCCCGCGCTCCAGCACGAAGCGCTTCGATCACGCGATATTCGTCATCGTAACCGCTCAACACGAGCAGTTTGGCCCTCGGAACCTGCGTCCTTAGCGCCGCAAGCAGCTCGATCCCGTCGCGATCGGGAAGGTTCAGATCGACGATGGCGACGTCAGCCTCGAGCATTGGAATTTCACGCAACGCCTCGGCCGCCGTACTCGCCTGGCCTACCACGGTCATGCCCGGTTCCGCGTCGAGTGCGCGCGCCAAACTGTCGCGCAAAACCGGGTGATCATCAATGAGGTAAACTCGAACGGAGACTCCACCTTTACCACCGGCAAAGCTTGGTTTCTTGCTGCGCGCATCAAGCCGTTGCAAGACCCCCTTCGCGAGACCATCGATCCGCTCCTCAGTGACTGGCTGAAACGCGATCCACGCTGCCTTGGCAGCTTCCGACCGCGCCGCCCACGCTTGTAAGTCCGCGACGTCCTCGAGACTGATTTCGCCCGACGCCAGCGCCTCCCATCGAGGATCCGCAAGCACCACTTTGTTGAAGGATGCCGGACGCTTCGAGCTCATGTTGGACCTCTCAACTCAGAGGCGATTTCCTCGATGTGACGTAGGAGCCGACTGCGCCACTGATAAACGGTGGGAGCTTCCATCTTCAAACGGGTGCAGACTTCGGGAACTTCGAGCCACTGAACGAAGAGCAATTCCAAGAGCGTGCGCCCCAAATCGGAAAGTTCGACTTTCAAACGATCGAGAACCTTCTCGAACATCTCGCGGTCCGCGACGAGACACTCCAGCATCCGACTACTGTCAGGTTCCAACTCTTCCCACAGCCCGTCGTCGTCGAATAACAGCTCCGTTCTTTTGCGGAGGCGTTCAATGGCGCATTGTTTTGCAACGAGTCCCGAATAGTTCTCGAACGACAACCCCCGCGCCGGATCCCATAATCGCACGAGCCGACCGTCGTTCTGAAACAAGGCAACGAAGGTATCCTGGCAGAGATCGTCGATGTCGCGACACGAGCCGTCGCCGTTACTCAGCAGCACGCGCCCGATTCTCACCACAAAGATCGGCGTGAGGATGGCGACGAGCTGACGAACCGCTCGTGGCTCGCGAGACGAAATGGCGCGGTCGAGAAGTTCGCGCGTGACCTTGACCTTGGCCTTGGCCATTTACATCATCTCTACACGGACGCCGTCCGCCTGGCGAGACTTATTTGGGGGAATAAGCGCGTCCCTGATAAACATCGACGCACGTAGGATCCGCCCCGTGGGTGCCTTTAAAAAAATCGCCCAAGGTCTGTCAGGAGTGACGAGCGGGAACCATAGACCAGGTAGTTCAACCGATGAGGGGCCGGCTTGGTGGGGTCGAACATTGCCGTTTGCCCCGCGTGCGCCGCGATACGCAACAGGTTCGAAAAAGACGGCAAGATAAACCATTAAAAAGCCATTTGCGGTGCTGACTGCGCCGTCCTCGCGAACATCTGCGTACCAGGTTCGTGCGGCCCGAGCATGACTCCATCATTGGTTGTTGGTTAGGTTGATGCCCAATTGGGCGAAAGGCGTTTGGGATCATGCTGAACACAAACAACATCAGCGTCTACCTCATTGATGATCACCCGGTTTTGCGAGACAGTTTGGCGCGCGCACTCGACACGGAACCGGGCATGACCGTGGCAGGCCAGGCAGGCACGGCGGCTGGCGCGTTGCGTGCAATTGCGGGCGTGAAGCCAGACGTCGCCATCGTCGATCTGAACCTTCCCGATCGCGACGGGATGGAGTTGCTCCTGGCCCTGCGCACGCAAACTCCTTCGGCCAAGCGGCTCGTCTTAAGCGGCTACGAGGACCAGTTTCGCGTGACCGAAGCGCTTCGTGCTGGAGCGCAGGGATATCTCTTGAAGACATCGGAGGTTGCCGAGGTCATCGATGGCATTCGGCGTATCGCACGTGGCGAGTCGCCGCTCAGTCCACGTATTGCAGGCTTCGCCCTGGACGGAATGCGCAAGCCTACCGCCGATGGAGCGAGTAGCCTCGACTCACTCACGCCTCGCGAACTTCAGACCATGCGACTCCTTGCAAGTGGGCTCCCCACGAAAAAGACGGCGGCGCGTATGATGATCAGTCACAAGACCGTCGAATCGCACCGGAGTCGCATCTACAGAAAACTCGGATGCAAAAGCGCCATCGAGTTGACACGCATCGCCGTTCGTGCGCGCCTCATCGAAGCCTGAACCTCTCCGACAGCCGCTCGTTGCGCTCGTGGCGACGTGAAACCCGTTCCGGACCGAGAAAGTCACCAGCGGAGCATCCTTCGCAAGCAACAGAAGCGACGCTCGCGTCTGCTCCGAACGGCGTTCGTACAAGGCGACCAACATGTCCGCGAGTGCAAAACGTGGAGGTGGCGGAGGGTCCGTCTGCGCAAGAAACCGCTGCCAACCCTCGCGCGCCGCTTCACTCCGACGACGCTTCGAACGTTGATACGAAGCTCGCTGAAGCTGCTGTTGGAACGTCGAGAACGACCACACGCCTTCGCGTGGTGGCGTGTCCGGCGTCGGATCGTCCTGTTCGACAAACGATGCGACAACCTCGGCAAGATCAGTCGCGTCGGAAGCGGCGAGTTTCTCGAGATCAGCCTTCCAGATCGGTGTGGTTTGCATGATCGGGCTTACCCTCCGGCCATCTTCGTCGCCTGCGTTATACGCGCAGAAAGAAACGTGTCGCCACGTGAATTCATCGCCTCGAGGTACTTGCGCGTCGAGGCGTTGTTTCGTGCGAGGTGCGCCTCGAGATGTGGCAAAAGCATATTGAGTTGTCGTGACCAACCCGCGCCGCTCGACATCGATCGTCCTGGGCGATCGAGCAAAAGTGCGCCGAGTCGAAAGGCGAGTTCCGCATCACCAAGCGTTTCGAGCTCTCCAGCAAGCCACACGATTCCTGGCGGCGGGTTTTTCGCGTCCGCCCACTGGGCCATGGCTCGTTCGAAGGTATGCGTTGGGAGTTCGTAGAGCAATTCGAGCGATCGACAAACCGAGAGTCGAGTGCCATTGGAGCGCGTGGTCAGACTGAGCACTCGATCGAGCTCATTCGCAAGCGCCGGGTGGTCTGTCGGATTCAAGCCGCCAAGTGCGGCAAGGGCGTTGCGAGCGCGCCTGTGCGCATGAGTTGTGACGAAACTTCGCTGCCCCAGCGATGCCGCAAGTTTGGCAAGAGCCGCTGCGGCTTTGCTGATGGCCTGCTCGGTAGGTTTTTCCTGCAACTCGGCAAAACGCGCGGGCAGCTCGAGTTTGCCTGACGCAAGCTGTGCGCCTTTGGCACCATCGAGAACAGGGGCGTCTGCGCCGATCGTTGCGACTTCGGTGTAGCCTTCACGAAGTTTTTCCGCGATCTTTTTACCGAGCTCTTTTTTCGCGGCATCTTCGTTTGGGAAGTCTTTTTCCTTGCGCTGTCCCTTCGTGCCTAGCCGTCCGTACTCGACGATGAACGTCGCGCCAGATGACTCTGCTTGCCAGAACTTCGCGCTTTTCCCTTCAACGAATTCGAATCGCCGCACGCGTCACCCTCTGCGCGTGACATTACTCGATGCGCCAGAGGTTTTGTTGAGGATGTTGATGACGCGCGCATGACTCCATGCATGTAATCTAATCAACATTTTCACCTGCGGAGCACTCGAGAAGCTGTCCTCCATGATGCCGGTCAAGAGGGTGATGCGTTTTCCGTTCTTTTTCATCCACCACCATTCTGTTCATAGCATTCGAGCTCCAACCGAGGGCACACTGTTGCTTTTGGACAAACAGGTCCCCATTGGGCATCACGCCTTGTGAGCCATCACTACGCCAGTTCAGGAGCGTTTCACTCGACGCTCAGAGCTTGGACTCGGGAGTCGCCATCCTTCCATGCGTGCTCATGTTGCTCATGCATTCAACCGGCACATGTTGCCATACGGGAAGAAGCAGAACCGGCCAATCTCAGAATCGGCTTCGCGAACGCGAGGTTTGACGGCGCCGCAGTACTGCTCCTTATGGTTGCTATGGGATACGTCGTGCAATCGAGCACAAGCTTTTTCGAGTGCGTGTGAAGGCGATATTGGCGAAAAGCCCGCAGGAGCATCGCGGCGCTGTCTCAGTCCGCGGTGATGGGCGCGGGGTTTTGGCCGTAGTGGGCTCAGCCGTGAGTTGCCGAGTGCGTCCATGCCGGTGCGCAGCCAACGCAACCAAGCGAGAAGGCCATTCCGCTGAGAAGGTTTGCGACGAGATTAGTCCCGCCCTACGTCGCCTGGCTCGTGCGGAGTTTCGGCGAGCTTCTTCCGGAGCGCGTTCGATATGGCGGAGTGAGCAACGTTGCAGCAGCGGATTCGGCGGGAGACGGGGCATTGGAGGTAATCACGCCGCCTCAACGACGATCGGCATCGGCAGCCGAAACAGGGCTCCCACGGGCCTTTGCAGCGTGGAGGACCGTCCTTGTCCCCCTGAGGACGCCCAGTTGCCAGTCCTGACCCCGAACGCTCGGTTCGGGGTGGCAAC
>JANORL010001151.1:0-23050 GCA_031415295.1 Polyangiaceae bacterium | reverse complement strand
CTGCTCCCGATTGCAATCTCGTATCCTGGGATCAGCGTCGGCCCTTGCCCCGTTCGCCGCACGCCAACGCGCCCTCCCGTGATGTGCACCTCGCTTCCGATGGCCATGCTATTGGACGCGCGTTTTTCCTTGCCTCTGACCGCTAGAGGTGTAGCGAGCACGTCGTTTGTCGCGGCCTCGCATGCGAAAACAGCGGGAAATCGTGCCACTCGAACGCTGTCGCACATGCATGGTCAGATTTCGCTTGCGCGGCATGCGATCCTGTGCGCTGGTTTTGCGCCGACAAGCACGCGTGTGATCTCATGCGTACGTGGGACGCGCACTTGCGGCGCGTCTGTCCTCGACGCAGGCGTTTGTCGTCGCCGCACGTTGCTTGTGAATCCGGCCTGTCAACGGTGCTGCCAAAGGTGCCAACCACTTTAGTTTCCCCAAAAATGTGCCCCCCAAAAAAGCACTGTGCCCCATTCTTGCTCCCGCCACAAAATCCCCTTGCTTCCCGAACCCAATTCCATTTTACTCCAGCATTCTTCCTCATCCCACACGAGGTTCCCGACATGGATGGCTCACTCGAAAGCATCTTCAATCTCTACCAATTCCCCACAGGTCGCCGCTTATTTGCCATCAAATTGGTCCGCGCACGAGCCGAGGCTGAAAACTTCGATAAACTCGTCAAGCATTGCGACGCCGTCATCGCCCACGATATCACTACGCAATCCATGGAACGACGGTGGGCCGGCGAATCTACCTCCGAAAATACCAATCCCGACGCCCAACGCATTGATATCCTCGTCGACCGGACCCTTGGCGCCATTCGCGATCACGCCGTTGCCCAAGCCGCCGGCGCTTCTGACAATGACCCCATTCATGCCAAGGTCGAAACGTTCCTCAAAAAGGTTTTCCCCACCAGCGTGCATGCCATTACCACGTTACCGTTCGTCGAAGAACTCGAAGCCGTCGACGCCATTGTCAAATCATTCCAAGACGAACTTGCGCCCCTCGTTCAAGAATTGAATCTCCAGCGACATGCTTCTCGCTTGACGAACCTCGCCAACGATTATCGAAAAGCCCTCGAAGCCCCGCCCCCTTCATTGCTCGATTGGGGCCGCGTTCGCGCCGCTCGTGCCGAAGGTCAAGGCCTGTTACTCGAAACCATCGCCATCATTATCGGAAAACGCCACGGGCGCTCCGCCACTGCCACCGCCGCACGCCTTCAATTGCTCGAACCCATTCTACGCCAAAACGACGCCATCGGTGCCGCATTAAAAGGGCGTCGCTCACCAACGGACGTCAATGCTGATACCGGCGAAGAATTGCCCAATGCGCCGCTACCATCGACCCCTGGCTGATCGAATACGACATCATCCCGCCCGCCACTCGATCCCCAGTAAATCTGACCCTGCACCTCCTTTCGTGGCAGTCGACCCTCAGCAAGTCTGACTCCGCACCTCCTTTCGTGGCAGTCGACTCTCAGCGAATCCGACCTCACACGTGATTTCCTCACGGTCGACCCCTATCGAACCAAATACCCCATCTCTTTTCATGACGGTCAACGCCAACCCCAAAAAAGGTGCCGGAAAATTCGTGGTTAAATCGACCGCACCGCGGTCGATTCAATGCCAGGGTCAAGGGCCTGGGCCCTTGCGGGGTCGAGGGCGAGTAGCCCTCGTTCTCGTTACCCTACGAAACCCCTACGAACCGCGCAAAATGCGGAGCAAATGGTCGAGGTGCGGCATGTCGGCGCCGTGTTCGCGCCCGGTTTCGCGAATGGTTTCTCCCATTGCCAAATTCTGCGCATGCAATTTGCGACCAAAGTGCCGTTCGACAAACCGTACCGTTTCTGGAACCACGCGCCGCGCGAGCGAAATGCCTGGTTTGATCGTGTACGGTCCGACAAACCGCATCAATAGATGCGCCCACGAAGCCACTTTACCGATTTTTTTCGCCAATGCCTCGCATTCCTTGGCCGCCAACAATGCCGTTTCGAGCAGTGCTTTGTCGGCGAGAATGCCGTCGACGCCATGGCCCGCGTCGATTGCCGCAATGAGCGGAAAAAATGCCGTCGTGCTGGCAGCATTGAGCGAAGCAACGTCACGCTCGAAGCGCGTGGGCAAACCATCGTTCGTGAGGCGCCTGGCAAAAACTTCGAGTGCGTCGCGGCTCAACGAATGCGTTTCGCCCGACGCTTCGTCGTCGAGCAATGTCGGAGCGATTCCCGTCGCCCAATAACGAACCACACCACGATCGTCGACGTCGTCTACGTATCCCGCAACGCCAGGCATCGCACTCACGACGCGTCGACCGACTACGCCTTTCAGTGCTTCAAGTTGCGGTTGCAACATCGGGGACATCACGATGATGGGAACGGCCGGACCCGTACGAAGAAGATGGGCTAGTTCATCCTCTGGATCGCGCCGGATGTGGTCGATTTGATCGAAGCGAACCGTCAGAAGCACAAGCGTTGCATCCTTGGGAATCGTATCGATGCGTTTCGGTCGCTCGATCACGTCGCGTCGTTTTTCCCCGTTCACTTGTTCAGTCACGAAAGAAAAACTTTCATCCAAACGCGACTTGCGGACGAGAAAAGAAACCGCAACGCCGGCTGCGGCGAGGCGGGCACCATAGATGCGGCCAAGTGCGCCTGCTCCAAGAACAATGACGTGCATCGGAATTGATTAACGCTGTTGGGAGCATGTGGGAAGCGTTATCGGAGAGGGTGTTCAAGAGGCGTTGCGAGCGTTGCGAAGCTAGGGAGGACGGCGGAAGCGTGCAAACGCACGCTGAGTACGTCTGACCGACGATTCGCAATGCGCAGCAGCCTGTTGAACATCATCTCAGGGAGGCGTGGCGAATTGGCCAGGGAACGGATTGGCATCTTGGCGACGCCGCGCTTCGTCTTGCGTGAACGGGAAGGGGTTTGTCCCGCGCTCGTGGAAAAACGCAACTCCAATGACGCCGACATTTCGCGTGTCGCCCGTCTTTTGTCCCGCGTACGATCCGCGGACCGAACCAAACCGGAACGCTGCGACGGCTTCAGTGCTCTGACGGAAACCGTCAATCTCGAGTTCGCCGTGCGGCTGCACGAGATACCCACGCTTGGTGAATGCACCTGACTTGCCGTCGATAACGTCGAGACCGTCGACGGACACGACACATTCGACTCGATTCGGCGTGCGATTACGAATCACAATGCTGTAACGACGTCCTGCTTCGCCGACGACGAAATTCTTTTCGCCCGCGACGAACCCATTCAAAAATGCGCCGCTTTCATCACGCAAACCTATGAGAAGTGCCCCGCCAGCGACTGGATTCATACCACCCGAGGTGCGGCGGAACCCGGCAATGCTCGCACTGGAACGCGCGCCTTCTTCATCATTGTAAAACAAACTGGTCATGCCAAACGGATTCGTCGCTTCGGCACGTTGAAACGCAACCGTTGTAATCGACGAACTGCGCGACTCGCCCCATTCCGTACCCAAACCCGGACGATCCGTCGGCTTCGGCTGAATGACGCCAGCTTCACCTTCGAAGTCCTTGGTCGCGCGCTGTTCGTTGATACGCGCCGCCGGTGCCGATGCAGGCGGAGGAGATCCTTGTGCCGCCCCTCCAAAGTCTGCCGTTGCGCCGTCGCCAGGTCCCTCTTCTCGAGACGCCGTCTTGGCGTTTGCTTGTCCAAACCCCTCGGTACCCGTGGGAGTAGGCGTCGTTGCTCCTCCACCCGAATACGATGAACCACCGCTGCAAGCGATGGCGGACGAAAACAGTGCAACACACGAAACTGCCAAAAACCCACGTCGGATGAGGTCCATCGTCGTACTCCCTCGGCCATCAACTGCCGTTCGCCCTAGGAAACGCAGCGCGAATCTGAATCTTACACTGTTTCTTCTTTCTTGGGATCCACCTTCTTGATCGAGTTCGTTCGGTTTTGTTCAAGCAACGCACCGTACCGCGACGTCGACTCGAGGACTCCTTCTGCCCGTCGCCACACCGAGCGCAAGGGCGGCAATCAAGAGTGCCAGAACAGCGATTGAAGCGAGCCACATCGGCGAAAAGAAAGGTCTTCGTAACGCCATACGAAAGGAAGACCATGCTGGTTGCGCGAGCCATTGACAGGGCAGGGTGATGCTTACCGCCGAGGCCACGTTTGCTTCTGCGATGAATTTTGCATGCGTTGGAGGCGTCGTCTGTAAAGACGCCGCGCGAAGTGCAGCGATTTCTGCGGCCATCGCGTCGGCCGAAACGAAACGATCCCCCGGAGACTTGGCCAATGCGCGCAAGATGAACGCATCGATTTCCCGGGGAATGAACTGCGACGCAATACGCGACGGAGCTACGGGCGGCCTATGGCAATGGGCAAACCGCAAAGCTTCCACGCCGGACACATCGTCAAAAGGACCGCGCCCCGTGAGTAATTCGTAAAGGACGATGCCGAGTGCATACAAATCGGTACGCCCATCGACGGATTTCCCTTCGTATTGCTCAGGAGCCATCGTTCGTGGTGTTCCCAAAGATGGCGCGCCTTCTCCCGCTTCTTCACCCATTCGCGCCGCTGCACCAAGGTCGAGAACTTCGACGTGCCCATCGGTGCAAAGAAATAGGTTTTCGAGTTTGATGTCGCGATGGACGATATTCGCTTCGTGAAGTACGGACAAACCTCGCAACACGTGCGACGCGATATCCAGCGTCGAGGGAATGGACAACACGCCCAAGCGTTGTTGTTCCGCGCGTAAATCTCGCCCTTCGAGCAATTCGAGGACCAAATAAGGTCGCCCGTCCGCAAGTACACCCATATCGAGAGCGTCGACGATGTTCGGGTGTCGAATAGACCCGAGCAATCGACCTTCGTTCGCCATTTGCTCCGCCAAACCTCGGCGCAAAAGATTGTGCGAGTGCAGCACTTTGAAAGCGGCTTTTCGCCCAAGCAACTCGTGCTCGACTTCGAATACGCGTCCAACGCCGCCTTGACCCAACAAACACCCGACTACCCAAGGCGTGCCCGGAATTTGTCGTCCCGGCCGAAATGGATCGCTACCACTGTCCGGGGTCGAAGCGGGAAGAATTTGGACATCGTCGAAGACCGACCAACGGAAATCGGTCACCCGTTCGCGAAGTGTATCGGATTCGTTGGTCATGACAAGCGTCCTTCCAATGCAATACGTGATTCACGGCGTGTGACGACTGTGACGGCTCGACGTAATGCGTCGGCAAAAACCCCCGCGCTGGCATATCGTTTTCCGGGGGCTTTTTCGAGCGCTCGGGCGATAACGCGGGCCAGCGCCGGCGATGCTGGAGACAGGTCGTCGAGACGGCGCGCAGTGAGCGCGAGATGCGCCCGCATTTGTGCATCGAAATCAGCTCCACGAAGCACGTCGTAAGGACCTCGTGCGGCAATGGCTTCGAATAGAACGATTCCCATGGCGTACACGTCGACGCGACCGTCCATTCGTCCACCCATGATTTGTTCGGGCGACAAGTATCGAGGTGTTCCCATAATACAATCGCCCGTGGTGTGATGCGCAGCCGCGCCCGTGATTTTGGCAATGCCGAAATCGAATATCAACGCTCGTTCGGGCTCGCCGTCGTCTTTCGTGACGACGAAGATGTTTCCAGGTTTTATGTCGCGATGCACGATTCCGCGACGATGCGCTTCGTGCAGCCCATCGAGCGCGCCGGCCAAAAGCAACGCCGCCGTATTCGGTTCAATGGGTCCACGCTTGACCAGGTATTCCCTCAGTGGCTGCCCAACCAAACGCGGCATGGCCAAAAAAGGTCGACCATCACGCGTCATGCCCATTTCACGAACTGGAACGAGGTTGGCGTGGTTTATCGACGCGAGCAGCCGTCCTTCTTGAAGAAGCCGTGTCGCATATTGTTGCGCGTCACGGTAGGCCGCGCGAAGCACTTTGATGGCAAATCGATCACCTGTGGGCCCAGTCGCCTCGTAAACGTCCGAACTTCCGCCGCGACCAATGACGCCCACAAAACGATATCGTGTACCTACCAGCGGATCTGTCGGGAGATCTGCAACGTCGATAAACATGAGAGTCGTCCTCCGCCGGGGCGACACGTTTCGCGGCCCCGATGCATACACATCGTCGGGACGTACCCTCCAGTTGCGTAAAAAGTTAAAAAACTTTCTGACGCCCAAAAACGACGCCCCGAACATGGGGTTTGAACTGAACGTTTATTCAGGCTCAGGAGTGCGTTGGAAAAAACGGGCTGGCTGCGGAGGTCAGTGAACGAGGAACCACTTCACGCCGGGTTTGATTTCCATGTGGAAGTGATCGAAATGTGCCGCGTTGTAATTGGGCGTGAGCACATACGTGAAAAGGTGATCGCCCATTGCTTCACAGACGAGAGCGCGCAGTTCACGGGCATCGGCATTTACGGGAACGGGGGCGTCGGCACCACAAGCTTTGTCGCCGATTTTCCCATGAAAATGCCCAGCTACGGTGATCCACGTGCCGTCCTTTTTCCGCAGTTTGCCCACGTCAATGGCCAACCCTCCAGGGTGACGCGTTCCCGGTGGCGTGACAGCGGGACTCGTTTGCGTCGTAGAAACGTCTTCTTTTTTCGGCGGTTCCGTGACCATTTCAACGGGCTTGTTTTTCTCGGCCGTGTCGTCGGATTCCCCCGGAGCCTTCTGCTTTGCGCCTTTTTTATCTGTGGCGATCGTTTTGGGACCTAGGCCGCCTTTTCCAATGCTCGGTCGCGCCGGTTTTTCTTGGCCTTTCGTCGGCACGGGGACAACGAGTTTTTCCGCTGTAGAAGGCGCGGCACTGGACGCTATTTTCGGATGAATGACAACTTTCGGTGGCGGTTTTTTCGGCTGGGAAGCGGCAGTTTGTTTTTTCGACGGGCGCGGAATGACAATTTTGTTTCGTTTCGCGACTTTGATGGTCGCGGGTTTGTCAGTCGCGGGTTTGTCAGCCGCGGGTTTGTCAGTCGCTGGTTTGTCAGTCGCGCCTTTGTCAATCCCAGGTTTGGTCAGTAATGCTTCGACGGGTTGGGGCAGAACTGCCGCCACGGGAATCCGAATCTTGGGCGCTGCGGGTTTGTGCGCCACGTTTGGCCGATACATCGAAAAATGCTCGATTTCGTCAATATCGTGTTTTTCGAGGATCGCCGTGAAGTCATCGAGTGCCAATGCGAGGCGGGCGTCGAGAATTTCAAAAGGCGACGTTGCGCGCTGATTGGGCGCCATACCAGAGTGCACGAGTACGCCGTGAAGACGCCCAGTCAATCGAATGGGAGCACGAACACCGGGTACAGGATCGACGGTAATGTACGGCAAACTGCGCCGATCCAGTTCAGCGATTGCTTCGTCGTTCGTCATGTTTGCATAACGGTAGGCAGCCGTCGTTTCGACTGTCGCCGGATCAGGGATGGTCAAGAACGGCGAAGACGCTCGGGTGATCGTGGGGTTCAGAACAGCCGCGACAAGGACGAGGCCACCCAAGACGGACGAAGGCTGAAGGAAACGAAGGAGCAATCGGTGCACAGGTCAACTCTTACTACGATTCTTGTTACGGGCCAAAAAAAGGCAGTCTGGAAGATAGAACGTTTCTTGGGCTCGCGTTCGGACCCAGAGCCGAGTATCTTGGACGCCGAGTGTTCCCAGAAGTTCAAGCCGCGCCTCCAGAAACCACGATCGAAGCAGTTTCGCCACGCCCTGGCGCGTTCCGACCTCTTGTTGCGGCGTTGGTGACAACAGTCGTCGTGACCGTGCTCTCGTACACGGGGCCGTTCATCCACGCGGTCACATCGAAGGTGCGTTCCGTTCTCGTGGGTGTATGGAAACCATTTTCCTACGTCGTGCCGGTTCTCGATCCAGGCACGCTCGTAGGTCTCGCGTTTCTCGTGGCCACATGGTGGCTCGTGCTTCGGGGCGATGAATTCATGATTCGCGAGCATGGGCTTTCGCTCGGTGGTTTATTGGAACCGCTTGCGATCGACAAACGGCGACTTTTTCGGGACACAATCGTAGCGACGTTATGGGTTTTGTTGTTTGCAGCCATCGTGTTTCCGCCATTTTGGTTAGGATTCAAATTATTTTGGCATACGAAGATGCCTTTTGCTTGGCACGCGCCAAAGTCACCGCTTGAAGACATAGCGGGTCAATTGTTGGTCGTGGCTCTTCCGGAAGAAGCGTTTTTCCGGGGCTACTTGCAGACGCGACTTGATGCAGCGTGGGGAAAACGATTTCGCATTTTCGGTGCGGAACTGGGGTGGGGATGGATCGTCGCGGCGGTGATTTTTGCGATTGGGCACGTATTGACGACGCCGGTACCGGGTCGTTTGGCGGTGTTTTTCCCGGCATTGCTTTTTGGTTGGTTACGGGCGCGAACGGGTGGCATTGGTGCAGGCGTATTGTTTCACGCCATGTGTAACCTCTTTTCGGCAACATTGGCGCGCGGATATGGACTTGGCCCATGAGCGCCGACAAACCCAAAATCAGGGCGGCTCTTTTTGATATGGACCGAACGCTCGTACGTAAAGAGACGGCAAGTCTTTATGTGCGATATCAACGAGACATTGGCCAAGCAACGACGTTGGATTTGCTGAAAGCGTTTTATTGGGCGGGACAATATACGCTAGGCGTGCTCGATGCCGACAAAGTAGCGGACAAGGTCATGGCGAAAATGCGGGGCGTATCCGAGTCGACGTTTGATGTACAATTCGAGGATTTTTATATAAAATACGTCGAGAAGCATGTGACGGAGAAAGGACGCGCGGCCGTGGCCAAGCATCAAGCGCGCGGGGACGTGTGTGCGATCGTGACGGGTGCGACGCGTTATGCCGCGGGCCCGTTGGCTTGGCGCCTGGGGATAAAACACGTGGTATCGAGCGAGCTTGAAGTTGATGCAGCGGGGCGATTTACGGGCAACGTGGTCAAGCCGTTGTGTTTGGGTGATGGAAAATTGCGGCGCGCGGAAGGTTTGGCGAATATGCTCGGGTTTGCCTTGGAAGAAGCGACGTTTTATACGGACAGCATGAGTGATTTACCATTGCTGGAACGCGTGGCCGAACCTATCGTGATCAATCCCGATCCGCGGCTTTTGCGAATGGCGAAACGTCGAGGTTGGCCCATTGAACGGTGGTAAAAAATGATTTCGCGAAACAACACGGCATTCGTCACGGGCGGCACGGGATTTCTCGGCTATGAAATAGTTCGGCAGCTACTCGATGGTGGTCATCGAGTGCTCGCGTTGTCACGAAATGGAACGTTGCCAGGGGATTTACCAAAAGAAAACTTGGAAATCGTGCGTGGTGATTTGGACGAAACGGGGAAACTCGCCGAGGGAATGCGGGGCGTTGCCGTCGTGTATCATGTCGCAGCGAACGTGCAGATGTGGACCACGCGATGGGCGGAAAGCGAACGCGCGAATGTGGTCGGAACGCGCAATATGGTGCAAGCGGCGCGAAAGTCCGGGGTGGATCGATTTGTTTTTACGTCGACAGGATCGACAATTGGAAAACCGTATCCGCCAACGAATGAGGTGGTGACGGTGGACGAGGAATCGAAATACAATTTTGCTCCATTAAAAATGGTTTATCCACATACCAAATGGCTGGCGGAGCAAGAAGTATTGCGCGGTGCCGCCGAGGGACTCGAGACGGTGATTACGCATCCGACGGCGGTGTTTGGGCCAGGAGATTGGAAAGCAAACGTGTTGCCGTTGTTTTTGGCGACGAAGACGCCAGCGGGAATGGCTGTACCGAATGGAATACGCACGACGTGCGATGTGCGGGATGTCGCGATGGCGCATATCGTGGCCGCAGCGCGAGCGCCGGCGGGAAGCCGTTACATATTGGGTGGTGAGATTTTGTCGGTCCGGGAATTGTTTGCAAAGATTGCGATGGCCATGGGCGGCAGAGCGCCGCGGATGACGTTGCCCAATTGGACGGTGCTTGGCGTGGCGCGAATGATGGAGGTAGGAGCAAGTTTGTCGGGCCGTCCGCCAAAGTTATCGTACGAAATGGCTTTGCAAAGTACGTTTCGAGCGCGACTGTCGTCGAAACGGGCGGCAGACGACCTTGGATATGGGTCTCGGCCGCTGGATGAATCGATAACGGATGCGGTGAGGTTTTACGGGGAGCAGGGGTGGATTTAACCCTAGGGCTCACTTTTCGGGACGTTTTTCGATATGTGAATTTCTGGGCGCTTGTGAACCGCGTGGCGCCAGTGAAGCCCTGAGCTCTGCAAGTTCTGGCGCGTGAAACTTCGCATAGGTTTCCACCGACCATACCGCCATGGCCGCGACCACGGGGCCCAAAAAGACGCCCGTCGGACCGAACAATTGCAGCCCGCCAAAAATGCCCAATAGTACGACGAGTGGATGCATTCGCGTTTGCGAGCTTTGCACCCACGGCCGCACGACGTTGTCCGACAAACCAATGACGACCACGGAAATCGTCATTCCCACGCCAGCACCGAATCGACCGATCACGAACAAATAAATGGCCGAGCCAACCGTGACTGGTGTCGTTCCAACGAGCGGAATCACCGAAAGCAACATGGCCAAAATCGACAGCAAAAAAGCATTCGGCACGCTGAAAATCATCAAGGCCAAAAAAGTGAGGCCGCCCTGCACGATGGCCGTGGCAATGATACTCAAGATGGCACCATTGACGGTTTCCTTCACGGACGCAAACAACTCCCGGGTTTGATCGGCGGGAAATGGTGATTGCTGATACAACCAATGCACGAGCGCTTCACCGTCACGCAAGAAATAATATAGCGCCACGGCAAACAAAAAAAGCGCCAACATTATCGACGGCACCGCCGACGCAATTTCACTCGCACCATTCGCAACAAGCGTCGCGACTCGCTGCCCCAAATCTTGAATTGCCGTTTGCAGTTCCGGTCCGCCGATATGAATGGTCCGTCCTCGAATGTAAAACCCTTCCGTCAAAAACGACTGCACGCGCCCAATGATGGGTGACCAGTCGCTTGCCAAGAAACGATTGATCGACCTTACCGCATCGATTGCAATAAAAACGAATGGAACCACGACGAGAATAAGCGTACTGGCAGCGAGCATGAGCGGCGCAAAGGCTCGCGCTCGACCAAGACGGGGGGCGAGCCGCGTCAACACCGGACTGAGCAGCAACGCAAATAGGCCGCCCAGCGCAATCGGGACCAAAACTTCCCGCACCATCCAGAAGAACAGGACAATGAGTCCGACCCTGAGGACGATGGATAAACGACGGTCTTGTTCCATGCCGACACTCGCTTCTTTATTTGAAATGGATGCAGCCCCTTGTCCTCGCCGTCAAGGCGCGGCACCGGGTTGGTTCAAAAAGAACCGACGATGAATGCATCAGCGTTTCCTGGCCCGATGATAGGCAATAAAAACACCGTATTCGAAGATGTCTTGGACGGCGTAACGCGGCGTGGAAAAGCGGCCCACAAGGCAACGCTTCCAGCGAGCCCGACCAAGCCACCAGCAACGAGGCCCGTGGATAACGCCGCGCTCTCTTTGGCCGCCTCGTTTTGCTGAATGCCCTTTTCATTGGGACACGGCGATGCGGGACATAATTCGAGCGCTTCGTCGTGTTGCGATTTCGCGTGCAAACCGAAATACCCACCCGCTCCCAATGCAACCACGGAAACCCCGCCCAAGATCAGTGCTCCAATGCGGCCCGGAGCCATGCTTCGAGGGGTTTCGTTTTTCGCCGGAGGAACGACAACTTTGGGCGTTTCAATGGGCTTTTCGACAGGATTTTTAATGGGTTTGTCTACCGGTAGCAGCTCGTCGGGCTTTTCAAGCACGCGCACGAGCCGCGGAAGGACGACTTTTTTTCGATCGCCGTCAGGCCCCACCTCAACGTCGACGATATGCGGTGTAAAACCATCTGCCGATATGTTGAGGATATGTTTTCCTGGGTCGACAGCTGATGCCGTTCCCAGCGCGGCGCGCGCCACGGTTGCCCCATCGCGGGTGAGCGTGAATTCGGACGGACCAATTCCCTCCGGCGCCAGCTCGATCGTCAAATACGAGAGCCTTTTTTCCAGTGCAGCAATGTGTTCTTTCGTCAGCTTGATACGATCTGCTCGTTTGTCTCGTTCGGCAGCCGCCAATGCTTCGCCGAATACGACCCAGGCCGTTGCGGTTTTTCCCGCACCTTCATAACACAGGCCCATGGTGATGAGCGTTCCACCGGCCGGATCGAGACGATGGCTTTCGGCGAGTTTTGGGCAAGCCTGGTCGAAATTGCCTTCTTGCAGGAGCGTCTTTCCTTCGCGAAAGAGAGCTTCGGAAAGGGCGATGTCTTCGGGTGTTGGTGTTGCCCACGCTGGGGAAGCAACGAGCATCAGACTCAATAAACAAAACGTTTGCCGAAAAATCATGGATTGGGAAATACTGCGCCCGTTTTGGTTCATTAGATACATACGAAAAAAGGAAACCCGTCGTTCAGCGCCGAGTTTCCACCTCCTTGCCGAGGTGAATGGCGCCCGAGGTGGACGAAGGGCGCGCGGTTGGTAACGATGGAGATTTGGACGTTGCAATAGCTTTCGCCGTGAGAATGGGCGTGGCGACAGAGAGGACAGGAGCCACATCGACAAATACGGTTGGCGTGTCGGACGAGGGAGTTGCCGTTGCAGACGTGCTGCTCGCGGTGATGGCAGCTTGTGTGTTGCTTGCGGTCGGAAGAGAATCAGCTATAGGTAACGACGATTCGCGAGTTGTCAAGACGAACACGACGATACCGACAAAAATGGCGACGGCAGCGGTAATGGCGACGGTAATGGCAACCAATTTGGAGCGACTTCGCAGGGGCGGAGTCGTTTGGACGAAACCGCCAACGGTTGCTACCAGCATTTCGTCTTTCGATATCGGCTCGCGTAATTCTGAAACCGGCGGGGCGGATAACGTATTGGCAGTGTTGGAATGAACGTTGATTCCTGCCAGGCGCTCGTCGATGGTCGTTGCTTTGTCGGGTGCGACGGATGCGAGGGCGCGGACCAATTCGCGCACATTGGGCATTCGCTCATCGGTGTTTTTCGCAAGACATGCGCCGACGATTTCAGAAACGTCTGCCGATACTGCCGCACAAACTTCGTGCAATAGTTTTGGTTTGTCGCCACAAATGGCGGCGAGCACTCCGGTTGCACTCGTGCCATCGAAGGGAAGGCGGCCGGAAATGAGTTCGAATAGAATGACCCCGAGGGCCCAAACATCAGCTCGTTCGTCGACGTCTTTGGCGCTCCGAATTTGCTCGGGGGACATATAATACGGGGTACCCAAGAGCATCGCTTCGGCGGTGAGCGAAGGTGACGTATTGGCGAGAAGCGAAGTGTCTTTGAATTTGGAAACGCCAAAATCCAATAACTTGATGATGGGCGGCTTTTGATTCTTGCAAAGAAATAAATTGGACGGCTTGAGGTCCCGATGGACAATGCCCCGTTTATGAGCTTCGGCCAATGCATCGCACGCTTGGAGGACGTAATCGACAGCCATGGCTTCCGACATGGGACCATTACGGTCGAGTTCTTCCCCAAGGTCCCGACCTTCGAGGTATTCCATGACCATGTACGGTCGACCATCGGGTTGGACTCCGACATCGAGAACTTTGGCGACGTGCAAGCTTTTGATTTTCACCGCCGCCCGCGCTTCACGCATGAAACGCTCCGTTGCGTCCGAACGAGCCGCCCCTTCGGGACGCAAAAGCTTGATAGCCACGCGTTCGTCCAAATGAATATGCACGGCGGCAACGACGACCCCCATTCCTCCTTGCCCAATAATGCGGTCGACACGGTATTTGCCAGCAATAATATCGCCGGGTGTAGTACCCATGTCGGGGAGCGTAGGGGATGCAGGTGCATTCATAACAGAATCTTCAGGGCTTCCTCATTGTTGTTCGCAGAATCCGAAGTTACAACGTGGCGCATCTGGCGATGCGCAATCGGCATCCACGGTACACACCGCGCATGTCGATTCACCGGTGGTGAGTTGGTCGAAATAACACGCGCACGACCGCGCCGGAACTTGGGGCAACAAGCTGCCGCCATCGGATGTCCGTAACACGCGCATGGCGCACGAGGGAACGAGGCTCCCGCCAGCCACGATTTTGATGAGCTCGCTCATGTTTTGGTCGGCATCTTTGCCGGCGCTAGCTGGCGCTTGGTCGAGCGATAGGTATTTGACCACATTGGCAACGTTCGTCAGAGCATTTGGTCGACTGTACACGTGAATCGGACCCCATAACGCATAATGGCCATCGCGAACGTTACGTTTGTCGAGTTTGCCTTCGGAAGAATCGGGATGGAATGCGCAATTTTGATCCTTGGCCTGAAATGCCAGCACGCGCAAAGAAACACGGACGTCCGTAGGATCTCCATTGACGACATCGAGAATACCAATGGTCGACGCGGCATCAGCGGTCGCGGCCATCTGCACGGACGAAATCATGGCCGACGTGCCCGTATTTTCGACACCTAAGAAACTCGCCGAAGGAACTCCGATAAATGCACCAATCAGATTTTGCGTACCAGACGTGGAGTTGCGCCGCTGAATGTAATCGAGGTTCGTCCAGGGAGTTGACGTAAACTTATTCTCGTAGTTGCCGCCGTATCCGTACACGAGCCGTGCGGCTTCCGCACTGATGGCTCGTTCGGGTGATGCTTTCGGCGCGACGAAAATCATTGCTTGAATCGGAGCTTGCGCGTCGAGAGCGACGGAAGAATCATCCACGAATCCGCACGTCGTACTAAATACGTCGGATGTTACAATGTCTGCGCTCTGTTCGGGCAAGGCGCATTTGGTGTCTACGAGCTTACCGGCTACGCGTTTCCAATATTGAAATTCACCAGCCACTTTGATGTCTTTGAAAATGGTTGCAGCGCCATTACAAGAACTCTGCGATTGATAAAGAACTGTGACGGGATTCGAGGCTTCGGCGAGTTCGGCGCTGAGGTAACTCAGAATTGGAACGATTGCATTCGATCCGGTGACGATGACGCGGTCGGTCGTTGGACAAGGGTCGGTTCCACCCGTGCCCGGACCACCGGTATTCCCAGGGTTTCCTGACGGAATTTCCGGCAGATCGGCGGCCGAAGACAAACCAAGGCGTACTTGATTGTCAAACGGAACGCACGATGATTCCGTGCAAGCATTCGGCAATTGTTCCTTCGTGAGCTTGCAACCGCCCGTCGTTCGATAACAGCCGCGTCCCTCGAATCCCGAAGCGTCCCAACACGAGTCGATGTCGTCGATGCCGAGAATGTTGGCGCAACCGATGGACGTGACGAGGATTGAGGACAAAACGAGCGTTCTTGCGGGCAAACCAGTCCAAGACCAGGCGTTTTCGAGGCGTTTGACGTGGCGACATCGATTCAGCATGCGCCCTCTTGCGATACCTCGAAACGAGAACCCATCAAGCCCACCTTCTAAAAGCCCCAATGCATCTACCTTCCTAGGAGATATGCGCCGAGGATGCAATGGTACGTGCAAAACGTTCGCCCACGTTCGCGTCAAGGCACGACTTTCAGCATGCGGACGGCTCGTGGGCGCATGGCAACTTCAAGCACGCCAGACACGACCCCGAATTCCGTCTCTTCGAGCACATCGACCACGCGCGATGCGCCAAAACCACAACGAACACGTGCCGCGACGTGACGATCGGTCGGATTGAGAACGAAGACGACGCACGCGATACCTTTGGAATCTTCATGCACGGTCACGAGAACATCGCTGGGATCACACGCATGGGTCGGCAGGCCCAGAAGATCCACGGCTTGACCCACCGCAGACGCCGCTTCCGCAGCGTTGCGCACCAGGGGTCCAAGGCGACCATCGGCACCGAGTCGCTGCATATCGTACGGCGATGAAGGAATTCGAAACGTTTCATCGAACTGCGGCAAACGCGGCCCAAGCGTGATGTGCGCTCCGCGTGCACGTGCGCTCGCCAGACGTTCGAACACGGGCGCTTCGATCGCTCCGGAAGACGCGCAGAGCAACCAACGCACATTGCCGGCAAAGGCGGGTTCGTCGGTGCCAACAACGGCAAACGGTACACCACGCGCTTCGAGAGCTCGCTCGAATGTTTGCACAAAATCGCCTACTTCGACGGCCATCGGGTAACCAAGGCCGAGATCGTCTTCGATTGCGGTTTCGCGAGGTCCCAAGCCAAACGTTGAAAGAATGGCTGCGGAAAGCGGTCCGAATGCGTGCATGGCGCGCGCGATCCGGCGCTCGAGACGCGGAATCATGAGGCGTACGGGTGTGGCACGTCGGAGCGTCGTGAACGATGTGCATTCGAGTGCAGCGCACAGCTTGCGCCAAAACACAGCGTTTGGACGATCGCGACCGTGACGATCGATCGGCGATCCCAACCAGCGATCGCGTTCGACGGCCATGTAAATGTTGAACCCACGAAGGCCATACGCGAGCGCTGCGAGCACCGTGAAAGCGCTGTCATGTTCGGTAAGCGGCGGGAAAAATGGCGGAAATCCCGCGCCCATTTCGCTCGCAAATGCTGGCACGCCAAACGCTTCGGCGCGTACTGCAAGGTCGGTGGTGGCGCGGGCGATGACGGCGCGTCCGGTTTGTCCGGCCTCGTGATAGTAGTCTTGACCCAAGAAATCTACGACTTCGGCGATACGATCGGGATGCAGTGGCGTGGCGTCTTGGCCGGGCGGTAGGTTGTGTACGGTGGGTAGTCCGGACAAACCAGCGGCATGTAGCGCCCGGACAAACCTGGACATTGCCGTCGTCAGTAGCTGTTCCTGAAAGACGCACCAATCCAGATGACGGACGAGATCCGTAGGTGTTTCGGCGTCGAAACGTCGAGGTGGTTCGATGGAAGTGAAGCGAGTGAGATCGCTCGGAGGTTCGTCGCCTTCTTTGTGCGCCGTGCCGTAGGCGAGCGACAAGGCGTCGATGGTGCCGTACTTGGCGCGCAAGAAGTCGCGGTAGGCGCGAATCGCGTCGGGGTGGTAATCCTGAGCGTAGGCACCTTCGCGAAAGTAAAACGCGCCTTCGTTGTCGACTTGGAGCAGGACGATGGGACCGTTGGGGTACAAAAGCGGCGCGAGGGTTGGTCCAAGAAGCTGGAAGTACCGGGCAACTTCGTCGTGATACGCGTCGCTCGCGTAGCTTGGGACGGGGAACGCGAGTGGCAACATGGGCAGCATGACGGGGTTTTGTTCGGATGAACGAGCCTGACATGCGCCGTCCCATACGATGCGTTTGGGCAAACCAAAGTAGGTGAGTTCAGCGTTGATGTGCGGTCCTGGGCGGATGATGACCCAAAGGCCGACTTCTTGAGCGAGGCGACAAAACGTGGCGACATCGCGTTGTGGATCGGCGTCTCCGAGTTCAAGTTTGCCAGGAGAAACCTCGTGCACGCCCCAAGGTACGTAGGTGTCGACGAAGTGCAGGCCGAGCTTTTTGACGGCGACGAGGCACGCTCGCCACTCGTTGGGATCAAGGCGCCAGTAGTGCACGGAGCCGGCGAGTAGCGGGAAGGTTTGTCCGGCGATGTCGATGCCGCTCGGGACGAGTTTTACTTGACGGTCGAGGTGTGGGGAGGTTTGTCGGACTTCGTGGGCGGCCATGACGGGCGGGAGCGTAGCAGGGGATGGCGTTGGAGGAGAGGACGGTATTGGTTGAGCGATTTGGCCATGACGTACGTGTGTTGGCGCATTACGGATAGAATTGGCGCGAGTTATTCGTTATTTGGGATGGTCATTCGTCGGCGTTCGTGTCGAAACCGCAAGCGTTCAGCAATGCTGTGCGTGCTTCGTTCCAACGATGTGCTGGTAAGATGCTCACGACGGAACCGATAAGAGATCTTTGGGCGAGGCTAATGTGATCGAAGTTGAGTGCGCATGCCGCGGGCATACCGTCGTCCTCGGTCAAGACGACTTCGGAAGTCAAACCGCGAATCGTTCGCGTGGCGGGTACGACGACGATTTCGTTCAAAACATCCACAACGGAGTTTCGCGAGAGAATCAATACGGGACGTCGTTTGTCGGGTGCACGGAATGTGTACCAGCGAATTTCGCCGCGTTTCACTTGATATCCTCCCAGCCTTCAGCATCCCACGCGAGTGGCTCGTCGCCTGCCTGGCCGAATTCATCAGGTTTGACGGGTTGCGCCATATATGCCGCCGCGTCCGCTTGTTCATCCTGAGCTGCCGACGAAAATGCCATTCGAGCCAAACGCACGCGTTCCGGACGCGAGAGTTTGAGCACCAGCGGGAAAAGATCCTGTGCGGTGATGTCCATACGATATCCGAAAGGATCCTACTGCGCTTGGTATGAACACGCAATCATCGATCAACCCATGAACCACGCTCGTCTGCCACCTGCTGGTCGATGTCTTCCTTCGATCGTGCTCCAGGTGAGGATGCAGCGATCAGTTCAAAGATGTCGATGCTTCGGGCTTCTGTCGGAAGCGTAACACGTCGCAATACAACCTCGACCTCGCCTTCGATTTCCGACACTGGCTCGTCAAGTTCGATGTGCTGCGGGTTTGAAAGCCGACCACGCAGAATGAACGCTCTTTCCATTCTGTGTGCAGTGTAGGGCATGTGACTCCAACGGCAAACGGGAATGTCGTAAGAGCACTGAACCTTCGACGTAACCAAATTTTCGTCGATTCCTTCATTGCGAGCGCGATCGTTACCCCACCTGTAGCGCTCCCGCGGCATCCACCAATCGATGCAAATCCAAGATCACCGCATCGAGCAGCGAAAACAGCGTTCGTGGAGAAAAACCCAATCCAACGGTAATGACGGCAAGCGGCGCCATCACCAAGAGTTCGTCCCGACGAAGATCCGGCAATACGCTCGCTCTGCTTTCTTGGGCTGCGCCAAACAGCATTCTTCCCGCGAAACGTATATGTACAGCACCGAGAAAAAGGACGCTGGCCATTGTACCCATGGCCAACAAGGGCTGACGCGGAAATACCCCGACCACCGCCAAAAGCGGTCCCCAAAACCCAGCCAAACCCGGCAGGCCGATCAAAATAAACGTTGACACCAAAAACATTGCCGCAAAAAGAGGCATGTCTTCGGACAATCCATGGAGTCGATTGCTGTCGACCGTCAACGCACGTGAATCGAGCGCCTCGGTAAGCATCGCGAAAAGTCCAATCGACAGTGCCAGAGAAATGGCGACATGCACCATTGCCGCAAAACCCTGCGGAGTACACGCACCAAAGCCGACCAAAACAAGTCCGGCATAAGCCGTCACGCTAAACGCGAACCAACGTTTCAAATTCGTCTGAACACACGCCAAGATTGCAAAAACAATCATCATGACGAGGCCCAACGCCATAACCGTCATCGCTGCCCACTTCGTACCTTGTGGCATTACGCCCAAGTTGAGCCGTAACAATCCGTGAATGCCTGTTCCGATCCATGCAGCCGGGACGAGAATGTTCGTCGGCGTATTCGATTCTGCAAATACGTCTCCCAACGTGACGAGTCGCAATACGGATGCCAGGAAAAGCGCGGTCCAAACGACGATGATGCCGGGCGTACCAAACAATGTCGCATCGAGGTTCGCCCAATGTAGGCGCGCAAGATCAGGAATGGCCAACGAACGTAATACGAATCGACCATCCACCAAGTATGCCGGTTCGGAATGCGTGTAAAGCCAATATGCTGCAGCAACGAGAAACAAGGCACCCGCAAATGATACCGCGCTCCATAACCATGCGGCTCGGCGCGCGCCCACGGTACCTCGATATGCAACAAGCAGAACCGCTGCAAAAACACCGACAATCCAAAACGCGCAAAACAAGAACAAATCGAGCGAAAGGAAAACGCCGATCACGCTGGAGACGAATAACGGCGCAAACACGTGAAACCAGACAGCTCGATCACTCAACGACTTCGACGCAAGCGATGCCAACAATGCCGCAATGGATACCGTGATCACGAGCGTCAGCGCTATTCCATCCACGCCCAAGAAGTATTCGATGTCGTGAGGCGCCGCGAGGACGAATCGCTCGATGAATTGATAGCCGTCATTGCCGTCCACTCGACCGAAGGCTGCGTCGAACCGCCACCAAATCGCGGCGACAAATGCGAATTGAATCGCAAATACAAGTGAGCTCGACGCGGCCAATAATCGCGGTGTATCGCGACGCAATACGCGCAAAACGATAGCCAAGGCGCTTGCAAGAAGCGGAAACCACAAGACAATCGACAGCGCACGATCCCCCCATGCTCCGAGATCCCGTGTACGCGCGGCATGTATCGGCACAGGTGCGTCCGTACGCGTATCGCTCGGCTCCGCATACGCAAGCCCGTAAAACTCACGCGCTCGCGCTGCGGCATATTTCCACCGAATGAGCGCTCGACGTTCTTTGCCCGGTTCGACGACGACCGACTGCCCTTTCGCTCCTTCGATTTCGACAGTCACGAAAGGCGGTACGTTATGCATGAACCGCGCTCCTGTAAGCGTCTGCGAGGTCGAACTCACGTTACGAATGACGAACGCGCCCACCATCGTTTCGCCATCGGGCGCATAATCGAGTTCAACAATATCGCCGCGCTCGGGCCGCATACTCAGTTTCGCTACGCCGTCTTTGAATGCGTGCGCGATGTTTGGTACGAAAAACAATACTGCAACGAACGTCGCTACCCCCAAAACCAACGACGGTTTTCGCATATACACGAGGATTGCGAGTATCGCCGCTACGGCGAATAGAACGCCCACTATCCCGTAATGAAACTCGACAATCGATCGCAACCGCACGAGCGGATAAAGCGCGAGAACCACGGCCGATACACGCAAAACGTTCCAGGTCGAAGGTGACGAAGTGCGCGCCAACCATGGGACGACGAGCACCGGGGCTCCGACGAGCAGCGCGCCAAGGCCAAGCAAAAAAACCAAAATGGAAACGACGCTGGACGATTTCCCGATGTTGTTGTGGAACAGAGCATTTCGCAAAAAATGTTTGCCGTCTTCGTCCACGAGCCCGAGCTGATCCTCGATTTCGGAAAACGTCGTCGCTTGCCCAAGCGGTACAATAGAAACGTTTTCACGATTGCCAATCACGAGCCGCTCGATCCAAGCGACTTCGTGACCATCGCCCGTCACGATCGCCGCGCCACCAGGAACGATCACGACGTCGTGCGGACCTACAGAAAGTTCCTTTCGGACAAACGGCGCCGTCGCGAATGGTTCCGTGTTCGTGAAGACCTTGTCGCCCACATCGATGAACACCCGCGCTCCGGGGTGGCTCGTGAACGTCAGCGATCCACGTTCCTTGGCACGCCGAGCAACCAGGTCCGCACTACGTTCGCCGCGTCGAGTTTCGTCGGGAATGATGACGGATTCCGGTCCAGACAAACGATCGCGCGCATGCACGGCAACGAAGCGTGCTCGATAATTGGCAAGGTAGCCGTCATCGCGCCACGTACCGCCAAGGCTCCAGAAGAGCAGGACAAACCCGGCCACAAGGGACGCGCTTCCCACACTCTGCAGCATAAAAAGTCGTCCCGCCGTCACCACAGGTGTAGGGAGGCGTTTGTCATGTACGACAAGCAGATACGTCGCGACGATCGCGAGCGACAATCCCACAACGAGCCCGATGAAACCATCCGCCAAAAGCGACGTGGAAACACCAGCGCAAAGAAGAAGCACGCTCGCCTGAAATCGAGGAGCATCGGTCGAGTCTTTTCCGACAAACTTCGTTTGCGCCAAGTTCGTTTGCGCCAAGAAAAAGGCACAACCCACGAGCGGCAGAAGCAGCAAGAACGCTGCCGTCGGATCCAGTAGGAAAGCCAAGTTCGCGTCGAACGATCCGATCCGTACGAGGTTTGTCGTGACATCACGCAAGGCTCGACGCGCGGGCTCGAGCATCACGAGTTGCACCACGTGCAGGGCGAGTAGTCCGAGCGCCATGCCGATGGACACGAGTGCTGCGGAATGGCGTTTTCGAGGTTCGAGACGTCCGCGGGAAAACGCGACGACGAGCGCTCCAAGCAGCAAGACGAGGGGAATGCGATCGAGCGAGACGTAGGGCGTCGTGACGGGAACGAGCGAACCGGCGTAAGCGGACATCGCTTCCAGGTGTACTCGTGTTTGCCGCAGCTCCCAAACTCAGTGAAGGCTGATCACTCGTTCATTCGGTTTCGGGTGCAGGCATGCCGCGAAACGTAGCCCTACGAAGAATGCGCCACAGGTCCGTGCGACCCTCGGCGGTCTCGGCGGAAAAACCGAGAACCTTGCGACCTGCTTTTTTCGCGAGCTCCGCAAGAGCCGCGCGCCTTGTGGCGACGCCGATTTTGTCGATTTTCGTGGCGACGATGACGACCTCGACGGGAAGTCTTTGCGCAGTGCTCATCTCATCAACGAAACGAATGAGCTGCTCGTCGTCTTCTTCAACGCCACGACGCACGTCGACGAGAAGCACGAGGACAGCGAGCGTGACACGCGTGCGCAAGTAGTTTTCGATGAGGACTTGCCACAAAGCCCGCTCAGTTTTCGAAACCTTCGCGTAGCCGTACCCTGGCAAATCCATGAGATGAAAGACGGCACCATCACGTGCGCGCGCTTCGAACAAATTGATCTGTCGCGTGAGGCCCGGTGTCGAGCCTGTACGCACGAGGCCTTTACGTTCGACGAGGCAATTGATGAGGCTCGATTTACCAACGTTCGATCGTCCGGCGAACGCGATCTCGGCCATGGTTGGAGCGGGGAGCGAATTGCCCGTCGTGGCACCGGCGAGAAAATTCGCGACCACGATCTGAAACGGATCGAGTTTTTGGTTTTTTAGTGCTGGAGCACTGGAAGAACGCGGTTTGTCAGTCACGGTGGCCCTTGGAACGCAGATTTGGATTTGCACTCGTCACACTGACAAAGCGCGCGCAGATGGCGGAATGTGTAGATACCGGTGTCGTGTTGATCGCCCCAGGTGAACTGCAGGGCGTAATTGCCGACTTGGCTTATGTCACGCAACTCGAGATTGCCGCCGGGAACGAAGTTGATCGTGCCGCCATGGCCTTGGCAATGCGCACAGGGACAATAGCCGCGCAGAATTTCATGCGGCAATACGCCCTTGTGCCCATCGGCCCACTGGATCTCCAT
>JANORL010001150.1:0-7768 GCA_031415295.1 Polyangiaceae bacterium | reverse complement strand
GACGTTCAAATATGAACCTGCCGTCGGCGGTGCCGGTGCCGTCGGCGGTGCCGGTGGCGGTGCCGGTGGAACTTCGACCTCCACCGGCATGGCTGGCACGGGTGGTACGGGCGGGAGCTCGGAGTGCAAAACCCTTAACGATTGCGTCGTTGACGAATGCAATCCGGCGAGTAATTGTCTGAATGGCATTTGCATAAGGGAGAAGAAGCTCGAAAACGAATTGGGGGCATCCCAACTTTACGGCGATTGCTCCGATCGCAGGTGCAACGCTGGTGGCGTCGCAATGACTATGCCCGGTGACCCGGTCAAGGACGCGTACGAATGGGGAAACCCATGTCATATACCGACGTGTGAAATCGCTCTTATGCCGACGCCGGTCGCTAAAATCGACGGCGTGATGTGTACGACCGCTTGGGGCAATATGTTGGGCACTTGCAAGGAAGCCAAATGCATTGAGTGCTCTGGTAACGATTGCGGAGCCGGAAGGACGTGCATAATGGGGCGATGCTGGCCGGCGACCTGCAGTAACATGATGAAGGATGCCTTAGAGACCGACGTTGATTGCGGCGGGGCCGATTGTCCGCCTTGTCTTGCGACTGCGATGTGCAATATCGACAGTGATTGCACCGACAAGTGCGACCTATTGGCGGTGCCGCCGGTGTGTATCTCGCCTTCGCCACCGTTGTGTAACGATGGCATGCGCAATGGTGACGAAACGGACGTTGATTGTGGCGGTTCGTGCCTCAACGAAATGCCGTCCCTAAAGTGCGCGGACACTAAGAAATGTCTATACCCGAACGATTGCGTATCGGGCGTGTGCAAGGTTGGGCAATGCGCAGTAGCAACTTGCTTCGATTACACGCTCAACCAAGGTGAAGAAGCCATCGACTGTGGTGGCCTCAATTGCCCTAGTTGCCCACCGTGACGACAGATGTCGGGTTATGGCCTCGGCATGTCGTCGTGGCGAAGCTACCCTTCAATGCCTCGATGGCTTATCCTTGCGATGCGTAAATCCCTAAGAAGCATCGTTTTTCATAGTCCAACATACGTTTGTGAACCATAAACCGCGCTTTGCGCGGTACGGGAGGAATGCTTGTCATGAAACTAGAACGAGCTTGGTTGTTTGCTGCGAGCTTTGGTCTCGTCGCCGTCCATTTTATTGGGTGTAGCGACCCAGCGACCCCGCAAGGCCCAACGAGTAGTTCATCCGCAAGTAGCGGAAATGCCGGCGCAGGTGGAGAAGGGGGAAACGGCAGTGGAGGAGCGAGCACCAGTAGCAGCAGCAGCGGCATGCCCGAATGCACGGCCGCTACCGATTGCAAAAACAACGGCCCCGTCAATTTCTGCGGCGAGCCAGAATGTTCCAATGGCAAATGCAACCGCAAAGGATTGGCTACGCCCGGTACGGCATTGCCTTCGCAACTCTATGGAGATTGCGAAGTAAAAGAATGCGACCCCACTTTCAACATTACTGGCGTGGCGGCTGATGAGCCGTACGACGACGCAAAAGAATGCACCACCGACGCGTGCACTAATGGCGTCCTCACACATGAGCCCGTCGCCCAAGGAACGCTCTGCACGCAACCCAATGGTTTTGGTGGAGTTTGCGATGGCAATGGTGCGTGCGCGTCGTGTATCGACGGCGTACAAGGCTGTACGGGCGCGTTCGTTTGCCAAATGAATGCGTGCGTCAACATGAAATGCACCAATGGCACCAAAGACCCCGGAGAAAGCGATATCGACTGCGGTGCAGTCGGTTGCGCGCCTTGCGTGGACGGAAAGATCTGCGCCAACCCCACGCAATGCAAGAGTGGCGTTTGTACCGGCTTGACCTGCACGGCTCCAAATTGCACCGACGTGGTCAAGAATGGCAACGAGACGGGCTTCGATTGCGGCGGCGCCGATTGTAGCAAATGTCCGACCGACGAGGGATGCATTACCGCGAACGATTGCCAAAGTGGCGTATGCAAAGCAGCCGTTTGCTTAAAGCCTGAATGCACCGACGCCGTCCAAAATGGTGACGAAAAAGGTATCGATTGCGGCGGCACTTGCCCCACGCCCTGCCCGTGATTCGTAGGGTTCGTCCCGCCATGCCTCTTCCCCCCGTCCCCTCCGATTGCCTCCTCTGCGGCACCTGCTGCTTCTCCACGCTTCCTGAATACATTCGTATCTTCGGCATCGATTACGATCGAATGGACGATGCCGCGCGCGTCTACACGCATTTCATCGGCAATCGGTGCTTCATGCAAATCGAAGACGGCCACTGCGCGGCTTTGCGCATCGAAGTCAGTGGTCGATTCGTTTGTAGCATCTATCCAATGCGTCCCGACGTTTGCCGTTCGCTTGACCGTGGTTCCGGTGCATGTGTCGGTGAATTGACAGAAAAACGACAACGACCGCTGCTCGCTGTCGAAGCGCTCCTCCGTAAACAACCCTAGATCACGGCGAACCTGCCGCGTCATCTCGCGCGTCTACACTCGCGTCCATGCCCGCATCGACCACTCGACGTTCGATACGCATGGTCACATCCACGAGAACTGTTTGTCGTGGCGAAACCATTATTTCGCGTTGTTCGTCCGGCGCATTCGGATGTTTGAACGTGACGTAATGACGTCCAACCGTTACAACGATGGGTTTGGCCATGGGAGTTTCATCGACCAGCCGGCCATCGACGAAAACCTCCGCCCACGGACGCGCCAATACGCGCAAAAACCCCCGGTCCGAATCATTCAGGCGTTCTTCGGAAATTCGCGAAATCTTCGTTTCTCGCAAAAATCCTTCGATCACCACCGCACCAGCAAGGACCAATGCCAAAAGACCAGCAAGTTGCACGACGAATTGTCGAATGGGACGTTCGGTTGTCGCCTTCGTCTTGCGCCGCGGACCCTTGTCTTCGATCAAGATTTCCCCGAGACCCGCCACCGCCAGCGCCCGCGTCACGAGAATCGGCACGGGTGACGTCGACAATGAATCCAGCACGCTTTCTAGCGCCGTCGCAAGCGCCGTACCATTCTCGTATCGGTCTTCGGGACGTTTGGCAAGACAACTCAATACGAGGTGCGAAAGCTCCCCAGGTACGCGAAGACCATGTGTCGATAGGGGTGCAGGTTCTTCGCTACGAATACGCCGCGAAACTTCAGTGGACGTAGGCTTTCCATCGTCCCACGGGCCTTGCCCACACAACATCTCATACAGCACGACGCCTAGGCCAAACACATCCGACATGGGCGTTGCCGGTTCTCCCATGATTTGTTCGGGCGCGCTGTATTGATGCCCAAATGCTCCATCGGTCGGATCGAAACGCGCCGTCGCCGCAGGTTTGTCTTCCTCGGCCAAACCCAAATCGACAAGAACCACGCGAC
This sequence comes from Polyangiaceae bacterium, assembly GCA_031415295.1. Lineage (GTDB taxonomy): Bacteria > Myxococcota_A > Polyangia > Polyangiales > Polyangiaceae > Polyangium. Next base: position 4,406 of record JANORL010001150.1, on the reverse strand, counting down.
CGTCTCGAGAAACCACGATTCCATGCGGTTCCACATTCCGGTGTACGAAACGTCGTGCATGCATGTGCCCGAGGCCCAACGCCAATTCGAGCGCTATCGCGACGGCACTCGCCACTTCAATGCGTCGTGTACGTTCGACCACCGCGAAGAGCGATGGCCCATCGACGTTTTCGACAGCGAACCACGTCGGAGGTGATTCGGTGGAGACGTCGAGCAATCGTGGCAGTGAGGAATGAGTCACGCGGCTCAGAATTTTCGCTTCGCCATCGAGCGCCGCAGCAAACGACGAGCCTTCGGCGAGGCTTTTTTTCAACGTTTTCAAAAGAACGACGCGCCCAAGTCGTTCATGTTCGGCACGGAAAAGCGTCGTTACGGATCCCTCCGCCAACAATTCGCGAATTCGATACGGCCCCACCTTTGTCGGCAAAAGGAAATCCCCCCTACCGCGCAATACGTAACGAATGACCGGTCATGCCTTCCGGTTTTTCGATCCCCAATATGTCGAGCACCGTTGGCGCCACGTCTTGCAATCGTCCATTTGGCGCCAGCGTCGAACCCGCATCGAGTCCATTGGCATAATACAATGGCGTCGCATTCGTCGTATGCAATCCGCGCGGTTTGCCCTCGCCGTCTCGTATCATTTCTGCAGCTCCGTGCGTGCCCACGACACACACCGCTCCGCCCGCCGTTTCGGTTGCTGCCGCAATCGTTCCAATGGCCGCGTCAATCGCTTCGACCGCCGCGATGGCCCCCGCAAGATCGCCTCGGCGCGCCGCTTGGTCCGCTGCCGCGAAGTTCACGACGACAAGCGCCGACGTTCCTTCACGAAGCGCTTCTTCCACAGCGGCAGCTTGTCCACCTTCGGCCACGATCGTCACGGGATCTCGCGTAGTCAGTCCGCCATCGAAAAAGTGTCCGACGTGAGTCGTCCGGTCGGCGATCGCGATGCGTAGCCCAGACAAACCACTCCGGGAAACCGCTTCGCTCAGCGTGCCGCCGATGGTTTGCCGCGGGAAAGCAGTGACCACGTTCTCGAGGGGAACGTCGATTTCGCCGAGAGACAACAGGCCATATTCGTCGAACGCACGAATGGGTTTGCCCCGTTCCGTCAGAAAATCGATCACGTCCGCAGGGAGGTTTTGCCTGACGAACATCGCCGCGAGTTGCCGCATGCGGTCCGGCCGGTGAAACATAAAGAGCCCCGCTTCTTCACCAATCCACTGCCAGATGGGTTTGTCCGAAGCAAAGTCGGTCATGTAGTCGCCGCGAATACCTTCGTAGTCACCAATGCGTACAGGCTCCATCGTGCCGTCTGTGCGCTTCTTGTCGTACGCCGCGCGCAACGCTTCATGCACCGTGTCTTTCGAGTCCGCGGCTCCACGAACGATGGCTGCATAGACCTGTTTTGTCGCCTCCCAGTTGCCACTTCGATCCATCGCGAACGACGAACCAGAGATCGTGCCGATCGTTCCACGGTCTTCCAGCGTGAACGAGAGCGCGTCGAGAAGGCGCGCGGCACTCTTCGGAGCACTCGGCCGCTCTTCGAGAAACGCATGTACACAGACTTGAACGTCATTCGCTTCGCACACGCGCAACAGCGTGTGTAAGTGGTTCATCGACCCGTGCGCGCTCGCTTCGGAAAGCGGCAAAAACAAATGCAATCGACACTTGCGATCGTTCGCGATCCACATCGCGCGCTCGATGATCTTGTTGTAGCTGAACTTCTTTTTGGCGATGACGCCATCGATCTCGATCGCGACCGGACAGGGCACACGACCGGTTCCAATCGCTTCGCTCCCCAGTGCACCCGAGCCAGGTTTGTCCGCTGCAAGACCCACCGCTTCGCCACTGGCCACAAGGTTTGTACGGGCAAACTTGCGCGCGATTTCATCGAGGTTCGGCGTCTTCGCCAAACGAACCGCGTTGCTTTCAGACGCCTCGCTCTCGCCGATTCCATCGAGCAAACACAACACTACGGGGCCCGTTTTTTGCGTCGTGTCCATGCGTCGCTCTTTTCTCTAAACCTTTGTTGCTGCGGCGTTCGCTTCGGCGGCTTTCGCTTGGCTGTCCGTCGCTTGTCGAGTGGTTCGTCTCGTCCGTACGGCGTCTCGAGCAAGCTGGTCGGCTCGTTCGTTGCCGGAAACGCCGGAATGCCCTGGAACGTACACGAGCTTCGTCTTTTTGCGTAACGCGAGCGCTCGTTTCACGTCCGCCACGAGCACTTGGTTGGCCTTCGCTTTCCAGCCTTTTTGGAGCACACCGATCGCGTACTGGCTGTCGGTGTACACCGTCATCGCCACGTCCACAGGCACCTCACTGATCGCTCGCAAGATGGCCGTGAGCTCGGCAATGTTGTTCGTTCCTTCGCCTAGAAACTCACTCAGTTCGATGTGCCGCGATCCATCGACGATCCACACGCCGAGGCCCGCGGGGCCAGGATTGCCGGTACATGCGCCATCGGCGTACGCAATCACGTGTCCCGCAGCAGGAGGCGGAGCTTGTTCATGCGCTACCTTCGCAGCCACCTTGCGTTCTTCAGATGTCGACGGCGCAACCGCGCCTTTCGTTGTTTTTGCTGCCCCGTCTTTTTTCTCGACAGTCTCAGCTTCTCCACATGTTTCGTCAGGCAGAACTTCGCCCGCCACGACCGTTAGGTTGTCTTCTCGCGCGCCGTATTTTCGTCCGTCGTTCGGCTTGTACCGAACTTCGACTCGCCCTCCGTCGGCAGCGAGCCGTCCAGATTCGTCAGCGCGAGCAAAAACCTTTTGACCTCGTAACAATGCACGGACCCAGGGCACGGGCGCACCTTGCCACGAACGCTTCCAGATTCCACCCCTGTCGTGCGCGTGTGGTGGACTTCGTGCACAGGCTTGGTCGTCGAACGATGGTCGTCGAACGATGGTCGTCGACAGATGGTCGTCGAACGATGCGCATCTCTCGCGTGACACGCGCGCTTCTTCGTTGTAAACGCCCCTCGTGAACCCCCGTTCCTTCTTCGCCCCGGACTTGTTCCAGGGTCAGGTCGCCGTCGTCACCGGAGGTGGCAGCGGTATTGGTCTCGAGGTCGCGCAAGAGCTGGGAAAGCTCGGCGCCAGTGTGGCGATTTGCGGGCGCAAGCCCGAAAAAATCGACGCTGCCCTCACGACACTCCGTACTGCGGGTTTGTCCGACGATCGCATTCTCGGCGAACCATGCGATATTCGCGACGTCCTGCAGATCGAAACCTTCATACGTAATGTGAAGACCCGATTCGGGCGCATCGACATCCTCGTGAACAACGCCGGGGGACAATTTCCAAGCCCCGCCGAACAGATTCCGCCAAAGGGGTTCGAGGCCGTCATTCGAAACAATTTGAATGGCACGTTTTACATGACGCGCGAAGTGGCCAATGCCGCAATGATTCCTCAGAAACGCGGACGAATCATCAATATCACGGCGCAAGTTTCGCGAGGTTTTCCTGGAATGGCGCACACGGGAGCGGCACGAGCGGGCGTGGAGAACCTCACGCGTACGCTGGCCGTCGAATGGGCGCCGCATGGTATTCGTGTCAATGCCGTCGCACCAGGGACAATTCGTTCGTCCGGTACGGATCAATATGGTGAGGGATTGCTGGAAACTGCACGAAAAGCTATTCCGATGAAGCGTTGGGGTACCGTCGACGAAGTAGCTCGTCTGGTGGTTTTTTTGGCGAGCGACATGAACGATTTCATCACCGGCGCAGTCGTTCCGATTGATGGAGCCGGATCGCTCTGGGGTGACATCTGGCCCATTCCTGAACCGTAGCGTGACCGAGCAAGAAGCTTCTTCGCCTCTGCCGAGCGGCGAGATCCCCGCTGCATCTTTGCCGCCGGCACCACCTCCTCCGCCGCGTACGCCTTTTTGGCAAGCGGTCAAGGGAAAATTGCGCGCCGTCGTTGATTGGTCGCGTGATTACGTCATGGGGTACGACCCCGGGTTTTTCTGGGTACTCGCGCCTTTTATCGTGCTCAGCATGGTGCTTTTCACGCGTTACCCCACGACAAACTATATTTTCGATGAACAAGAAGCGCTTCTCGCGAATCCGTACGTCAATGCCACAGGTGGCCTAAAGTTTATCGACGCGATTCATCGTGATTTTTGGGGTTTGCCCGCGGAACGTAGCGTGGGATCGTATCGACCGATTCCGGACTTTCTATGGCGCGCTTTGTGGTCCATATCCAAGCAGCCATTTTTCCATCATTTTTATAACGTCATTTTTCATGCCATCAATGGCGCACTGCTGACGATGTTCACGTTTCGCGTCACACGCCGTCGAGGTACCAGTTACCTGGCAGGCGCCATTTTCGTATGTAGCGCAGTGCTCACCGAAGCCGTAAGCGGTATCGTGGGTATCGCCGATGTATTCGGTGGAATGGGCGCAATCTTGG
>JANORL010001149.1:0-5067 GCA_031415295.1 Polyangiaceae bacterium | reverse complement strand
AAGGCACGACGTTCACCGTGCACATTCCGCCTTCGAGCGACGCCTAGGAAGTACAACTCGACACTCCACGTACGCCCGGACAAACGACCTAGTCTCAACGATCGTTGGTTTGTCCTGGAAGCATAAGCGGTTTCGGAGGCTCGAGGTTCAACGAGGCATCGGGCAAAAGCACGACCTTCGACGGATCGATCAAAAGCAAAGGTCCGACGGTTCCTCCATCGTCGAGTTCGATCGACGCTGGTTCACTCGAAGGCGTAGCCATTGGTTCACGTTTGGGAGGATCGACAACGCGCGACGCGAGCCAACCGAGGGAAAAACACAGGACGGCTCCGATGAGACCGCCTGCAATGAGTGCTCGCCTGCCCATGGCGGTCATCTTGCTACACGTCGGAAGCTACACGTCGAGGCGATGTTGAATAAGACGCAGAAGCAAGCGTCTTGCTCGCGGTTCTTTCTTGTCCTGAGTCGCGTTGTTTTTGCTCATCGATGAGCTACCTCTGCCAACGCGCTGGACGGTTCTTGTGCACCATAGGAGTCGATCGTGAAACGAAACAATCTTGTTGCAGCGATGATGCTCTCTGTCGGTTTGACCATCGTGGGTGCGGCGTTTGCCGGTCCTGCAACGGACGAAGTCAAAACGAAGCAAACGACCCTGTTCGAATTGGTCGCCAAACCTGGCAACGAAAAGAAGATCGCGTCGACACTCGACGAAGTTCTGGATCATTCAGCCCTCGCCGAAGCATCACTGGGTTCCGAATGGGCAAACCGTACCGATGCCGAGAAGGCGCAATTCAGTGATTTGTTGAAGCAGCTCGTGCGCCGATCGTACGAGCGCAACATCAAGAAGACGATTGGCTACAACATCGAATACATCGGGGAAACCGAGAAAAACGCGAAGATTGTCGTTGCGACGAGAGCGATTTCCAAGACGGACAAGCGCGCGGATCCCGTTGAGGTCGACTACACGCTGGCCCAAAAAGACGGCAAGTGGCGCATTCAGGACATCCGGACCGACGGAGTGAGTTTGGTGTCGAGCTACCGTTCGCAGTTTACGAAGATCGTCAAAAAAGACGGATTTCCCACACTCATCATCAAGATGAAGGACAAGATCGCCAAGGGCGACGTCTGAAAACTGGCCGCGAATTCGCGATGCGGCCGAAGCGTTGATACCCTGTCCCCCACATGGCTGTTGGTCTCGGTCCAGGAGGGCGTGCACACCCCTTTGGACGCGCGGACCTTCGTGCGCCACGCGCAACAACGAAGGAACGGGCGGAGGCTCCTCCACGCCCGAAAGACAAACCTAGTCTACTGCTGTCCGTCAATCGCGGCACTTTGTCGATCGAATTGGATCAGCCATTCGCGCTCGGCCCCGTTCAGATCGACAAACTCGCGTTGTCCCTGCCCAACGTTCGGTTTCCCGTCGACTTGTCGGGTGGCGTCACACGCCTGCGGCACAAGCGCGGCACACTCACGCAGCTCGGTTTGTCGATCGCCCTTCAAGATCTGGCTGGGTTTGTCGCTCCCCGTTTGCGCGGAATCCTGGGCGAAGGAACGCCAGAAGTCGGCCTCATTGCGACGCCTTGGGGAGTCAGTGTGGGCTTGCGTCTTGGAAGCGCAGCCTTGGCGTTCGACGTCATTGTCGTCCCGACGGAGCGCGATATTCGGCTCGTTCCGGAACGTGCTCGCGGCATCGACATCGGATCACCACCGCATGTGCTGGCCGTGCGTGCGCTCGCGGAGGCGTGTCGTCCACTCGGGCGCGTCATAGGTAGTGTAGTGATCCTGCACGATGTTGCCGGCGCGGTGGTTCGTCATGTCCTACCGGCCGCAGGCGCTCGCGCCCCATCTGTCGAAGGTACTCGATGGGATGGTGTCGAAGCTGAAGCGGATCGTTTGTCTCTCCAAGTCGCCGTGTCGCGAGCCCCGGCGGCGCTGCCTGCGGAAGCCATTCGCGCAATCGAACAAGCGGACATCGCGCTGGATGCGGACGATGCCGCCGTGACTGGGGATCTGGATGAAGCGCGTCGGCGTTACCTACTCGCGTTGGAACGAGCACCGCGGCATCCCGAAATTACGATGCGTATTGCATGGATCGATGCGCTCGCCGATGAACGAGCGGAAGCCGCACTCGCCACACTGGTGGATGCGTTTGCCGCGATAGATGCTGGTTTGCTCGGCGGTAAATTGCTTGCCGCCGTGGGTGACGAAGACGGGGCCATCGCTGCGTTTTCCCGAGCTGCCCACAACGAACCGTTCGCGCCACTTGCCGCGCTCGCGTGGCTCGAAGTTGCCAAACTCGCGACCGATACGAAACAACGCCTCGACGCGATCGATCACGCGATCGCTCGCTCACCATCTCTCGAACAAGCGCGCTGGAAACGCCTCGAAGTACGGCTCGACATGGGCGATGGAACCGGCGCGCGTGCCGATGCCGAACACCTCGAAGCAGCAGCGCGCGGCCCGGAAACTCGATACCGCGTGTGGATACGTGCGGCCGACGCGTTCTTGCATCGCGGGTACGTTCCAGAAGCTCGATTGCTGTTCGAACGCGCTCTTCGCTATGCCCCGGAAAGCGCCGACGCGTCGCTTGGTCTAGCCCGATCTCTCAAAGCAGCCGGAGACGGCCGGCGTTCGCTCGACTTGCTCGCTCGAGCGTCCACGCTCTTGTCGCGAAAAGGACAAACCCTTGCGGAAGTCGAGATCGAGCTGGCACAAGGACTCGTGGAGTTCGCAGCGGACAGACCTGCCGCAATCGCCCGCGTACGAACGATTTTGCCCGGACAAACTCGAACACCGGATGCTCGTTTGCTCGAAGGTCGTTGGCGGGCCGAGCTGGGGGATCTGGCCGGAGCGTCGCTGGCGTTGTCACGCATGCGTGAATCTGTGGAAGCGGCGATCCCTGGAGACGCGGACCGTGGTGCAGAACTCGCGGCGATGCTCCTGGAAGCCGCGGACATCGAAGAGAATGCCCGTGGAGATCTGCGCGCGGCACAACGTCACTTAGGTGTGGCGTTGCGCTTGCGTCCTCGCGATCGGGTCATCGGTGCAACGTTTCGTCGAGTGTCCACGGAGCTTGGTCGACCCGCAGGTCCGGTGCTTCTGCGTGAACGACCACCAGCACATGTCGACGTCGACGTCGATGTCGATGTCGATGACGAGCCGCGACCGCTCACGGTGCGCAGTCCGATTTCCGCGGGACCGCCTTCGCCACCGGTTGCGTCAGGTAAAACCGAGTTTCCTTCCACAGACGAAGAAGACGAAGTGCTCGTCGAACGACTGACGGAGCAACTGCGCGGCAATCCTGATGATCACGACGTCGCACGCGACCTCGCAGACGCCCTTGAACGCCTCGGACGCGACCTTGATTTGCTCGCCCTTGTCTCAACACGCATCGAAGACGGCACGCCGGAGATCGTCGAGGAGTTTTGGCCGATACGTCATGATTGCTTGTTGCGCCTCGCCGTGGTGGCACGTGCTGAAGGTCGCCCTTCCGAAGCCGAACTTTACGAGCAGATGAGCACCGAGGGGCTGAGTTGATCGTCGCGGGTTTGGCCCACCACCACAGGTGGTGCTAGCGGACGATTGAGCGTGCTAGGGCTTGGTTTTCGTCGCCGAGGTGTCCTGTGCAAGACGCACATTCCGCGGGCAAACCGCGTTCGATCATCGTACAAAAATATGGCGGCTCGTCGGTCGCCGACGTCGACAAAATCGCCCGTGTTGCTCGTCGCGTCGTCGCGACGAAACGCGCTGGTAACGACGTCGTCGTGGTCGTCAGTGCGATGGGAAAAACGACCGACGGCCTCTTGGCACTGGCGAAACAAGTCGCCGCACAAGGAGCAGATACGTCGGATCCACCGCGCCGAGAACTCGACATGCTCTTGTCGACGGGTGAACGCGTGTCGATGGCATTACTCTCGATCGCGATCCAAGCGCTTGGCGAAGACGCGATTTCTTTCACGGGATCGCAGTCGGGCATCCTGACGAACGACAGGCACTTCGACGCGCGGATCATCGAAGTCCGGCCGCATCGCATCGAGGACGAACTTGCACGTGGGCGCATCGTCATCATCGCGGGCTACCAGGGCATGAGTTATCGACGCGAGATCACGACGCTTGGACGAGGCGGATCCGACACGACGGCTGTTGCACTCGCCGCGGCACTCGAAGCCGAACGGTGCGAGATCTACAGCGACGTCGATGGAGTGTATTCGGCTGATCCACGAATTGTTCCGGATGCGAAACATCTTCCCGAACTCGATCACGCCACGTTGCAAGAGATGGCCGAGTGTGGGGCGAAGGTGTTGTGTGCGCAGGCCGTCGAATGGGCGCGTCGTGCAAACATCGCGATCTATGCGCGAAGTACGTTCGACGCTGAAGAAGATGCGCCAAGACAAACGATCGTCCGCAAGTTCGGTCCGCGTGCGGATCTACGGGCACGCGCAGTCGTTGGTGAGAACAACGTGGTGCTCGGGCGGCTGCATGATGCGAGCAAAATCGAAAGTTTCTTGCGTTTGGCTGCTGAAACCAACGTTCCACTGAAGGACGTGATCGTGGACGAACGAGGCATCGCCTTCATCGTTTCGCTCCTGAACGTTCCCGACTGGCGAGGTGCCAAGCAACGTCTCATGGATGCAGAAGCATCGCTCGTGCTCACAGAAGACGTAGCGGTCGTAAGCGTCGTAGGCGATGGCCTTGCTGCGACCACCGAGCCTCTCGTGCGCTTCATGTCGACCCTGCGCGCGACGAACACGACGCCGCTCACGGTCACCGCAACGCCTCTACGCCTCGGCGCCGTGATCGCGAAAGACTCGCTTGCCGAAGCCCAACGCGCTCTGCATCGCGAGTTTGTCGAGGCGTGACGGTACCTGCGCCTCACCCCCCAACCCCCTGCTACGAAAGCCGGGCACGTTCTCGCTTACGCTCGAACGGCCCTAGTCAGTGCATTCGTCGGGCTCGCTTCGCGACCCGACTCTTGCACTCCACCCAGTTCACGATGGGGGGCTACGCCCCCCATACCCCCCGAAAATCATTCCGATCCGCTTTCATTTCTGGGGGGTGAGGCGCGTT
>JANORL010001148.1:0-9092 GCA_031415295.1 Polyangiaceae bacterium | reverse complement strand
ACCGTGACTGGTGGCCGAACCAGTTGAAGCTCGAGCTTTTGCACCAGCATTCCTCCAAATCCAATCCTATGGGCGAGGATTTCAACTACGCGAAAGAATTCAAGAACCTCGACTTTGCGGCGCTGAAAAAAGACCTCGCGGTGCTGATGACCGACTCGCAGGACTGGTGGCCGGCGGACTTTGGGCATTACGGACCCTTTTTCATTCGTATGGCCTGGCATAGTGCCGGCACCTATCGCACGGGTGATGGCCGCGGTGGCGGCGGCCGGGGCCAGCAGCGCTTCGCCCCGCTCAATAGCTGGCCGGACAACGTCAACCTGGACAAGGCGCGTCGACTCCTTTGGCCGATCAAGCAGAAGTATGGTCGTAAAATATCGTGGGCCGACCTGATGATTCTTACGGGTAACGTCGCACTCGAAACGATGGGTTTCAAAACATTCGGGTTTGCCGGTGGACGCGAAGACGTCTGGGAGCCGGATCAAGACGTCTATTGGGGCGCAGAGAAAACCTGGCTGGCCGACGAACGCTACACCGGCGACCGGAATCTCGAAAATCCGCTCGCTGCAGTGCAGATGGGGTTGATTTATGTCAACCCGGAAGGTCCCAACGGAAATCCCGATCCGATCGCTGCGGCCAAAGATATTCGTGAAACGTTCGCCCGTATGGCAATGAATGACGAGGAAACGGTCGCACTCATCGCCGGTGGCCATACCTTCGGAAAGACCCACGGCGCTGGCGATACGAAACATGTAGGACCCACACCGGAAGCGGCTGGACTCGAAACGCTGGGGCTGGGCTGGAAAAGCAGTTTTGGCACCGGCAATGGCGGTGACGCGATCTCTAGCGGCCTAGAAGTAACTTGGACATCGACACCCACACAGTGGAGCACCACCTACTTCTGGAACTTGTTCAGTTTCGATTGGGAATTGACGAAGAGCCCGGCCGGGGCGCATCAATGGCAACCAAAAGATGGCGCAGGCGCGGGCACCGTACCGCATGCCCACGACGCGTCAAAGCGTATCAGCCCTTCCATGCTCACCACGGATCTCTCGTTACGCTTCGACCCGGCGTACGAACAAATTTCCCGACGATTTATGGAAAACCCGGATCAGTTCGCGGACGCGTTCGCCCGGGCATGGTTCAAGCTGATGCATCGCGATATGGGCCCGCGCGCGCGGTATCTCGGATCCGAGGTTCCTGCCGAAGAACTCATCTGGCAGGATCCCATACCCGCCGTGAATCATCCATTGATTGACGCGCAGGACATTGCTTCTCTGAAGAGCAAAATCCTCGTTTCCGGTCTGTCCATTTCGGAGTTGATTTCCACCGCATGGGCGTCGGCGTCTACGTTTCGTGGTTCCGATAAGCGCGGTGGTGCGAATGGCGCACGTATTCGCCTGGCTCCGCAGAAGAATTGGGACGTCAATCAGCCGGCCCAACTGACGAAGGTGCTCGAGATTCTAGAAGGCATTCAGAATGATTTCAACGGCACCCAGTCCGGCGGCAAAAAGGTCTCCTTGGCTGACTTGATCGTATTGGCCGGTTGCGCCGGTGTCGAGAAAGCGGCAAAGAACGCCGGGCACGAGGTTTCGGTTCCCTTCACGCCGGGACGCATGGACGCCTCGCCGGAGCAAACCGATGTGCAATCATTCGCCGTGCTCGAACCAATCGCGGACGGCTTCCGCAATTACCTCAAGGCCAAATACACCATACCGGCCGAAGCGCTGCTCATTGATAAGGCACAACTGCTGACCCTGACCGCGCCGGAAATGACGGTGCTCGTGGGCGGAATGCGAGTCTTGAAAACCAACGTTGGCGAAGTACGACAACATGGCGTATTCACCAAGCGATCAGAGGCACTGACGAATGACTTCTTCGTGAATTTGCTCGATATGAGCACGGAATGGATGCCGGTTTCGAACGACGCGGACGTGTTTGAAGGCCGCGATCGCCAAACGGGCACTGTCAAATGGACCGGCACCCGTGCGGACCTCGTTTTCGGTGCAAACTCGCAACTGCGCGCGCTCGCGGAAGTTTATGCAAGTGCGGATGCGGAGAAACAATTCGTTAATGACTTCGTGTCGGCTTGGAACAAGGTGATGAACCTTGATCGCTTCGACCTGACATAATCGCTGATGTGCGAATGCAGGGGCACGCGGCGTTGTGCCCCTAAATTCACCCTCTCAATAGGTCATTGCCCTTTGAGGGGTCCTGCCACGACACCAAGATTGACGAACGCGCGGTCGGTCATGACGACAAACGGCCGTTCTTCGAGCTTGATCGTACCGGCGCCATCGTGTTCGACGATTTGCAGTTTGCCCATGCCATACCCCATGGGACCTCGCGAATAATAATGCGCCTGCAATTTGTACGGATATGCCGCGGCACGCCCGTCGATTGCAAAACACTCGGGACCGTATCCCGTCGTGACGTCCGCATACAGTTCGCCGCCCGAGCGAAGGTGCGGTCGACTGAAATAGGCATGGCCACCTCGACCGTCACGAATATGGAAATCGACGTCGTTGGCATCGGTTTCCCAAACCAACACGAACCGTAGCGACGGTTTCGCCGAAATCTGCACGCCAATGTCCGCCAAACGCTTTAGAATGTCGGCACGACGTTCCGGCTTGGCTTTCGCAAATACAGCGGCGAGAATGGCGACATCGTCCCCGAGCACGCGGCGTACTCCGGCAAACCGACCGCTCGGATATCGACGAACGAATGCGGTCACAATGGTCTCGAAGGCTTCTTCGACGTATCCGCCACGCGCAAGCGCATAAGCAAGCATACGGGCACCCGAGGGATGATCGGGACGCGAGGCCAAAGCTTTTCGGTAGGTATCGACCACGAGCCAATGGGCTGCATCGCCAGGTTTGGCAAAGTGTTCCAGTCGCGCTCCGGCAAACCGTCGCAAATCGGCTCGACCAGGAAACAAATCAATGATCGAACCAAATGCTCGCGCGGCTTGATCATTGTCACCCGACGCTTCGAATGCTTCCCCAAGCGCGACGAGCGCCAATGCATCCCCCGCATCGGCATCGCGATAATTCGACGCAAACGCGACGGCATCCGCATTACGTTTCTTTTGAATGAGCGACATGACTTCCGCGAACTTGCCTTCATAGGGCGAAACACCGGTATCTCGATCTTCTTCGTCCTCTTGCTGCTCGAATGCGGACGGCGGTGGTGGTGGTGGTGGTGGCCGACGCCACGGGCGCGACGGAGACGAATCGGCAATATCGTCATCTACATCGATTCGACGCGACGTGGGTCTTGGTGCTCCCGCGGCTTTCGTCGGTGGCGCCGCCGTTGAAGTCGCCGTTGCCGTTGGACGCGAAGGTCCAGCTGCGGGGCTCGGAGCGCCAGCCGCAGCGGGACGCGGAGCGGGACGTGGAGCAGCACGCGGTGCTTCGGGTTCCGGCGCGGGCGCTGCACGCGATTCTTCTTTTAATTCGTCTCGCGAAAGGGCGGCTTGCACGGGCGGAGGAGGTGCATTTAATGCCGTATCGGCTGGTGGTGATGCCGGAGCCACACCACCTTGCGGGGCACTTTCCGAAGTAGAGTCCGCTTTTTTATCACCACCACCGGCTCCGCTCTTGGATGGTTTTTGCGCGTTTTTTTCTTTGGGTCTTTGATCCACGTCATCGGGGCTTGGCGCAGCAACGACCGCAGGTCCCGCGGTACGTTTTTGCAATTCAATGCCCGACGGTCCGACGACGAGAATGTCTGCAAGCGCTCGCCGGTCAATACCAAAACGAGCGTAGTCGTTGTCCGTTTCGAGCACGAGCAGTGACGTGAAATCGGAAAGCACACGGAATCTCGTCGACAACGAAACGATTTCTTGCGCAATTTGCGTGCGCCGTTCCTGCTTTTCCGTCGAATCGCGTTCGTCCGTGAGTTGATCGATCCGCGCACCAACAATGGCCCGTTCGAGCAACGGGCGCTCCGCGAATTCCGTCGCAACGGTCCGACGTACCTTGCCATTGGGTCCCTCGATTTCAACTTCGAATGCGGAACCCTTCGGAATTTCAGCAAAGATAAGTGCTTCGTCTCGCGGCTGAATACCATCGAGTCTTTCTGGCCAAACGAATTTTGCCCCTGGCACACGCACCATGAGATTCGATACCGTGGCTCGATTTAATCGTTCGGCAATTTCCTTTGACGGTGAATCCGCATCGAGCACGATACCATCGTTTGGCAATGTACCCTTCGTCAACTTGCGCAAAAGGTTCTCGTCACGAATACCTCCAGCCACGACCGCATCGATACGCCGAATTCCCGCCTCGCGGAGGTCCTGAATTTCTTTTGCAATGTCGATGGCTTCAACGGCGCCCGCAGTCGGAATTCCATCGGTAAACATCAATACGCGAGTAAACTTGCCCCCTTGTTTCTTCACGAAACTCGCCGCACTTTCGAGCGCCAAACCCAAATCCGACGCCCCTAGCGCTTTACGCCTCAAAATCGCGTCGATTTCTTTTTGACCAAAGTTTCCTTTGGGCCCGACGTAAATCGGTTCCAATTCTTGATCGAAACACGCCACCGCCAATGGCATATCCGCCGCAACGCCCGGCATCGATGCCAAAAGTTGCTGCAATTGCGTCGTTTGGGTTTTCAAATCGAGCGCCCGCGAAGCACTCGTGTCGAGCAACACGAGCAAATCGCGCACGGGATCGGGTTTGTCTTCCGCAACGGGCGTAACGCGTGCCACGGCAAGGTCTTCATGACGAAGGCCCACGGCGAGAGCTTTTTCGGTTCCAACAGGTAAAACGAAATCACGATCTGGTTTGAAATTGGCTTGTTTGGACGAAAACGCTTTCCGCTTGGCTAATGCCCGACCATCGATGACCCGCAAATCGAATTGACGAATCGAGGGAAGACCGCGCAAGTGAACTCGATAAGGGTCCGCTTGCGATGTCAATTTTTGTGAATACGACAGAATGATTTCTTTTTCGCCCGATGCGGGAATCGGGAACACTCGGGCTTGGAATCGATTGCCGGCTTGTTTTTCGAGTAACGCGGGGTCGGCACGGCGATGCAAAAAGTCTTCGTATGCAGCTCGCGCCGCTTGTTGCTCGACGACTTCGCCTTCTTGCCATCCATCGGCATTACGCATTGCGAAACGACTGATCGTCGCGCCCGGTGGCAAAACGATTTCGAATCGCCCTTCGATCGTTCGTGCCGCGGGATTTTTGAACGTAAACCGCACTTCCGTAAATGCGAGAGGATCTTGCACGACGCCGGAAACCGCCATCGAATCGATTTCAAGACCTACACCATCGGGAGACGTAAGCGTCGCCGGCGCCGCCGAGGCTGGCGCGGTCATGGCCACTTGAAGCGGTGCTGGTTGTTCGTCCCACCGTATATCGACCACGGGAATCGGAGCGGTCGACGTTGGTGGTGAATTGGATCCCGCGGCTTCACCAAACGCTGCTGACTGCGGCCCAGACACGACGGTCGGGGTCGGGCCACAACTCATGATGGCTTGGGAAAGAGCGAACGTAACGAGGAGGGGGAAGGCGTGACTGCGGCGCATCGTAGGTAGACGATACACCTACGCAAAAAGATCTGAAAGAAGGATCGTTCATGCCGGACGAGGTAATTTTCCGCGCGCCGTCCGGTTCATCAGCAAACCTTGACGGAAATCCATATCAAGTATTTTAAATCCATCCCGTCAGCAAAATCGCACCAATCCGGCTTCATACGCGCTGTTGTCAAAACCTTCCCGTACGTGAAGCGCCGCCCCCTCCTGGCAACACGAGTGGCGCGAGCGCAGCCTTGGAGACTCCCTTGCCGCTCGAGGTGAACAGAATGGCGCCAATCCCAACTCCGGCAAGACCAACGCCGCACGCAACACCGTTGACTGTCCGCTCGGCTTCGGTGCGATTGTTTGCAGCGTACGAACTGCTTGCACGGATGTGTGCGATGGCTGGTGAGCACTTCATACGCAGCCCGAACGAGCGAGCGACAGAATTTGAATGAGCAACAAATAAATGGGCGCGAATCTCGCCTGTCGTCGAGCGAGCGCTTGGTCTGGGAACCGGGAATCAACGCAATTACGACGAGTGCTTTCAAGGTTGGAAGTTTGGCGTGGACGAATTTATGAAATCATACTCAAGCCAGTTTCTTTTTACAGTTGGGATCATTATGCAACCGTCATGAAAAACCCCATCATCGCCACGGTTGGACTCATCAGTACGCTCGTCACCGGTTGTAACACGATTGCGGACGTGACCAACAGTCAATCGAAGGCCGTGACTGCTGCAGTCAATGCCACATGTGACCGTTATGAGACTTGTAACCAGATCGGTGCCCGCAAGACGTACGAAAGTCGCAAGGCCTGCGACAATCAGGCTCATGACTTCTGGAACAAGAAATGGACCGTCGCAGAATGCGAAGGAAACATCGACGGTGACGCGTTGACCGTGTGCACCGATCGAATCTCGTCGACAGATTGCGACAGCTTCGTGGACCAGCTCCATACCGTTTACGGCTCGTGCAACAGCGACGATGTCTGCCGATGAAACGGAAGCTGCCTCATCTACGCCCTCGCGATCGGTAAGGCGTATGCACGCGCCTTCGTTCGTCTGCTCGAGGTTTTTTCCGGTCACGTAGTTGCAGCATTTCGGGAACACGCCGACGAGCTGAATGTGTTCGTAAAGAAACACCATTCAGGTACGATGTTGTAACGGCTGCCGGTGTGAACATTCTGTCGTTTAATGCCCAGCAGCTCGACGTCATTCCGTCTTCCAGGAAGAAAACAGAAACGCGCATCAAAAAAGCGCCGTGCCCCCTGACCTTCATCATGGAGGGAAGTTCGGCTCCACCATTTCTTCATCGCCGCGATTTGACAACAGCACCGAATCGTGATAAAAAACGAAGATGGAGCCTTTGACCGAAAGACCGGAAGCTCGCCTCGTTGATACCAATAACATTCTCGTTATTCTCTCCAAATTAGAAGACGAACGTTCGATTCAACATTTTTTCGGGTCGGTTGTCACGACGCATGATCTTTCTATTGGTTTGCCCAGTTTCTCCCAAAGGATCGTTTACTTGTGTGGAGACATATCCAAGGCCTGTGGTCTCGATCTCGCGCGGGCGAAGCGGATTTGTGTCATCAAGGAGTTGTCCCACAATTTCGACAATGACGAGGAAACAAAGGGTTGGCCGCTCGTGGATTTAGGCCAAGTCCCCATCAGCTTGCATGGCCTTGGTGTGTATTATCGGCGTTTTTTCGATCCCAATGTCGATCACTTCAACCGTATCTGTCATGAGCACGCTTTTCAGTCGCTCACCGAGTCGACCAAACCCGGCAAGGCCCATCGCACCGGAATTTACCTGAGCCCGGTCACGAAAACCTTCACGAAAGAAGGCGAAAAGCTGCACTTTCACTTGCTGCGCTGTTCTACGAATCTTTCGGGTCCAACCGAGAATTTTCGCGCCAATGACCGACACATCGTCGATGCCTTGAATCAAGCGGCCGGCTCGATATTCCAAAATCAAGCGCCACTGAATCACGTTTTGGCGCAAATTTATCACAATACCGCTTCTACCCCCGAGCAAAAGCAGACCAAGGCCAAAATTTCGGCGCACGCAGACAAGACCAAAGACATGCCTAGGAATGGCATCATGGCTTTCTGCACTTTTTATGACCAACTCGACAAGTTACGCTCCATGCCCAATGACGCTTTTGATTACGGCTACAAAGGAACCAGCGGACTGACGAGACTGCACTTTCGTCGAAAACAGTCGGTTGTGGAACATCATGACTCCACACTTCCCGCTCAGTTTGTCGTGACGTTGTACCCCGGTTCGGTGTTTTTCATGCCGTTATCCACCAATCGGCTGTACACGCATGAAATCCAATCGTCCACGTTGGATGCCAAGCAGCTCCCAATCCGACTGGGATATGTCGTTCGTTGTTCGAGCACCGAGGCGATTCACGAGAACGGCCAAACCAGCCTCGTGCTGGATGGAAATCTGGTGAAACTCGAGCCTCCCACGATGGAGGGTATGAATGACCTGCGCAATTTGTATGCCGAAGAAAACCGGACGCACGTTTTCATCGATTACGGAAATAAATTTCTTTTCAGCATGAACAACGGGGATTACACCGCTCCTGAATACAATGCAGCGGACGAGTTTCGCACGTATGCATTGCCCTCGAAGGGCAATCTTTATGACGAGCTGTTTGCATCGGTTCGATTTGAACAAGTCGGAAAGGGTCGGCTGGGAACAGTGCTGGTCAAGCCGGACAAGACATGGGGTATTCCCATCGTCCGCACAACCACACGATACAATGCCCCGGCGCACCTTTTTCGGCCCGTGCATGCATGGTTGGCCGAGCAGATTCAAAAGAATGCATCGCTCGAGGTCGGCCTCAACAACGCCCTCATCGAATGTTATTCGAATGCTTATACCACGATGGGCAGTCATTCCGACCAGGCTTTGGATCTCGCCGACGATTCGTTCATTGCCCTATTTTCTTGTTACAAACATCCTGAATTAGAAAGCCCGCCGAGGAAGTTGATTGTCGAATCGAAGACGGCTGGTGGCGATACGTTCGTGTTTCCCTTGTCCCACAACAGCGTCGTGGTGTTCTCCGTCGGCACGAATCAACGGTTCAAGCACAAAATCGTACTGGACCCTTCCACCCGCGCCACGGAAAACCAATGGCTGGGGATCACCTTTCGGACATCGAAGACGTTTGTGCAGTTTCGTAATGAACAACCATATTTCCCTGACGATACCCGATTGATCTTGGCGAACGACGAACAGATGCGTGCGTTTTACCAACTACGGCATCGAGAAAACAGTGAAACTGATTTTGCCTATCCGCGAATGATGTTCACGATCAGCGCAAGCGACATGATGCCCCCCCATCCATGAACGAAAACCAATCAGACCATGTCCCTTGGCGGTGCTGGCAAATACGAGCGTTAACTCATGCAAAACGTATAGCGAATGGGTCAGCAAAACACGCTCACCATCGAGCATCTAGGTGGCTGGTGTCAAACGTCGCGAGCGCCCGAAAGCTAGGGCGACGGAGCGAGGAATCCTCCTGGATTTCGAGCGATGTCGACCGACGATTTCGG
>JANORL010001147.1:0-9855 GCA_031415295.1 Polyangiaceae bacterium | reverse complement strand
CGCGCAACTGGCAGACGTTTGATTGGACGGACAAGCGTTTCGTTTGTCCCGTCGACATTCGCGTATTGCCATACCGCGTGCGCCTGTAGATCGCTCACATCGAGGGCTTCTATCGGTTTCATATTTTTCATCATGGAGCCGGAAAGCCGTTGCGTAGCATTGAATCATAGAGGCGAGTCCCATACTTGTTGCCTGCCGATTTACAAGATTGAACGGTAATTGCATTCAGCCGTTTCCGTAATTCACTCGGTATCGCCAAACGTTGCCTGTCGGCTTCCACCTCGGCCGCGGTGGGCAAAAGACTCCACGATGCACGGCGCTCGACCATTGGCGCGGCACAACCGAGCAGCGATGACGCGAACAACAAACACCATAACAATGGTAGAAACCGACGAATGCGCTGGTGCATTGTTCCGAGCAGAACAGGGGCAATGGCGGAAGTCAACTTTTGGAGATCAACGACCAAGCCGCTAACCCACGTCGACGTGTCTATCGTTGCAGCTCGCAACACACCAACGGAGAAGTCATTGCGGGGTCATCGTCTTTCTTGCAACGACACGCGAAATCCCGTAGCGTCGATCCGTGCGCCGCTCATGAGTGAACTGATTGGGGAACGATACCGTACCGAAGAAAAGCTTGGTGCGGGGGGAATGGGCACCGTGTATGCCGCAACGGACACGGTAAATGGTGCTCGTGTCGCCGTCAAAGTCGTCTCGGCGCAAGTCGTCAAAAACGAAGTACTCCTCAGTCGTTTCGAGCGTGAAGTGCGCGCGGTTCGAGCACTCGAAACGCCCCACGTCGTTCGTATGTTCGATGCCGGCTGTGATGCCACGTCGGGGCTGCCGTTTTTCGTCATGGAGGTGCTCGATGGTGATGACGTGGCTCATGTCATCAAACGCTTGCGGCCGCTCCGTCCCGATTTGGCGCTACGTATCGGCATCCAAGCGTGCGTGGGTCTCGAAGTGGCGCATGCCGCGCGAATTGTTCATCGCGACATCA
Organism: Polyangiaceae bacterium; assembly: GCA_031415295.1. Classification (GTDB taxonomy): domain Bacteria; phylum Myxococcota_A; class Polyangia; order Polyangiales; family Polyangiaceae; genus Polyangium. The sequence goes on along the minus strand of JANORL010001147.1, from coordinate 8,856 downwards.
AGCCATCCAATTTGTTTCTTGCCAAAGGTGCGGTGCCTGGTGAACGCATCGTCAAAATTCTCGACTTCGGTATTGCCAAACTCGTCCCAGAACCCGGCGAGGCGCCGCAGTCGGCGGAATTGACGAATTTGACCGAGACCGGAAGTATGCTCGGATCGCCGCTTTACATGGCCCCGGAACAAGCTCGCGGGCACAAGAACATCGACGCGCGGGCCGATATTTGGTCGCTCGGTGTGGTGATGTATCAAGCGTTGACGGGACGAACTCCGCATCCGTACACGGACGCTCTAGGTGAACTCATCATCGCGATATGCACCGAACCTGCCACGCGTATCGAACAACTCGCGCCTTGGGTGCCTAAACATATCGCGGATGTGGTGCATCGAGCGCTCGAGATCAGTCCGGCAACGCGGTATCAAACGATAAGCGAGATGCGGGCAGCGCTGCATTCGTGTTTGCCCCAGGGCAACGCCATACATGAAAGCATGCTCGTTACGTTGCCTGAATCCGAACGGATTGCGCTACCCATAGCGGTCGGGACAAACTACAACCCAAACGCTGGCTCGAACTGGGGGACGAGCGATGGCAGTGGCGGTCGCACGATGTCCGATCAGCCGACACAACATTGGGTGGGTACAAGTACGGGCTCCACGACGCCGGGACCGGTGCAGCTCGGTGCGCACACCACGCCGGGAACGCTGGGGTTTGGCTCGACGACCTACGTTGCACCACGTCAGAATACAGGCCTTTTGGTGGCGGCGGTCGTGGCATTTGCGGCATTGGGAGGCATGAGCGCGTTCTTGATTTTTGGGAAAGCCTCCGCGCCAAAAGACCAGGACAAACCAACACAAGCGATGATGGCGCCGAGTGCTGTCGTGCCCACGCGTGCCGTTCGCGTCACGATCGATCCCCCAGATGCAGACGTTACGTTGGATGGGCAAACGGCGGTGTTGAAAGACGCTGTACTCACGATCGAAGGCTCGCTCGGAAGCACGCATATCGTTCGAGTAACCGCACTTGGACATACAGAAACGAAAAACGTGATCGTGACCGAACAAGGCGCCGTTCCGGAACGTGTCGCTGTGGCAACGCCCGCGACGAGCGTCAAAGGCGGGACAACGCAGATACCTACGGGCAAAAAAGGTCCGCTGCCTTCACGCACGACCGAACCAGCGAAACCACCGCCACCGGGCGACATCTTCTTGGGACGATAAACATGTCAAGGGGCATTCGTGCGCTGATTGCAGGTGTCGTCACCACCGTAACGTTGGCCGCGGTTTGTCTGCCGGGTTTTTCCGGACGCGCGTTTGCCGATGGGCTCGGGGACGAAGCCGAACTGCACTTTCAACTTGGTACGAACGAGTATCAAAAGGGCGAGTTCACGTCGGCGCTCGAGCATTACATGTTGTCGAACCGGCTCGTGCCGAACCGTCGCGTCGTGTTCAACATCGCGCGAACGTTCGAACAAATGAAGCGTTTTCCCGATGCACATCGGTATTACGTCGATGCGCTCGATGGCGAAACGAACCAGACGGCGATCGATGCATCGCGCACGGCGCTCGAACGACTCACGCCGAATGTCGCGTTGCTCGATGTCGCCACGGATCCTCCAGGCGCAACCATCTACATCGATCGTAAAGACCTTGGATCGCGAGGTCGTGCACCACGTGCGTTGGCGCTAGCACCGGGCAAATACCGGGTGATTGTGGAGCTTGCGGGGCACGAACCGGTATCGAGCGACGAAGTCACGATTCAAGTTGGCAGTGTTAAAAAAATGCCGCTGAAACTTCGCCGCATCGAGGGCAAGGTCGAGGTGACGGTCACGGGAGCGCCTCGAGCAGCCGTGCGTGTGGATGACGAAACGAGTGCGCCTGTGTGCACGGCGCCTTGTGAATTTTCGTTACCCGTGGGCAAACACGAGTTGTTTGTCACGGCCGATGGTGTGGCGTCGTCGCCCAAGAGCATCAATGTGCTCGCCGGGCAGAAGATCTCGGTCGGAGTGGCGTTACGTCCGCCCTCGGGCGTTGTCGTCGTGGGAGCGACTGAAGCAGGGGCACTGATCACGATCGATGGTCGTCCGGCGGGATTTACACCGGCGGTTCTTCGTGACGTAGCCGTTGGTCCGCGACGCGTACAGATCAGCGGCAAGGGATATGCGACGGAGACACGGGACATCGTGGTGCGTCAAGGGGGTCAAGTGGACCTTGGCATCATTGATCTGGTGCCTCAACGCGAAGTCACAGCGGTGTCGCGTTATGCCGAACGAATTGACGATGCGCCGAGTTCCGTGACGGTGATCGATGGTCGGGAGATCACGGCATTTGGGTATCCGACGATTGCGGAAGCGTTACGCGGCGTGCGAGGTTTGGCATTGTCGAACGATCGCGTGTATGCAGCGGTGTCCGTACGTGCGATTGGCCAGCCAAACGATTACGGCAGTCGCGTGCTCGTGCTTTCCGACGGTCAAGCACTCAACGACAATTTGCTCAACAGTTCGTATATCGGCAGCGATGGTCGCAGTGATTTGGGTGATATCGATCGGATCGAAGTCGTCCGTGGTCCAGGGTCGCTTCTTTATGGTGCGGGTGCATTCGCGGGCGTCGTGAACTTGGTGACGCGCGGGCGGGATGCACCGAACAGCGTGCATGTGGGTATAGGAAGTTATGACAACGCGGTTTTGCGTGGTCGTGGCGGCGTTCAATGGAAATTGGGCCAGGACAAAGGTATTTGGGCGAGTGGTTGGGGTGCGCAATCGAATGGTTTTGACGTGGAAGTGCCCATCAAGGGTGATCCTCAGCCAACTCGGGTGCGTGGTGTCGAGCGATTTCAGGCGGGCGGCACGGCGGGGCGGTTGTATTTGGGTCCGGCGACGGTGCAATGGTTTTTGCATCGCCGTACGCAATCGGCGCCCGTCGGCGCATATGCAACAGAATTGGGGAATCCACGGAGTTCGTTCGGGGATACGCGCATGATGGTTGAAACGCGATTCGAGCCGAAAGTATCGAAATCCGTGCAACTTCTTTTGCGTGCGCATGCCAATCGTTATACGTACGATTCGACCTATGCATTTGCTGGCGCGGTCGATAACCTCGAGAAGTTTGCTGGTACGTGGATGGGTGGGGAAGCGCGTATGGTGTTTTCACCGAGTCCACGATTTCGTTTGACGGTGGGTGGCGAAGCGCAATGGCATCCAGAAGCGACATTGACGGCAACGCAACGTAGGCCGGGGCAAGCCGATTCGCGGTACCTGGACGAACAGCGGCCGTATTATTTTGGCGCTGGTTATGCGCTCGCCGAGGGTAGTCCTTGGCCGTGGTTACGTTTGTCCGGCGGTGTGCGCGTCGATGGATACAGCACGTTTGGAGCGGTTGTCGTTCCGCGTGGTGCGATCATCATCAAACCTTCCAAAACCGGCACGCTAAAGATCATGGGAGGTCGGGCATTTCGAGCGCCGAGTATTTACGAGCAGCTTTATAATGACAACGGGCAATCGCAAGAAAAAGCATTGACGTTGGGCGCGGAAAAGATCGTTTCGGGAGAAATCGAATACACGCAACGATTCTTGGAAGATTGGGTCGCTCTCGCGGGAGTTCATGCGAGCGTGGCTGATGACATCATCGAAACGGAGCCCATTGCAGGAAAACCCACCGTTCGGTATGCCAATCAAGAAGAACGCATTTCGGTCCTTGGTGCCGACTTGGAAATGCGGCGTGAATGGCGTAAAGGGTGGATGTTGACAGCGACGTACGGATATCAACGCGCGCGGTATCTCGATGCGACGGGTGGCGAGCGGCAAATGCCAAACGTCCCCGAGCATTTGGGCGGAGCCAGATTTGTCGTGCCGATATTGCCGACCATTGCGTCGGTGGGTATGCGCGCGACGGTCGAAGCACCAAGGTTACTCGACAATGCAAGCTCGACGCCGATGGGCGTGGTAGCGGACTTGACGTTGTCAGGCGAATTGAAAACCTACGGATTGCGTTACGTGGTGGGCGTATACAACGTGGCCGATCGTCGATATTCGGCTCCGGTGACGGGAACGTTTTTGAGTCGCACGATGCCGCAGAATGGGCGAACATTTTTGGTCGACCTCACAGGGACGTTTCCGCCGTGAATTGTCATTGAAGCATCACCCGTCCTACCCTCCATCCAAGCACTCAACCCTGGCAAAGGTGGGGCACCAAAACCCAAATATCGTCGAGCGTGCAACCGCCCAGACCCATCGTCGTGAATTGCAGAAATCGAAGCATTGCCGCTGACGAGCTTGATGCCACAGGGCAACGATCCGCAACGTTCTTCCAGTTCGTTCAACTGAATGGTTTCAGGTGGGCCGCACGTACAAGCAGCAAGAAAAAACGCCGTCGATAACAATAAAAATGATTTCACCATCGCCATTCCAACCTTGGCTCGAGGAAACTCGACCAATCGGTCATCCGAAGGCCAAGCGGGCCGAATGGACCTGCTCCCGAAAATTGCACACCGATGCGAAAACCCGCGCCAAATCCCCGCTGTACATAAGAAATTACCAGATTCGTTCGAAAGCGATAACTAGGGGCGGCTTCGATTTCGTCGCGCACGACCCATAATGCCGTTCCACCGCCAATGCCGAGATCGAGCCCCACGAGACCCCCGTAGGATTTTCCTGGTTCCATCATTTGGAACGATGGTCGAACAAGAAACAAAGCATTCAGGGTGTGGAACCCGTGGGATCGTTCGTTGTTCTCGCTGCTGATCGAACCGAATTGCATGTCGAACGCAACCCCGAGCGCAAGTCCGGTAAAAAGGCGCACATCGATTTCGAGTGGCATGTGCAGGTGGAATCCTGGACCGTTCCCTTCAAAACCGGCATTGGTCAGTTGCCTGCTGAACGATGAATCGTGAAACGAGCCCGCCGCGAGCCCCGCACCGAGCGACACGCCCCAACGAGGGCCGGGGTCCCATTCCGGTGCCGCGACGGTGGACGTTGCGACGGGTTTCGACGACTCTGCATGCACGACGCTTATCGTGAACAGCGCGATTGTCAATGGTACGAAGTGAAAGACACGAGTAAGCACAAGATGAGCATAAATGTTTTTCGCATGAGCGGTTGAAAAATCGTACCCAGGACGCGTCATTGCGCTACGATGCGCGTACCATGAATCACCCGTTTCCCCCCGAGCCCGCTCACGATACCTTGCCAGATGCAGCGATCGAAGTCGTCATTCGACCTCGTTTGCGCGATATCGGTGCATTTAGTGTCCGCAGATCACTGCCCGCTGTCGAACGACGACTCGTGGGGCCTTTCGCGTTTTTTGACCATATGGGCCCCGCGGTGCTCGATCCAAACCATCCCTTCACTGTGCGACCTCATCCACACATTGGTTTGGCGACCGTGACGTATCTGTTCGAGGGGGAAATCATGCATCGCGATAGCCTGGGATCGGCGCAAGTCATTCGTCCTGGGGACGTGAATTGGATGGTGGCCGGTCGAGGAATCGTTCATTCGGAGCGAGGTACGGACGCACAACGAGAAAACCCATCGCCCATTCATGGCATTCAGCTATGGCTTGGTTTGCCCACGGCATTGGAAGAAACGGATCCGAAATTCGTGCATCATCCAGCCGATACGATTCCGTCGATATCGCTCCCTGGCGTGTTGTTGCGTATTGTTTTGGGTCACGCATTTGGTGTGACGTCACCTGTCGACGTCTTGTCACCAATGCATTATGTCGAAGCACGTATGGAAAAGAATGCCGATTTGACCATACCGAACGAACATGAAGAACGCGCGGCGTATGTCGTCGAAGGGTCGATTTCTGTCGAAGGCGAAACGATCACAGCGGGCGCGATGGTTGTGTTTCGTCCGCGTGTCGGTGTGAAAATTCACGCCATCGAAGTGGCCCGCGTGATGTTGCTGGGCGGCGAGCCGCTCGACGGAGAACGCCATATTTTTTGGAATTTTGTCAGCAGTTCGAAAGAGCGTATCGAACAAGCGAAAGCCGATTGGCGGGAAGTGCGGTTTCCCAAGGTTCCGGGCGACGAAGTGGAGTTCATTCCGCTGCCGGAATGAACTCCGGCAAATCAAGCCATTCCCATCACTCCGCGCAATTCCATTTCCAACTCGTCGAGTGCTTCTGCCCCCAATCCGGGCGCGGCGAACAATTCCAAATAAATTTGTCCACGCAGCCCAAATGCAATGATCGCCGGCGAAGAAATGCCCTTGACGTTGGGCCCGACGGCGCGGATGTTCACGATGTCGTTCGCCAGCGGACCGAGGCCTTGGTCGAGTTTGCCTACATTCGTAAAGATGAACCCGCGACTGAGCGGTAAATCGACGAGTATTGGTTGAATAGCTGGCAACATCTGGCGCACGATGCCGTGTGGAGCGGCCCCCGCCAGGAGCATAGGCAACATCAAAAAGGCCGGCCCGGCAAGGCTTTCTCGATGGCGCTTCGTCACTTGCTCCACAGCATGTACCGCGTCCGTAATGGTGTGCGTCGCTTCGCGTGGAATGAGTGTCGTCAAAATGGACGACGCATTCGTGGCCGACAAATGCGGTGTGCGTGAAAAACGTCGCAAGTCCATCGTATAAAGAACCGCAACTGGTCCATACGACGAACGTTTCGCGGAAACCATACTCACGATAGCCACGAGCAAGTCATTCACGCGGACTCGTTTTCCACACTTCGCTTCGACGGCATCGATTACCGATTTATCGATGACGATTTGTTTGGAACATGGTTTGCCTGAATGATCCGTCGGATAAGGCTTGTTGCGCGGCCCCGCCGCCCAAACTCGAAGGGGCAGCAGCAAATTGGCCGCCATATCGCGCAAAAATACGGGCACATGTCGCAAACCAAGACCATCGAGCGTTCGTCGAATGTCCCGCCGAGGTTCCACGGGTAATGCAGGACGAACGCCATACAAGTGTGCGCCGAACACGTGCCCCACGGCGGCCATTCCTGCCCCATCGACCGCCCAATGCGATAAACTCAGCACAAGGCGGCAACCGTCGGACTTCGGCAGCAACACCACCCGAAACGATCGCTCGCGCGTTGGATTGAGTGACCGATCGGTCCACCGCTGCGTTTCGGTTTCCAAATCATTTTCGATGCCTTGGTTGAACGTTTGGGGCTGCGGGTCGCCTTCGGCGCCCTTCGCCCCAAACCCCACGTGCACCATCTCCGAAATGGGTGCACGGGCCGGCACCCATTGGTCACGATAAAAGTGCACTTCGTATAAACAGCCCAATACGGGAAAACTCGCCACAGTCGCTTCTACGGCCCGCTCGAGTTCCTCGCGCGTGAACGAACGACGCAAGTCGAGCACTCCATGCACGCAAAGATCACCATAACGGTCCGCCGATCCGTGAAGACCAACGTCCACCAGCCGAGCGTTTGCCATGGTCGATCCTTTCGTATTTGTCCGCAATTCGCGCCTCACCCCCCAACCCCCTCTCCAACTCCACTTCGTTCCGTGGAGAGGGGGAGCCTGAAAAACGAGGCTCTTTTCCCCCTCTCCACGTAGCATTGCGAAGCAATGCGCAGTTGGAGAGGGGGTTAGGGGGTGAGGGGTACCGTATTGGCCAGCAAGGTGAGCCAAGCGTTTTCGTCCACGATCAGGCGTTGCATTTTTTCACGCGTCGATGCTTGAATGTCTTCGATCGGCGGATCCTCGTCCGGATTGTGGTAGGCACTCAGAATGCCGAGTGACGTAAGCCATTCGAGTTCGTCGAAGCCAGCTCCAACCTTGCGCAAAAAGTCAGCGATGACCAGCGTCAAAAGCTTGTAATGACCTTTGTAAGGCAAACCGAGCTGACGAATGGGTGCATCTTCGCTGATCCACAAGGCCGCGGTCATCGAAAGCGCGCGAGCTGCCGCGATGGGTTCTTCCACGAGAATCTCGACAACGTCCGCGATCATCGTGAGCGAATTGGGATCCCGCAAAGCGTTCATCCCTTTGCCTTCAAAGTGACGCAATTCCACTTCTTTCGGCACAATGGCCGCGCGTAATGCCGCTTGTCCGTCCTGGTTTTCCCACACCGGACAAATCTGAATCCCCGACGATTGCGTATCCGACCGCAAGTTCAGGGTGTGGAGCAAGATCGCGCGTGCATCGTGCAAGATGTCTTCCACATCCGGGAGCTTGTAGTCATCCGGAAGAGCGAGAAACGAGCGGCTCGAGGTCGTGTCGAATTCCATGCCGCCCTGTAACATTGTTCGACGTGAATGGGAAGAGGCAACTTTGGCATTCCATCAAGAAACGCCTACCTGCCAAAACCTACAAGATGCAGCTCAAAATGTGAGCTTCATGCCGATGGTCCTTGGCCCAACGAAAAACTCGGGCTGCAAAACCTTGGCGATATCGTTCCGCACGAGGACTTTTTTCGACCCGGCAAGTCCGGCAATGAGGATCACGGCGCCCACCGTCTGCACAATGCCATCCATCACCAAAAGACCGCTGGCGAATGCTTCGAATCCGTCAAATCCGATCTGTCCAGCAAGAATGAATGGCCCAAAGACTGGAAGGAGCAACACGGCACCCGTTTTGTCGTATGAGCTGAGGCTCGAGAGGCCACCGAGCGCTGAAAAGAGATACGGCGGTCCAAAAGTGGCGCTCCCGCCGATGATCAATCCGTAGCGTCTTCGCGTCACGGGCCGATAGCCGAGAGGTGTCGGCTCATTCTCGATGTAGGGAAGCGTTTCCGGACGGTTTTCGGGTTTCCACACGATCGCCGACGTATCCTCGGGCGTATATGGCTTTGCCGGAACCTTTGGCGGACGGGGCGATTTTGCGTTTTGTGCAGGCGGCTGTGTCGTGTTTGTCTCCACCGGCACTACGGGCGCTTGTGCACCTTGTGGCGGTGGCGGAGGTGGT
>JANORL010001146.1:0-6721 GCA_031415295.1 Polyangiaceae bacterium | reverse complement strand
CCGGACGCGGTCGTGTGCCAACGTTCACTTCAAGGAATGAGTGGGATAGATCTCTGTGTGTCCATGCGTGAGAATGGAAGGTTGGATCAGGTACCTTTCATTATGCTTGCGTCAGACATTACTCCGACGCTGGAAGCAGAGGCGCGCGAGGCTGGGGTGAATGCGGTATTGCCGAAGCGCTTTGACCCTCGGCAGCTCGAGGCCACGCTGACGAAGTTGCTCGAGGGGTAGGGGAGACGCACGGCGAGCGGGCATATTTGTGGGTTTTTGAGTGCATCGATGGGGTGGTAGGTGCGTCGAGGTTCGCCATTTAGGGGTTCTGTGGCGTTTACGACGGGGTCGGTGGGGCACGTTTGCGAAATCGAATGGGGGACGTTTTCGATCCTTCGCAAATGAGCTGAGAAACAGCCCGTCAATGGTCTTTCCGGACCGAATGATTCACACGAGACCGTTTTTCCTTTTGGAATGGGCATCGTGTCGAAGCATTATCTGTTGAACTCGAAAAGTCGATTTGACATCGGGACGTAACACTTGTACGACGATTTCTTCACTGTACATTGCGCGATTTCCGTCGCGGTACAGTGCTTGGAGGATTCGCCATGATCGGCAAGACATCGAAATTAGGCTGGCTTACCTTAGGTACGTTGTTGACGATGGGCGGGACGGCCCAAGCGCAGCAGATCAACGAAGTGTTCAACACCTTTCCTCCTACTTCAGGAGGAACTTGGGTGATCGACAACAACAGCACTCCGGCTGGATCGACGACGTGGTTCCAACCTGCTGCTCCCGCTCCGTTTACTCCGAATTCGGGAGCGACGAATCAGTACATCTCTGCCAACTTCAACAACACGACAGGCGCAAACACCATCAGCAACTGGCTGCTCACGCCGCCGGTCACGCTCGTCAATGGCATGGCCATTACGTTCTTCACGCGAACGATCAGCCCGTCCAACTTTCCCGACCGCCTTCAGGTACGTGTAAGCACCACCGGCATGAGCGTCAACACCGGCGTGACGGCAACCGATGTTGGTGACTTCACATTTTTGCTGCTGGACATCAATCCGACGCTCACGACGACGGGCTACCCGCTCGCATGGACGCAGCAGACGGCCACGGTAGTGGGACTCCCTGCCGGCCCACAGATGGGGCGCGTAGCGTTTCGGTATTTCGTGACGGACGGCGGGCCGGCTGGCAACAACAGCGATTTCATCGGGGTCGACGACGTGATCGTTCCAGCCATCCCTGCCGTATGCGGCAACATGTCCGTCGAAGGCATGGAGCAATGCGACGACGGCAACATGATCAACACGGACGCGTGCCTCAATACGTGCAGAACCGCCACGTGCGGCGATACGTTCGTGCAAATGGGCGTCGAGCAATGTGACGATGGCAACATGGTCAACACGGATGCGTGCGTTGCCATGTGCAAGACCGCAACCTGTGGCGACGGGTTCATCCGCATGGGCACGGAAGCTTGCGACGATGCCAACATGGTCAACGGCGACGGTTGTGACAACAACTGTACGGTTTCGGCATGTGGCAACGGCGTTGTTGGCGGCACGGAAGCTTGCGACGACGGCAACATGACCAATGGCGACGGCTGTGACAACAACTGCAAAGTCACGGCTTGCGGCAATGGCATCGTCACGATGGGCGAAGTTTGCGACGACGGCAATATGATGAGCGGCGACGGCTGCGATATCAATTGCACGGTAACTGCATGCGGAAACGGCGTCGCAGCGGGTGCCGAAGCGTGTGACGACGGCAACATGGTCAACGGTGACATGTGCGATAACAACTGCACCATTCCCGCTTGTGGAAACGGCATCAAAGCTGGCATGGAAGCCTGCGACGACGGCAATATGATGAGCGGCGACGGCTGCGACGTCAATTGTACCCTCACGGCCTGCGGCAATGGCGTTACGACGGCTGGCGAAATCTGCGACGACAGCAACAAAATCGACGGCGACGGTTGCGATTCCAATTGCACGATGACCGCCTGCGGCAATGGCATCATGACGACGGGCGAAGTTTGTGACGACGGCAACGTCGCCAACGACGACGGCTGCGATTCCAATTGCACCGTTACCGCTTGCGGAAACGGCATCAAGACCGGTATGGAAGCCTGCGACGACGGCAACGCAGTCAATGGCGACGGCTGCGATACCAATTGCACCGCCAGCGCTTGCGGCAACGGCGTCACTGGCGATCCCGAAGTCTGCGACGACGGCAATGCCGTCGAAGGTGACGGCTGCGATACCAATTGCACCGTTTCGGCTTGTGGAAACAACGTCAAGACGGACATGGAAGCCTGCGACGACGGCAATATGGTCGACGGCGACATGTGCGATAACAATTGCACCGTTACCGCTTGCGGCAACAACGTCGTGACGATGGGCGAAGCCTGCGACGACGGCAATACCGCTGATGGCGACGGCTGCAGCGGCAAGTGCGAAACGGAAGGTGCTGGCGGCGCTGGTGGTGGTGGCGGCGCTGGTGGCGGCAATGCTGGTGGCGCTGGTGGCACTGGCAATACGGGTGGTAACGATGCCGGCGGCAGCGGCGGCAGCGGCGCCGGCGGTACGACGGATCCGGAAAGCTGCAGCTGTTCCGTCGTCGGCGATGACACTCGTTCGTCAACCGGAATGTGGGCATCGCTCGGCTTGCTCGGCTTGGCCCTCAGCCGCTTGCGTCGACGTCGCTAATTCCCAATAAGCCAATCGGTTTCCGATTCGGCCCCTCCCATTACGTCCATCCATCAATACCTCGATACGTTTCACCCTCCCTGGTGGCAAACGTATCGAGGGTTCCCTTCTGCGACACGCGCGACGATTCCGTTTACAATCCTTCCTTTCCAATGCGATTCTTGGGATTCTCCGCGTCTCGCGCTTCTTTGACCGCACGTTCGCGACGTTCACTGTACCGATCTGTCAGGTAATCGACGTGATCGCGCATGAGCAGCGTCATCTTGTAGAGTTCTTCCATCACGTCGACCAAACGATCGCGATAAGGCGAATCTTTCATTCGACCATCTGGCTCGAATTCTTCGTAGGCTTTGGCGACCGAAGACTGGTTCGGAATGGTGAACATCCGCATCCATCGTCCCAGAATGCGCAAAGCATTGACCGCATTAAACGATTGCGATCCGCCGCAAACTTGCATCACCGCGAGCGTACGTCCCTGGGTCGGGCGAACGGCGCCAATGGCGAGCGGAATCCAATCGATTTGATTTTTCATGACGCCCGTGAGGGTTCCATGTTGTTCCGGCGACGACCAAACTTGCCCCTCGGACCACAAGGAAAGATCGCGCAATTCGACGACTTTGGGGTGGGTATCGGGGACACTGCCAGAAACAGGCAATTCGAGTGGATCGAAAAACTTCACTTCGGCCCCGAGTCCTTGGATGACCCGTGCCGCTTCTTCGGCTAGGAGGCGGCTGTAGGAACGTTTTCGGAGCGAACCGTAGAGGAACAGGATCCGCGGTGCGTGTGTGGAACGAGTCGACCAAGGAAGCGGGGGAACGATAAGGTCGGGAGGCGACATGCCGACATCTTTATCAGGGCGGCAAGGGAAGGGCAACAAAGTAAAAGCGTGATTGTCGTTTCAACGTTTCGTTTTCAAACGAAGTCGTTCTCGTTGCAAATAATCTCGAGCGTCCGCTTCCGATGGGAAAAACCTCATACCGGTCGAAGGCCGCCCCAGTCCAACGAGCGCTCGTTCAATCATGTTTCCAAGGGTGAGAATGGCAAAAGGTGCGCCGAATACAGCGGTCGCATCGGGCGTCGGAGCATCTGGTGACGTTGCGGTGATTGCTATACGTGCAGCCCGGTCGATACCTTGGCTGCGCGAGCTGTCATACATGGCAAACAACGAACCATGTCGAAGGCGCACTTGCCGGTAAACGTCGAGGATGGCGTGAAAATCGCCAAGAGTCATGATTCGATGATTGCGAATAAATACGAGGTCTTCTTCGACCCGAACGTGCACAGTATCACCCATCGAAACAAAACCGTCATCGGCCATCGGTGCCGACAGTGCCCCAAAACCAGTCTCCGACAAAGTAAAAAACGCTCGGCTCGAAGAACCGGCTGGTTCATATTCCCGTGCGTCACCACAAACCACTACCACTTCTTGTGGGGATGTACTAGGCTTGGGCCGAGCAACGAACCATGACGCCCGAAGAAACTCTCAAACAACTGAAACAACTCGTATTACACGCGCAATTCGCCGATGGCGAACGTTTGGCGCGGAAGGTGCGGGAAGACGCCACGCGAGAGAATAACCAGGAACTCGCCGCCGATGCGACGTTTTTCCTTGGCCAGTGCTGCTTCGAGGCGCTGCGATTTCAGGACGCGTGGGATGCGTTTGCCGATACGCTTGCGGATCGGACGGAACTCTACGGACCGAATGATCTCCGTACGACGCAGGCGAGGGCGTGGCTTGCAGGGGTTTCCATTTCACTTCAGCGCCATGCCGAAGCGCGATCGTTGCTCGAGCGGGCCAAGGCTGCTGTGCTGAAAACCCCGGGGGAATACGAACAGCTCATTGCGGCCGATACACTAAAAGCTATTGGTTTCGTCGAAACTCGGCTCAACAATTCCAATTCGGCGGTCGAACATTTACGGCGTAGCCTGGAATTGGTCGAAACGGCAAAAGATGCCGAGGAACTCGATGTTGCGGCCGTGTGCGTGATTTCGGGGATGGCCGAACAAACAGCGAAACATGTCGAACGAGCTGAACAGCTTTTTCAACGGGCGCTCGACATTCGAGTTCGGCTGCTTGGTGAAGACAATCAGCTTGTCGCGTATTGTCGTAATCACCTGGGCATTACGAAAATGCTCCAAGGCAATCGTCAAGACGCCCGGGAACTCGTGGATGCGTCGATTGCGGGGCTCGAAGGCGCGCACGCGGACGGTCGGTTGACGGCGGCGTCGCTTTCGACACGCGGGACGATCGACGCGCTGGAAGAGGACCACACGCGAGCGATTGATACGCTGGAAAAAGCATTACTCATGAAAGGCGGGGACGAGGCAGAAACGCCAGAAGTGGCGCAAACGCTCGTGATGCTTGGTTTGGTGCAGCTTGGTTTCGAAAAGCCGGATTTGGCCGAAATCCATTTGCGACGTGCCGTGAAGATTCTCTTGCCGTACCATCAAACCGAACTGGATACGCTATTCAAAGCGTTCAACAACACGTTGATGGCGCTCAATGCGCAACGCAAGTTCAAAGAAATCCTTGCGTTTGCGGAACCGATTTTGGAAACATTGCAAAAGGAAGCGCTCGCGGATCCTGGGTTTGTCGCCGCGGTCATGGCCGGATTGTCGACGGGACATTATGGATTGAAGAAGTACGTGAAGGCGGAGAAGCTTTTGCGTCGGGCATTAGGCGTGGTCGAATCACGTCTCGGACCGGATGCCCGCGAATTGGAGCCCATTCTCCATAACATGGCCCAACTGCTCGAAGAAATGGGGCGTCGTTCGGAAGCTCGTACGTATGCGAAACGTTGCGAGGAAATCCAAGCCAAGCACAATTGACGGAAACTTGGCGACGCCAAAGCGTTGGAAATGAAGCTCGAGGATGGCGCAGATCCGTCATGCATTGCAATAACCACGCACGTTCGTGGCAAGATCTCGAGCAGTGGGCGTAAATCTGCCGCCCATGCCACAACGTCGACACTACAGAGGACGCGTCTGCCGACGTAATGTTTCGACGGCCATCGCCAATGCGTTTCCATCGGGCGCACGCGTCGCCCATTCCGACCAAAAATTCCGCGTAGCACTGTTCGGCTTCGTTTGCGGCGGATCCAGCCGGACCCGCGTCGGCAAAAGCATGGCATCCCCGAGCAGCAAGGCTTCGCCCACATCCATCAATGGCAATACTTCCGTGAGGCCAGCCATAGAATCAGGCATGAGCCGTCGAACGACATTCTGATCCTGATCGTTCGTCAACCTGAGCACCATGAAATTGTTGCATTGACTCAAAATGGTTCGACTGACATCATGCGGCCTTTGGCTGACGATAAGCAGCGAAACTCCATATTTACGACCTTCTTTGGCGATGGCTTCAAACGCATCCAGGGCTTTGCGCTCCGCCATTTCGGCCATTTCACGTACAGGTAAATACAAATGCGCTTCGTCGCATACAATGGTCACGGGCGTACGCGCACGAGGATCCATCCAGAATTGCACGTCGTACAGGAGTCGAGCCAAGACGCCGACAACGATGGGCAATACATCCGCAGGAACTTCCGAAAAGTCCACGATCTTGATGCCCGGCGAGCCTTTACCGGATCCCAAAAGACGCTGAATCTGCTGCGGGAGCCATTCATACGTCATCGCTTCTTGTGGCGCACGAAACAAGAATCCATACCGACGATCGTCGCACTTGGAATCGAGACGCGCGAGAAATCGCGTGAGTTTGTCGTTCCAGTCGCCTTTGATTTCTTTGTCCCGCACACCTTTTTTCGTGCCCGTGTTGTCTTCTTCGAGGCGCGCCCGTAAATCATCACTGGCCCGAGTTTCGTGAGCGTGTGGAATCGCTTGGAAGTTTGCCGAAGTTTGTGCTGCGAGACGTTGACGAGTATTTGCGTTGTGGGATTCTCGAGCATGGGTTTATCCGGGCACAGTGCACGGATTGTGGATTCGAGCGACTCGTCGCGTTGAGCTGCAAGCGTCGAGGGTTTTGCCCGTCGTGTTTGGGTCGTCGGATGAGCGATACGGCA
>JANORL010001145.1:0-3056 GCA_031415295.1 Polyangiaceae bacterium | reverse complement strand
GGTCCGATGAGCGCGTGCAGCGGCGACAACGTCAGGCTTGCATCCTGAATGCACCCGTAGTTCTTGATGTGCAAATCCTGCAAATACGGTCGATCCATCACGTGCTCCCGTCGTTTGTGCGCAGTTCATCGCAGAACGAGGCAGATTGTCAAGTTTCTTGCACCTACAACGCTCTCAAAGGGTGATTATCAGGCGTCGCGAGCGTTGTGATGCTAGGAAGGACGACGGAAGCGTACATCGTACGCTGAGTAAGTCCGACCGACGCAGCGCAATGCGCAGCAGCCTGCTGAACACACTCTCTCACACCTCGATGCGTATCCTCCCCAGCCCGTGACTCGTCGCCTTGCCAATATGCGTTTTTTCCGCCAAACGTAACACCGGCAGAAACGCGCCCAATTCCCTTCCCTCGAAAACGACTCGCCCAATAATCCCCTGCATCGGATTGTCTCGCTCACGTGCCAAGGATCGCCGCTGCCATATCAACGCCTTCACATCCTGCTCCACCACCGCAATGCTCTCGGCCAACCCATCCAGCCTCGAGAATTCAGAGCCGTCTCCATCGTCGGGAACGCCGTACAATGCACATAACACCGTCAATCGACGATAGATCGACCGGAAAAAGTTTTGAAACGTAATCGTCTCCATTAACCGCCCGCGAAACTCGAGCCAGGCAGGCGTTTCAAATACGACTTGAACGCGCTTTATACCGCTGAAATCACCATCGACCGCAATCGGCGCTTCTCGGCGACCCTGCATCGTTGCTCCTTGAAATGCAACAATCCCTCCTTCCGGCCCTAATTCGAAACCGCTCACTCCTTCGAGCGCCGCCAACAAAATCTCGAATTCCCCTGGTCGAAATAACCCAAGTATACGCAGCGGGATCGAAAACTTCTGCCCTTTCTCGAAATGCACCTGCCCCGGCTCCGGAAATATCGGAATCAACGGTTGTGGTACCCGCGTTTGTCCTCGTAAAAAAGCATGCGCTGGAGGGTCAGACCCAGGAGGATCGAAAAACCGAGCATACGTGCATTGATACCGCGCTTCGCATTCCATTTCGCATGCCGGACGCCTCGCGCAACCAGCCGCCCGTAACGATCGCCCGATCACCCCTCGTAACAAACTCCCCGCATGAAACGGTAGTCGAAATGCTCCTACCACATCGTATCGGGCCAAGACATCGGTGGCAACCAGTCGCATCGCGACATCCTTCCGCGTTTCCACCAAACTTCTCCACCTTTTTTGGTTCGACCGCATCGCGGACGAACCAATTCCAGGGTCAAGGGGCCTCTGCCCCTTGCGGGGTCAAGGGCGAGCAGCCCTTGTTCTCGCTGCAAGGGTCTAGGCGAAGCCCAACGAAACCCCGTGAAACCGATGTTTTTTTGATTCGACAACAACTTTCTTGGTGCGCAGGATCAAATCTGCTACGGCGGCAGATCGGAGCAGAGCACGGCGTTGAATCTCGGTGAACTCAAGAAGCGTATCCAGGAGCATTTTCGCACGGGACTCGTGACCCTGGTGGGTTCCGGGCTTTCCGCAGCGTCCGGGCTGCCGACAATGTCGAAGCTCGAGGCCCATTTGCGCGCAAGGATGCCGGCGCGTATTTCTGCGGCGGAACTCGACGAATGGAATCGCATCATGGCGGTTCTCGAAACTGGCCAGGGCCTCGTAGTTGCGCTGCATGCGGTGCTCACGTCCGAACACGTAGGAAATGCGATTGTCGAACTCACCGCGGGCTTGATCGCCGAAGAAGAAGCGCGAGTCATTCGTTCGGCGTTGTCGAAACAAGTCGTGCTTCCCTTCTCGAAGTTATTGCCCCACATTACACCATCGACGAGCGGTGAAGTGCATGTCATTACGTCGAATTACGACCGACTCGTCGAAATTGCTGCGGAAACCATTGGATATGGCGTGGATACCATGTTCGTCGGCAATTATTTTGCACCACTC
The DNA here is from genome assembly GCA_031415295.1 of Polyangiaceae bacterium. Taxonomy (GTDB): domain Bacteria; phylum Myxococcota_A; class Polyangia; order Polyangiales; family Polyangiaceae; genus Polyangium. Next base: position 1,109 of record JANORL010001145.1, on the reverse strand, counting down.
GACGAAAAAACGAGCCGCGATTCATTCTTGAGTGAAATTCGCCCGCATCGCACTTCGTACCGAAAAATATACCGCAAACGAGTGCGCCTTTTTAAACCACATGGAAGTCTCGATTGGTACGAACTCGACGGAGAACCCATTCGTTCTCCTGTCCCGCTCGATTGCCGTCGGCTCATGATTACGCCTGGCGCACAGAAATACAAGCGCGGATATGAAAGCATTTTCGAGCGGCATCGAGCGGCCGCAAATGGCATTCTCGAAGAAGCCGATCGATTTTTGATCCTTGGTTATGGTTTTAACGACGAACACCTCGAGAAAACCTTGCGTAGGGAATTGCATCGCGGCAAGCCATGTTTGCTCATGACGTTGTTTTTGTCGCCAAGTGCTCGCGCGGTCATAACGGCGAATCCTGGAGTGTTCGCGCTCGTGAAGGCGCGTGACGCGGCGGGAAATGAAGGTACGGACTACGTGTCGAATACAGGGACGATTTTCTTTCCCAATCTGTCGATCTGGTCAGTCGATTCGTTGGTCCGAGAGGTCTTTTAGCCATGAGTAGCACGATTTTTCAATTCGAGTCGAGCGACGTGGTGGGGCATGTTTCCGCTGTCGACACGACTCGCGTGTTTGTGGCTGTCGGCGACAATGCGATGGCGACGCGTATTTGCGTTGGTGGGCTTGTCGCGATAGAAGGCAGCTCGGTGCACGATTTCAACATTGCCGTGGTGGAACGAATCACGCGCCAGCTTCGCGTAGAAACGCGATTCGATCAAGAAGACAAAGACGGTCACGTGCGGCAAGAAGAAGTGCAGGACGATACGATATCGGCTGTGCTCATTGGAACGTTTCGTACGGTCGAAGGTGAAAAGCGCAACGTATTCAAGCGCGGAGCGGATTCATTTCCGCAAATCGACCGGCACGTGTATTTCTTGACGGCGGGCAATTTGCAGCGGCTCATGATGTTGTTTTCCGAAGACATCGGCAGTGACAAACGCTTGCAGCTTGGGCATTTCGTTGCAGATCGTACGGCGGTAGCCGTCGCGGATGGAAATCGCTTCTTTCAGCGACACGCAGCGATTCTCGGCAGTACGGGTTCGGGTAAAAGCTGGGCG
>JANORL010001144.1:0-6728 GCA_031415295.1 Polyangiaceae bacterium | reverse complement strand
CGTCGAACCGCCCGACATCCATTCTCCATTGTCGCCCGGCCAAACTTCGCTCCACAAGTCCGCCATAATTCATTGAATGATCCGACGATCGCCAGCCTTCATGGGAAATACCGCTTGCATATTCTCCCCATTGTACCCGCTCGATGAGCCGATAACCGAGAACTCTCTCTTTTCACCGGCCAAGAAATCGACGCGGGCCGAGTTCATTTCGTTGCAATCGGGTGATCTGGTTGCCAACGAGGTGATTGACGTACGCAAGCGAATCCGATGCGAAAACCACGCCGCGAGGTTCTCGTCCCACGGACACTTCCGCGCACTTCTTGAGTCCGGTATCGCTGATTTCGATCAGCGTCATTGTGTTTGTCCAGGCACTCGTGACGATCGCGCGGGTCCCCATTTCGTTTACGGCCAGGCCCCAAGCATCGGCTGCGACGGCGACTTCGTGTTTGATCGAAAGCTTCCCGTCTTCGCCTTTTTGCACACGCACGAGTTTACCCGGGTCACGTACGGTCACGAGCGCACCGTCACGCAGGGTCACCAGGTTTGCCGGAGCGCCGCCCATTACGAGCGTTTCTTGCGTAAACGTCGTTTCGCCTTGCACCAGTTTCGGAGGCGCGTTCGTTGCTGAAGGAGGCGGAGCAGCGGATGAGCGTGCTTTTGTTGCAAGCGCTAACGAGTATAAACAGGACGAACGAGGAGACCACGGCTAGACGCACGATTGACATCGTATCCTAGTCGAGGTCGATTGTGTGAGGAAGTTTTGAAAAACAACGATCACCTGCCGAAGCACAGACCGCCCGTATGGCATTGCGAGCGCACCGCGGGCGATGCGCAGGCATTGGTCCATGCAACACGCGTCGCCTCTCGAGGCGCGTTAACCGATATCAAGGCGATATCAAGGAACCCGGCGCACTCCAATGATCCCGAGAATGGGCAAACCTTGCCCGTCCGTTGTTGAAATGGTTTTGCCATCGTCATGGACGCGGCCATCGCTTACTTTGGCAAATTCACCATAAGGTGCCCAAACTTCGCTCACTTCCATTCCAAGCACGAAAAACTCGACGCTCGTACCTGCCGACCAACCCGCATCATTGGCCATTGTGAATTTAGCCGGCGGACAAGACAATGTGCCCGTGGGAGCCAATGCATGAAAAACCTCGAGTTTCGGACCTTCAGTAACGAACGACGGATCCATGGCTGCCGCAGGAATCGAAGCCGCTCGGTAGACTTGTGTTGCTGGATCGTCGAAGAGAAGAATGTCCACCTCGAAGGCACCACTCGCCTCGAGCTCCAGACTCGTACCGGCTGATTGCAACACCGTACCAGCTGCGAGTTTCGCGCCTTGCGCCATTGGCGGCAACTTGGGCGTTACCAATGGATCGAAAAGGACATCCCCTTGGCCCAGTGGTCGAAGCATTTTTGCGTAAATCAAACCATCACCGACCTTGAATGCTGGCTGAAGGATCTCCAAACCATCACCGCTCACTTGTACGTAGCCCATTGCATTCGTATTGCCACCCAAACACAAATCGAGCCCGCATAATTGCGCGAGAACGTTTTGCACAGGCGCTCCCGACGTATCCACCACATTGGCACTCACCGCGCCGACTTTCGCGCTCTGCCCAGATCCGGGGACCTTCGTCGCATTACATTCAATCGCTTGGCCTCCAGACGAAGACGACGAGCTGGTGGACGTTGCAGCACTGCCACCGCCGCCGTCTCCGCCTCCTCCGCTGCTGCTACCCGTGCCACCGGGGCGCGGTTCGACATTTCCTCCGCTTGAACACGCGGCAATTCCGATACCCAAAGCGAGCCACATCATTTGTTTCATTTCGCCAATGCCTCCTCGATTCGCGTTCGAATCGTATTCACATTCGCGTCGTGCTCCATTTTGGAAACGATGATGCGATTGGCACTTATGAATGCGGACAGCGATGTCGTATTCGACCACAAGACTTTTGCCGCTCCGGTGGGATCGTACAAAGTGATGACGTCGGACAAACTAAATTGATCGCGCCACAATTTGCAATAGGCTGCATCCGGCGCAGCTCCCGAAGCCTTTTCCAGTACGATGTTGACCGAAGCTAGTCCTTGCGATGCATATTGGTCATGCACCATTTCTTGTTGCCCGGAAAAACTCTGGCAAAGCGGACACCACCCATGCGAAGCAAAGATGTGCAGCGCTTTGGCTCCGCACAATGCTTCCAATGAATAATCATTGCCGTCGCAATCTTTGACGACGATATCAGCGAGCTGATTACCCACGGCATAACCAACATCGACGCTGGCCATCGGTGGACAATACTCAGGCCCAAGTCCACCAATCATCCCCCCCGATCCAGCAGACCCGCCGCCTCCCAAACCGCCCGTGCCATTTCCACCGCCGCCCATTCCTGCACTTCCGGCACCTCCCATGCCGCCACTGCCCGCTTCACCTCCGCCGGAGCCGGAGGAAGACGATGTGGAAATGTAAGTGGACCCCGTCGATTGTTCGGGGGTTCCATTACAACCCATCAACGCCACAACAATCACCAAATATTTCGTTGTCTGCATGATGGCCACTACGGACGAGCGCCCAGTTGGTTTCTGCTTTTTTTGTGTTTTCATATGTCGTCGGCATCACAGTCGCACGCGGCGAAGGGTGAAGCCCGCCCCGCCGGAAGTTGCATTGACCGCCGATGCCATTGGTGAATGGTTTGGCGCGGGCGGGTTTGTCGGCAAGGGGACCACCGAGGCGCAAGAGAGTGCTGCGGAGGCAGCTCTCGTCACCAGTTCCGCAGACGCGTCACGCGTAAAACCGCGGCCGTATCTTGCGTGAGATAACGCTCGTATTTGCCAGCGCCGAAACGCATGTGTTCGCGGGTCGAGAAAACTCGACGCATGACGGGATTGGCAATGCTTGAGCAAAAAAGTGGTTGGCACGTTTTTCCGATTGTTTTTCCGATTTACATAGTTCCACATGTGCCATCGCTAAAATTTTTACGAAAAGCTTGACACGCGACGACAAGACGACGAAAATACTTCAAATGAAGGTACTTCTGACGACAGACGGACGTTTTCCCGCCATTCACGCGCTGCATGAAGCCACCAAACTGCTCGCGATAAAAGGTGCGAATGTATTGCTCGTTTCGGTGCTCGATCCCGCGCAACACACAGGCGGTAACCTCGATGCTAGACAAGATCTCCAGGATGGCATCGACACACTGAAACAACTTGGAATCGATGCACAGGCAGAACTGCTCCGAGGCGAATTCGTCGACTGCATCATCACGAAAGCTCACGATTGGGCTGCTGACGTGGTCGTCGTCGGCGCCGATCGTTCGAGCAAATTCATGACTTTCATAGGCGGTAGCGTGTCGACCGATATCGTCCGCAAATACAACGGCGCCGTGCTCGTCGTCCCAAGCAAAGTCAGCAGCAAGTAGCTCCGTTGGGCATATCAACCCCCGGCCTTCTTGTGGCGTCGAGCGGCTCGTGGCGCTGAGCTGCAAACGCTTGGGGCGTCGAATGAGCGACACGGCGGTTTGGCGGACCGAACACGTGCTTCCCACTGGGTGGGCTCACCCTTCGACAGGCGGGACTCGCACCCACTGAACGATAAACCGAAATTTATGAATTGTTGCTCGGCATCAGGCGCCTCTGGTAGCGTCGCCGACGCAAATCATGGACGACGCGATTGCCAGAGGGAGGAACAATGCTTTCAGGAGCCACTAAATGAGCCTCGATTATTACTTTTATGTCGAAACGCGAGCTTCGGGCGATTTCAACGTGCCCGATGGATTTCCATGTGGCCCATTCGAAAGCGTGCCACGTGGCGAATTCACATGGCTTGCCGGGCACTCGTCTGTGGCGACAGGCCTCTTCTTTGGCCCCGCGGCAGTATTTCCTTTTCGGCAAGGCATTCCCGGGCAAACCTCCCGCTCGACGATTTTACGATCCCTCGATCCACATTACGATGCAGAAAACGACGGTCACCGCATTTCTTGGATTGCTTTCCCGGATCTCATGATCGACCTTTGGAACGATATGCTTTTCGTGGTGCAATGCAATGTCCCAAGCCGCGATGCGGCACTTTTTACCGATGGACGTCAACCTTTCCCTTCCGACGCGCTGAAACAACGAGGCGTTTCTGATTACGACATCGATCGCCTGCGCGAGGGCAAAATCGTGGAACTTTCAATCGACCGGTCCCGTGGGAAGGATCGATTTCAGATGGAAACTCAGGCTCCAGAAACGCGCATTCCCGTCACGTTCATCGCCTCCGTGAACGATTACCTCGGCCGCCATCGCGTCGAAAAGTTCCGCGCATTACGCACGTATGGGTCGGACGACGAACTCCGCGTCATTTCGATGTATTATTGACGTCTAGGTATTGGCGACGCAACGGGCTAGGTGGCTGGTGTTAATCGCCGCGAGCGCCAGAAAGCTAGGGCGACGGAGCGAGGAATCCTCCTGGATTTCGGGCGCGCAGCAGTTTCGATCGAGCCTGCAGTGTCGACAGGAGATTGCAACCCTTTCGCGGGCCCCTTCCGACAAACTCCCTGGACAAACAGAAAAAGACGCCCTCGGCAAAAAATCGCTCGCCTGGTCGCACGTGCATCTGCTACCATGGGCCCATGTCGCTTCAGCCCATCTCCGAGTTTCCGCCCCCGCAGCCGAAACGCCGACTGCCCAAGGAGAAGGTGCCGACAGCAAATGTCGAGTTTCGTTCGGAAGAATCGTTTGAGGAAAGCGTGCCCGAAAGCAAGCGTCACTTGGAGGCTCGCACCACGCTGTACTTGGTGCTCCGAAAAGCTTATGGGCAGGCCCTGTCGTCACAAGGTTCGTCACACGAATCCTCACCCGGAAACAAGGACGACCTGCCCCTAAACATTGCCATAGGCTCCGAGCAGTTCGTGTATTTCGATGCAAAAGACGCCACAAAGTGTTTTTCGCCGGACGGTTTCGTCAAGCTCGATTCGAGCGAGCGAGATTTTGATAAATGGTTGGTCTGGGAACAGGGCGTTTTGGATCTGGTCGTCGAGATTGTGAGCGGGTCTGATCGCGGAACGAATGTTTGGGATGAAAAGTTTGCGAAGTACCAAACCAGTGGTGTGCGAGAAGTCGTGCGATTTGACTCCACTGAACGCGAAGCCATTACCGTCTGGGACCGCGTCGGAACCAAGCTCGTCGAGCGGCGTCGAAATGGTTTGACCGCGTATGAATGCAAAACGCTTGGATTGTATTGGACAGTCGAGACAAACCCGACGTATGGGCCTCAGTTGCGCCTCGCGCAAGACCGCGAGTGCAAGCAGCTCTTGCCAACGCCCGACGAGGGCGAACTACGCATGGCGCAGGAACTTGCCGACGAACGACGCGCCCGAGCGCTTGCTGAACACGAAAAGAGGCTCGCTGAACACGAAAAAATGCTCGCTGAACAGAAGCAGCGTGATGCTGAAGGAAAGCGGCTCGAGGCGGAACGCAAGCAGCGAGCAACCGACAAGAAACGTCGCGAAGAGTCCAAAGCGCGTGTTGTCGCGGAGCAGAAGCACCGTGACGAAGCGCAAGCGCGACTGCGTTTGGAAGCAGAAAACGAACAATTGCGCGCCGAACTGGAAAAACTGCGTTCCGGTTCACGGTAGCCTGTTCATTGACTCCAAGGCCGCCCCACAACAATTATTCAATGCATTCACGAATAATCGACCACGAGTCGACCATGACCGCGTAGCCGACTAACGTCGCACACGTAGGCAATCGACCATTCGCGCGTAGCCGAGCCACCTCGCGCACATAGGCAATCGACATCGCCCACGTAGCCGCGCCACATCGCGCACATAGGCAATCGACATCGCCCACGTAGCCGCGCCACATCGCACACGTAGGCAATCGACATCGCCCACGTAGCCGAGCCGCATCGCGCACGTAGGCAATCGACATCGCACACGTAGCCGAGCCGCATCGAGCACGTAGGCAATCGACATCGCACACGTAGCCGAGCCGCATCGCGCACGTAGGCGCTCGACCATTCGCACGTAGCCAGGTCACTTCGCACACGTAGGCGCTCGACCACTCCCACGTAGCCCGAGCCACATCACACACGTAGGCAATCGACATCTCTCACGAGGTCACTGGCATGCGTCGGCGATGGCGACCGCTCAACTCCCCGACGGATGCCAGATCGTTTTCAGTTCCACAAACCGCTCGATCCACCGCGGACTCGTCGTCGCCTCCGCGTCGAACCATGCCGCGTCATCAAGTGATCGCGTCCGCACGCGCTTCACATTTCCCACCGCAGCCTCTTCCGCCTTCTTCAGCAACGAAGGCTCGACTCCATGCAGATCGAGCGCCGACACATCCATGTGTTTGGCAAGATGAACCAATAACTCCGACGCGCGACCCGTGATGATGTTGATAACTCCACCAGGAAGATCACTCGTCGCCAACGCTTCACCCAGCACGAGCGGCGTGCGTGGATCCGCTTCACTCGCGATCACCACAACCGTGTTGCCACTCGTGATGATCGGAAGCACCGCACCCAGCAGACCAAGCAACGCGGGACGAGCTGGAGCTACGACACCCACAACGCCCATCGATTCCGGCAGCGTGAAGTTGAAGTGCGGACCTGCAACCGGATTCAAACTCGAAAACAACGACTGGTACTTGTCCGCCCAACCCGCGTACGAAACGCAACGATCAATCGTTGCCGTCACTTCCGCAGCAGCAGCCGTCGCATCGAGTCCCCCACGCTC
>JANORL010001143.1:0-1716 GCA_031415295.1 Polyangiaceae bacterium | reverse complement strand
TGCCGTATCGCTCATCCGACGACCCAAACACGACGGGCAAAACCCTCGACGCTTGCAGCTCAACGCGACGAGTCGCTCGAATCCACAATCCGTGCACTGTGCCCGGATAAACCCATGCTCGAGAATCCCACAACGCAAATATTCGTCGACGTCTCGCACCACAAACTTCGGCAAACTTCCAAGCGATTCCACACGCTCACGAAACTCGGGCCAGTGCGTCGAGACAAGCCCACGCCGAATCAAATGCCTCGAAGACTCGTGTGACAGTGCCAATTTTCTTTAAGCACGTCATATACTGGGCAAGACACGTCCTTCGGCAAACGTTATGGCGGGGACGTTCGCTCATGCTCGCGAAATGGTCGCGTTCCAAACGATGCCTCGCATATGAGCAGAAACAGATTGCGTTCTTTATGCCAAGCGTGGTATCAAGGTGCCCATGCCAAACGCGCCGTGCGTCGATGTTCTGCTCGTGACGGTGACCAACGTGGAAAGCCAGGCCGTACTGGAGGCATTTGGGGTCGGGAAGCGGACAAGGCCGCTGAGTATTGACGGGCGGTTCTATTTTGATCTCGGCACGGTCAACGGCGCGCGTGTGCACCTTACGCAGTCCGAAATGGGTGCAGGGGGCCTTGGAGCGTCGCAGCAGGCCGTCGGAAAAAGTATCCAGGCGCTTTCACCAGCCGCAGTCATCATGGTCGGTATCGCGTTTGGAATGAATGACGAGACGCAGAAGATCGGCGATGTCTTGGTCTCCAAGCAACTACGCAGGTACGATGATCAACGCGTGGGCACCCAAAAAGGCGGCGATCCGGCGGTTATCTTGCGGGAGGACAAACCTCACGCGTCGACTTGGCTCCTCGGCCTACTCAGGAGCGCGGAGCATTCCTTTCAGGGGGCGAAGTTATTCTTCGGGACAATGCTCACTGGCGCCAAACTTGTGGATCATCTTGGTTTCCGTGAGCAACTGCGCGCCTTGGAGCCAGAGGCTATTGGTGGCGAGATGGAGGGTGGAGGGCTTTACGTCGCTTGCCACGACGAAAAAGTCGATTGGATTTTGGTTAAGGCCATTTGCGATTTTGCGGATGGGGGGAAGGCAACGGAGAAAGCCGAGCGCCAAGCCATAGCAGCAAAAAATGCAGCCGCGCTTGTCTACCATGCGCTGCGGTGTGTGAAGGTTGATTGGAAGGATCATCATCACGCACCACTGGGTTCGAGAGCACGAAAACCCACCCCTCGGCGTGCGTGGTTGTTTGTCGTGGCGTTGGTCATATCCGTGTCCATGTCTGTGTTGGGTGCCTTGGCCCCACCGCGCGTGAACCGAGAAGCGGTCGCTGCTGGTTACCCTCGCTCCGCGGTCAAAAACATCGCCGATGACTGCACGAATCCCAGGGTGTTTCTTGCAACGACCGGCGAACATAATGGAAGCTCTTACCATTGGCCCATTTCTCATCAAACGTTCCGCGTCAACCGACAATTTAAAATCGTCGACGGAGAGCCAGTGCGCGCATCTGAGGTTCACCTTGCGACGTACCAATATGACAACAAAGGATATACCCTTGTCGCGACTTGTTATGATGGCGCGACGTGTAACGACGTTGCGGCAATGTACAAGACGATCGTTCGATCCAGCAGCCCGAGTGTATTTTGCGGAAAGTCGACGCATCTGGGTGCAACGCCAGTCGGCGCGTTTGCGTGGAGCACAGATCCCCACCAAAA
>JANORL010001142.1:0-3917 GCA_031415295.1 Polyangiaceae bacterium | reverse complement strand
CGAGTTTGATCAGGGGCGTGTGCCACGTGCCTAGTCGAAATGCCACCGCGAGCACGACATACCCCACGACCGTGGCAATAACTGCCCCCCAAAGCCCCATTCGCGGGATCAAGATCACGTTGAGCGCCACGTTGATGATTCCAGAGACGAGCGTGAGAATTGGGATAAAACGCGTCCGCTGCAGGTAAAACAGAACATTGACATAAACGAGATACACCGCATGAAGCGGAGCAACGAGGGCGAGAATGGGCGAGAATCGCGCAGCTTCGACGAATTGCGACGCATAAAGCGTACGAATGATAAGGGGGGCAAAGATAACAAACCCAAGGGACGCCGTAAGCACCGTCAGCCAAAAATAGGTCACCGCACGAGCGACAAACTGTGCTCCATCAGGCTGGGTTTGAGCTCGGATGAATTGCGGGACGTACGCACTGTTGATTGAACCGTTGAACAGAATCAACGTGGTTGTCGATCCATATGCGACTGAATAAAGCCCGACCGCGTCTCGACCGAGGTAATGCTCGAGCATGTACCTGTCGGCGGCATCGAGTGCCCAATGGCTGGATGTGTGTACGACCAATGGCAGCCCAAAAATAAGCGCCTTTCGAATGGCTTCCTTGTCCCAGGCAAACCCGAATTGGCCCCACGCAAACCGCAGGTGTACCCACAGCATGAGCGTCGGCCCCACCGCTTGCGCGATAAACAACGACGTCACGCCGAGTTTGGTCCCGAGCAACAACCCGAACATGATTGCGGTCGTCAACAACATCGAGACAATCCGCAACCCCGCGAGGAGTTTGGCCCGCTCCTGCGCCGCCCACACCATCTGCGCAAGGGCTACGAGCGCATTACATGCGAGTGAATACGCGACAAACCGACCATATGGAACATACGGCAGCCCATCGAATGCGCGTGCGTAAATGATTGGTCCGAGAAGCTCTTGCCCCACCGAGAGTAGAACGACCCAAATGAGCAAGAACGTGTTGATGGTCCCGAGGGCACGTCTCTGAGCGGCCTTGTTGTTTTCGACATCGTAATAGACGCGATTGGCGGCACCATCGAGCCCGAGCCGATAAAGGTTCGTCAGAAGGTTTGAGGTCGTGCGCGTGAGCCCAAGCAGACCGAAGTCGGCGCGGGTCAGGATGTGCGACAGAAGTGGGTCCGTGAAAAAAGAAAGCACCGCGCCAAGCCCTTGACCAAGGCTATAAATGGACGCGTTCTTGAAAAGCCGGCCGACGCTGAGCGTGCGTTCTTCTGGTTTTTGGGCGACGTCTTGGTCCGCGGCGCCTTCCGCTTTGGCCTCATCGGAGGATGCCACGACCGGACCTCAGGTTGCTTTGGTATCGGCCAAGAAGCCAAGAGTTTGAAGCATTGCTCGCACGGCATCGACGTTGAGTTGCTCTGACGTGTTCGCACTGGTGTAGGTGAAATCCTCTGCAACACGGCGCCCTTCATGGGGAGCAAGACTCCACGAGGCGAAACTGGGCTCGATCACGTAGGTTTTACCTGTATCGACGACCAATCGAGCTTCATCGGCAGTGATCAGCGTCTCGTGCAATTTCTCGCCGGCACGAATGCCAACGATTTTTTGCGAACATCCCGGTGCAATCGCCGCTGCCAGCGTAGCCAGATCAGTCGCTGGAATATGCGGAACGAATACCTCGCCCCCTTTGCCAGCGGCGAGACCATGCAGGCACAAATCGAGGGCTTCATCCATAGTGATCCAAAAGCGCGTCATGCGTGGGTCCGTGAGCGTAAGTTCACCTTTTTCGCGCTGTGCAGCGAAGAGCGGAACGACGGAGCCTTTGCTGCCGACCACATTGCCATACCGTACGAGCACAAACGATGTTCCTTGTGCGCCGCGGTAGCTGTTTGCAGCAACGAAGAGCTTCTCCATGCACAACTTCGTCGCCCCGTACAAATTCACGGGATTGACGGCTTTGTCTGTTGAAAGTGCGACGACTTTCTCGACACCACGATCCAAGGCTGCATCAATGACGTTTTCCGCGCCGGTGATGTTCGTGCGAATCGCTTCGATCGGATTGTACTCGGCAAGCGGGACGTGCTTCATCGCGGCCGCATGAAAGACGATGTTCACGCCATCGAACGCACGATGGAGGCGGTTGCGATCTCGCACATCACCCACGAAGAAACGCACGCGCGGATCGCTCATCTGCGATTGCATCACGAAGTGTTTTTGTTCATCCCGACTAAAAACGATGACCTTGCGCGGGGAAAATTCGGTGAGCAGCCGGCGAACCATGGCGCTTCCGAACGAACCGGTACCGCCCGTGATGAGAACGGTTTTTCCGTCGAGATTGGGTAGGACATCTCCAAACGCAAGCTTTCGTTTCAACGTGTTTTCTCCTTGGGGCGGCAGACATAGCACGCTGTCCAGGGCATGGCGAGCATCTGCTGCGCAGATGCCTTTTCCTTGCGGGACCCTCGATTTGGTGCCTTCATGTAGGGTTTCGAGCAAACTCCAAAATATGGTGACAAATTTCGTCGATGCTTGCTTCGGAAAGCGTCGGATACATCGGTAGCGTGAGCGCTCGTGACGAATAATCGAGCGACTTAGGGACGGATGATCCCGCATATGCCGAAAATGCGCTAAACGTCGTAATGGTCGGATAGTGCAGACTCGTTTGGATTTTAAGCGCCTTCAAGTGGTCGCGTAGGCGATCCCGCTGTTCGCTGGTCGGCGCCAATAGGACCACGAGATGCGCCGTTCCCGCGTCAGAATCTGGCGAAGATACGGCGTGTGCGAACGGAATCGTCCAATCCTTCAGAGAAGCGAGGCGCGTCTTGTACGCGAAAAAATTTTGCAATCGCTTGCGATTGTTTGCCTGGAGCTTTTGCAATTGAATGGCTCCCAGGGCTGCACGAATTTCATCGAGTCGATAATTATACCCGTGATGAATCACGTCGTACGTATTCGCGTGACCTCGATGGCGATCCCACGTGAGCGTCGTCATTCCATGCGACCGCAATTGACGGATACGCTTTGCAACGTCGTCGTGCGGCGTTGTTACCATTCCGCCTTCGCCCACTGCAATATTCTTGTTGCTGAAAAACGAATAACACGCCACGTCTGATGCAGAGCCGACAGGACGCCGAACCAATGCAGCGTTCTCCAGTCCAGCGGGCGCCATGTACGACCCTCCGACGGCGTGACAAGCGTCTTCAATCAAGTGAATGCCGCGTTTTTTGCAGAGTTCCTTCAAAGCGGCCATTGGGGCGGGAAAACCACCATAATGCATGCAGATGACCGCGCGCGTTTTGGATGTGCACAACGCGTCAACAGCTCGCGGATCGATAACGGGTTCCGCGTCCGAAACGATGTCGGCGAATACCGGCGTGGCTCCTGCAGCGACGGTCACGTTCGCCGACGCTACGAAATTCAGCGCCGGTTGAATGACTTCATCGCCAGCCCCGATTTCCAATCCAAGCAAAGCCAAATGCAACGCCGCCGTTCCATTCGATACCGCGAGCGCATGCGGCGATTCCGACATCGTCCGAAACGCAGCCTCGAATGCTTCGACCTTGGGCCCCATCGAAAGCCACTTGTCTTTCAACACTTCGAGAACAGCTTGGGTTTCGCGTTCGTCGAAGTCGATGTCCGACAAAGGAATGTTCCAATTAGACACGTTCAAAATCCTCCTTGTTGTGGCTAAACAATTCTTGCGCACGCGCGTAGTCGTCGGGTCTGCCAATATCGAGCCACAAACAATCGGTCACGTACGACACAACCTTTTCATTTGCAGCAATCAACTTCATGACGAGGTTTGGAAAATCCAGGTATGCGCCTTTGGGAATATAGGAAAGCACGCGCGGTTCATAGACGTAAATTCCCATGCTCACGTGATAAGTCGTTTCGGGTTTTTCCAGGTAATTCGTGATAACGGAATGTTCGTCGA
>JANORL010001141.1:0-3552 GCA_031415295.1 Polyangiaceae bacterium | reverse complement strand
TCGTTCGGGATGTGGTTCTGCCGATACGACGATGGCCGCGGCACCATCACCAAAAAGCGGTGTAATGTGCGCATGTTTCATGGTTTTCCCGAGACCGCGAGAATGCACTTCCGCACAGGCCACGAGAATACGCTTGTACATGCCGCTTAGAATGAACGCTTTGGCGACGTTGAGCGAATACAAGAATCCCGAGCATTGGTTACGAATGTCGTAGGCCGGGATGCCCGCAATGCCTATTTTGGGCTGCGTGTACACGCCAAGGCCCGGAAAGACGATATCGTTCGACAAAGTTGCCGCGATCATGCAATCGATGTCGCCCGGTTCGAGGCACGCATCGGCCAGCGCTTTTTTACACGCTTCCGCGGCGAGATCCGACGTCCGTGTTTTGCCTTCGATCCAGCGCCGTTCGACGATCCCCGTACGTTTCGTGATACCCGCAGGGTCGGCATTCATGGGCGCCGGCAAGTCTTCGTTACGAACGATTCGCTCGGGCAAATAATGCCCAATGCCTACGATGAGGGGTTGTGCAGTCATGCGTGATGGCTCTCCGTGGCAGCCGCAGAGGCCCCAGGAACGACGGTGAAATCATCAATGGACTTGTAGATCGCTTGGGCTTGTTTCATAAGCACGCCTGCCGCATCGACCACTTTGAGGTCAAGCTGCTTTCCTTCGAGTTTCGTGGGCCAGAGCGGCGGGTGAAAGTCGACATGGATGGGGCCGGGATAAACCAAAAAGGCGTCTTTTTTGTGTAATGGATACGTCCCGCGAATCACTGCGGCGATAACCGGAATCCCGAGCAGCGCCGCCAGCAAAAACGGACCACTCTTGAAGGCCCCGAGCTTGCCGTCTTCGGACCTGGTTCCTTCGGGAAAAACCGCGATTCGCGGAATCCAGCCTGTTTTTTGCTTCTCCCGGACCTCGTGCGCCAACTTTTTCAGCGACGCAAGACTTGCGCGGTCGACCGCGAGCCAAGGAATGGATGCCAAGAGTTTTCCGAGCATCGGACGCTGCAACGTTTCCACCTTCGCCACGAAATTCAGATCGGTGCGATCCATCAAATACATGAGCGCAATGGGGTCGAGGTTCGATGCGTGGTTGGCGATGAGTACGTACCCATTCGGACATGCGTCGAGGTGTTCGAGGCCCGAGCCGGTGATGCGCAGCCCACCAAGGCGCGCACATGTGGGTATGACGAAGCGTCTCGTGAAGTTGACGAAGATGTGCCGAACGCCAGGTTTGTAGAGATACGCGAACGGCATCGTGGTCAGATGCATGAAGACCAGCGAACTGTAGAGCGTGCCGCCAAGTCCGAGGCCGTGGAGGATGCCCGAGGCGATGCTCGGGAAGGATGTCTTGGTTTCGGGCGTCAAAGCCAGGAGACGGTACAAGGTCGAGGTGCACGTCGTCAATGGGGGATCTAGGGCGTTTGCGATTTTAGGCTTGCGTAAATCCATTCGCGCTCGTGCGAGGAGATATTCGCGTTGGCGTGGGGGGTATGGGGGGACGGAGCCGCCTGCGACCCCCCCATCGTGACTCTGGCCATTCGTCACATCTTTTTCTTGAAAACCGCGGTCTTTTGCGTGGGCCGCCCGGGAGCTTTCCATTTCGCGGCGCCCGCGGGACCCCGAACTCGCCCGCCCAAACGCGGGCTCAGACAGCGGGGCCCCCCGCGAACGCCGCGAAATGGCCCACTCTCAAGGCTGTCGTTGTGGAAATGGAGATGTGATAGATGGTCAGATCGTAAACCTGTTACAATTAGAATGTGAACAATTTGAATGTGAGCCATCACGAATTTTTGGGATGAAGTATTACGCGAGTTCTTTTTTTTTGCAATGATGCGTTTGCAAAACGCGGCAATGAGCAGCGAAAAACCGCCCCAACACAAGAAGGGTGCGAAAAAAACGAGACTATGGGGCACGTATTGCGTGTAATGAAGCAGCAGATATCTTTCTGGGTTCAATGCGCCCGAGATGTTACGCATCAGAATGGTAAGCAGGAGTGCCGCAAAGCGCACCGCCGGTCAGCGATGCTCGCATGGTCGTGCCGAAACATCAACGCATTCGGCAGGCGACACCCTACGGCATTCTGCCTGTTTACGGGTCATTCAGATGTTTCAGCGTTTTTTCGTCAAAACGTTGGCGAATTGTTGGCGTGAGCGCATTGGAACCGTTCGTGAAAATTGCTGTACTCGTTTTCGAATGCAGACGAATATGCATTCTCTGAACGTGTTTTTTCGAGGACGATCATGACCGGCAAACGCGACGACGAACCACCGACCGGAACGCGACAAGCAAATGTGAATTCGACGGAGCCGGCAAAATTTGCCCGGTTCGAAGAACAACTTGCTGACGCGATCTCTGACGGCGACGAACGCATCACGTACCTCGAAGAACAACTCGCCGAGGCTACGGCCAACAACGCAGCGATCGTCAGCGTGCTCCATGTCGTCAGCGAAGCGAGCGGTTTTCGCGAAGCGATCGCGGCGGTTCTCGAAGCCATCCGGCGCGACTTCGGGTGGGACTACGGATCCTTTTGGGCGATGGATCGCGAGGCACTCGTCCTACGGTTTGCCCTCGATTCTGGCGCTGTAAGCGAAAAGTTTCGACAAGTGACGATGTCGTCCTCGTTTGCTGAAGGTGTTGGTTTCAACGGACGCACCTGGCAGCAGCGGGATCTTTTCTTCGTCGAAGACATCGGCGACATGTCCGATTGCGCGCGTGCACCGGTCGCTCGAGAGATGGGCGTCAAGAGCGGCGTTTGTTTCCCCATCATGGTGCAAGGTGAGCTCATCGGCACCATGGACTTTTTCGTCATGCGCACGTTGCAACTCAGTCCTACGCGCAGGGACGCACTGCGCAACGTGGGACGGCTCGTTTCGAGTGCAATCACGCGTCTCAAAGTCGCCGACCATGCGCGCGAAAGTGCTCAAAACGCGTCCGCTGTCAATCGAGTTCTAGCGGCGCTTGCGGCGACCACCAGCGTCAAAGAGGCCATTCAAACGACGCTCGAAACGGTGCGTAACGAATTTGGATGGGACTACGGATCGTATTGGATGTGCGACCAGGAAGCTGGCGTGTTGCGGTTTGCGGTCGATTCCGGTGAGATGAACGAAGAATTTCGCCAAGTGACACGAGAATCCACGTTTTCGGAAGGCGTGGGTTTTAACGGACGCACATGGCGTCAGCGATCTCTGCTCTTCGTCAAAGACATCGGCGAAATGGTCGATTGCTCACGGGCTCCCGTTGCTCGGCGCCTTGGCGTGAAATCCGGCGTTTGTTTTCCCATCATCGTCGACGGCGTTCTCCTTGGGACCATGGACTTCTTCGTCAAGCAATCGCTCGACCTTACCGAGGAACGCGTCGATGCATTGCGTAATGTCGGACGACTCGTCTCTGGAGCGCTCGATCGTATCGGACGTATCGATCGCGAACGGCGTACTGCGTCCGATTTTCAGATTGCAATGGCGAAGCTATCGACATCTCTTACCGCGGCATCGGGGGACATTGGCCATATGAATTCGATGCAATCAACAGTGTCGCAAAACCAAGCGAC
>JANORL010001140.1:0-3062 GCA_031415295.1 Polyangiaceae bacterium | reverse complement strand
CGGCCGATCGAGCGTATCGTACGTCGTCGAAACCTTGAACACCTCGCCATTGACGGTCCAGCTTGTTTCGTCCAGCCGTGCCAGGTTGTCGTAATGGTAATCGGTTTTCACACCGGAGGGGCTTGTCGCATGCGAAAGCGTACCCGCTTTTTGCGTATCGTAGACCCATTGGCTGATACCGTCGACCGTCTGTTTTTGCGTTACACGCCCGAGCACATCACGCGTATACGTGCGGACGTCACCCGATATGATTTCGCGCATCAATTCGCCGTGGCCGTTGAATTGCGACGTGTGGGTTCCAGCGTCGGGATCGATGATCCCGTTGCGATTGCCGCGCACGTCGTAATTCATCCACGTCACGTTTCCATTCGGATCCGTGAGCGTTTTCAAAAGACCGAACGGTCCGTTTGCGTAGAACGTATGCAAATAGTCGTACGTGCGATCCCACGGCAACGCCAATGGTGGTGAAATGTCGACCCGTTCGATCGTTTCAATGGTTCGACCGTCGACGTCACGAATCTCTACGCGTTCACGCGCCAATGAATCCACGGTGGTCGTCCCGAACATCGAATGGCTTGCGGTCATCTTTGCGCCATTGGGGGACGTCGCGATCAATACTCGATCGAGGCTATCGAATTGGGTCGTCGTCGATGGCGTCGTGTCCAAATCAGCGCCCATCGCTGCCGGCCGGTTGACGCGCCACACGCGCTCCAGCCCGTCACGCTGGGGTGTGACCTGGCTCCATTCACCATCGGGATCGAGCAACGCTATGCCCGCAAATAACATTTGCGGCGAAATGGGAGGAGTGCGATGGATCGTGCAAGAAGCAAGCACCGGAGTTCACGTATTCAGTTCGCGGTGGTTTGGTTCATCGTGGATTTACTTCGGCACGTAAACGTAGGTACCATTGCGATTGTTCCGCAACGGCGTGCCTGCTGCCGCCAACGCTTTTGCAGCCGCTGTGAACCGGGCGTTGCGATCATATTGCGTGCGGCCGTCTTCCCAAATGCAGTTTGCCCCTGCCGTGGTCATTTTTTTAAGTTCACGGTTGATCTTTTTCCACGTCGGATTTGTGGCGTCCATTGTCGTGAGCCATGCTTGCTCCAAACCGCGGGGCCAAAGTCGTCCAATTCGAAGGGTCAGGGCATCAGGATATTGGTCCAAGATGTCGCTGTTGGTGCGAGCGGACGCGGCGATTGGGCCCTTGGTAAAGAGGACCTCCCCAACATCTTGCGGTGCAAGGACCTGACGAAAGTCATCTAGAGTCATGGGGAAGGTGCGCGATGGCGGAAAAGCTTTTGCCGTCGCGAAGATCGGGTATTCCGTCATCCACTTTCCAGTGAGTTCGATGAGTTCTTCGGGCGTGGCATGAAATTCGGTTCCGAATGAGGTCATGTGATTCACCTGTCGTAGGGTACAAAATCGGTGGGTAATTTGCCATCTTTGTTGAGGTCATCGAGGGCTTCTTGTTCTCGCTTGACGGGCGTACCATCGGCGTTGGTTTTACCATAGTTTCGTCCACGCTCGGCGCCTTCTGGCGTCTTGAACGTCGTGTCTGGACGACGACCTGATTTGAGTCCGCCGGGTGTTTTTACGAGTTTTTCGCGAAGCTCGCCGCCTCCACCTGACAATATTTCATTTCCCTCCGCCTCCAATTTTTTTCTGTCCTTGATTCTCGCCGCATTGTGTGGGGCTTCCGGATCCGTTTTCGGCCCGCGTTTCGCCCCTTTTGCCACAGGTGCCGCATCCGCGCTAGTAGCGGACGGTTTTCCCTTGACCCGCGGCGTCGTCGTTGTTGTCGTTTCCCCTGTCTTCGTGACCCTTTTTCCCGTCGATTTGAACAGCGTCGTCGTTGTCGTCTGCTGCGCAACCGCGGGCGGCGTGGCTGGTTTGACCGCGGGTGCCGCTTTCGCAATGGGCGCTTGTGGCGTCGGCTTTTCCGCAGCCTTTTTCAGCACCCATTGACCAGCCGCGGGCGCAGGCGCCTCCGATGGTACGTCCCCCTCGCGCCATAATTGGTGCAACTCCGCCACACCATGGCCCCCCGTTGCGCATCCATTGGCCATTATCGCCACCGAACCGATGACGACCGGCACGCCCACCGCGGCACCACCACCCGTGCCACTCATTCCGGCCCCCGCACCGATTCCAGCGCAACCGACAATAATCTGCCCGGTGCCAATGACGATTTCTCCGCAAGCTTTGCCGACGCGTGCCCAATACGTGCCTTTGGGAAGCAAACGTAATTCAATGGCGACTTCGGCACCCGCGGGTCCGAATGGAACGGCGCCAATGGCCAGGCCGGAAACTCCGCCCGCTCCAGCTTGCACAATGGGATGCTCAAGCAACGGCGGCGCTTCAGCCTCGGGAACAGGCGCCGATGGTTGCCATTCCACGGGCGGTAGGGGCATCAATTGTCGCGCTTGCAGAAAAGCGGCCCGCTCCTCGGGCGTTTTCTCGTACGCTTGCTCGGCGCCCCATTTCAAAAGCGCAATGACCAGGTTTTGGCGCACTTCCTCAAGTGGTTCATAAGCGGTTTGTCCGATAAGCTGCCGGTTGAGTTGTGCGTTGCTTGCCGCTTTGCACGATTGCGCAGTAATTGCATTCAGCCTCGTTCGCAATTCAGACGGTATGGCCAAACGTGCCCTGTCGGCTTCTACCTCGGCCGCGGTGGGTAAAAGACTCCACGATGCACGGCGCTCGACCATCGGCGCAGCGCAACCGAGAAGCGATAACGCAAATGACAAACAGAACAGGAACGCGAAAAACTGACGAATGCCCTGATTCATGGCTCCGAGCAGAACATTGGTGGCTACAGACGTCAACTTTCTTGATAAGAATGACTTGCATACGCGACGGCCTTGAAAATATCGTTTTGCGTCCATGTTAACACCTCGTCCTTTGCAAACAACCGCCCAATGCTCCACACCGTTCGATCGACGATAAAAATGGCCGATCCGTATCCGCGCTGCGCTCGTAGCCCAGCGAATACGACCACGCAAGTTCGGTCGCGCCATTCTCGTTCGGTCCAAACATTTCGATCGAAGTGAGCACATCCGAAA
>JANORL010001139.1:0-28083 GCA_031415295.1 Polyangiaceae bacterium | reverse complement strand
GACCTGACAGGGGTTCAACGCGAAGCGTTCAACCGGCTTGCAAGTCGAATTTCTTTATAGGGGGAGCCGGAAAAACGAGGCTCTTTTCCCCCTCTCCACGCAGCATCACATAGTGATGCGAAGTTGGAGAGGGGGTTAGGGGGTGAGGCGCGACTCGGCATCAAATGAGAGCATATCTTAACGCCTATGGGGTTGGGGGGTGAGGCGCACGGGTGAGGCGCGGATTGTGCGCTCGAACCTGATCGCTACAGCGCCATATACGCGTACGATTCACCCGAAACGTTCCACAATGCGCGCGCTCGTTCCAACGCTGGACCATATGCCGCATCGTCTGGCGTTATGCCCAAAAGCTGCACGTCGCGACCTTCGACGCCTATTTGTACACTTTGCACATTGGGAAAATCTCGGCGTACGTCGGTCGTGAGGTGCCTGGAAAGGCGGTCCAAGAATCGACGGGTGCTGGTTTCGTCGATGTCTTTCCACAGCATGACGTGTGGAAGTTGCAATTCATCGAGGACTCGTTTTCGATCGCCCAAACCTGGTTGTCCCGACAGACGCTCCAACATGGCGGCAAACACACTGCCAAAGGACCGATTGACTTGTTCGCGGCGGAAACTTTCGTCGACCGTTGGGGTGATACGTTTCTCGAGGGCGACGATACCATTGAGACCATTGGCCCAGCGTCCTTCATTTTGCGCATGGTATTGGCCTTGCGCTCGGAGCACGTCGGCCATGTTTGTGAAATGGTTGGCCATGGACGTGAGCGCTCGGAGCACGCTGCTCGAGAATTCGAGTTCGCTGCGAATCCACGCGACATCCGTGAGTTTGTTGGCCAGAAATGGCCAATAGACGAGGTTGTAATAGTTGTTGAAATCGAGCAGGTACTTGAGCCGAAAAACTTCGTAGCTGCCAAAAATGGGATACAACCGCGAATACAAAAGCAAGGTGCTTTCGTACTTGAAGCGGTAATAAGCATCGTAGAGGTCGACGCGTTCTTCGAAGTCTTTTCGTTCGCCGCCAAAGTCGGCTTCAATGAGCGCTCCGATGAATTCATTTGCCGTGGCAATAAAATCCGAACCGGGACTATAAAACGGATCTGTGAAAGCTCCAGCTTCGCCGGTCAAGGCCCAGCGGTCTTTCGAGAAAAACTTGTCCGTGTGATAAGGCAAATGGGCGTAACTCTGAAAGTCTTCGAAAATGGCGCCTTGCATGAGGTCCCGTGAGGAACGATGTCCATTGAGAAACGCCTCGAATGCTTCGCGATTGCGGGGACCAGGGCCAATACGACTCTTGTCGTACACGACGCCGACACTCATGATGTCGCCAGCGAGCGGGATGAACCAAATCCAGTATCCATCGTACATGAAATGGTTTGTCGACAAATGCCGCGACGTATACCGTACCCGGCTTCGAAATGCAGGATCGGTGACGGCATCGAGACCCGCGACGTTGCGATAACGACCCCACGCCGCGGCCGTTTCTAGGCGTGTTTCTTTATGAATGGGCAAACCGAGCTTGCGGGCGAGCAGTTGCCGGCGCCCTGAAGCATCGATAAACCATCGCCCACACGCTTCGTGTTTCTCGCCGCCTTGTTCCCAGGTGACCGTGTGCCCGTCTTGTCCATTGATTTGCACGTCCAGCACTTTGGCGCCGAGACGCATGTCGATGCCGTCTTTTTGATTCATAATGGCCAGATCGCGTTCGAGTTTGGCGCGTTCGAGCTGAAAACTGGGATGAAATGGTAAATGGTCCGATCCGATTTCGCTCATGCGTTCGAGCGGTAAATCTTTGTTCGGTGAATCAAAGAAAAAGCGAAGGCCATTTTTCGGAAGCTGATGCTGATAAAGGTACGTGCCTAGGTCGAGGCGCCGAATCATGTAATTGGCGGCGACTTCGACCGTGCTTTCGCCGACTTTGAAATCATCGATGACGGGTTTGGATTCGAGAAGCAAGATGTCGAGTTCGGGCCTCTGGCGACGAAGTTGCCGAGCGAGAAACCCCCCCGCAATGCCACCGCCGGCAATGATGACGTCATGGTGATGCATGAGAATCTCCGCGTTTTGTTATTATGTGCTGCAATCGACGTGTATTGTGGAAATGATGTGTTGCAAAGCGCGTTCGACGACCGCCGTTCGTTCGTGCCGCACGATCATGTACCCGTCGCCTTCATACCCTGTATTACGCGCGAGTCCGAGGACGGGAAGTTTCGAGCCGACAATCAGGTGACCCACTTCGGCTTCGACCTTGTCAATACCCACGATGGCCCTAATCGGTCCGGTGCCTTGGCCCCGTAAATACGCAATTCCGGCGGCGAATCGACGTTTCGGCGGATCGAAATCGCCAAAGACCATCACCCGCGCCCAGGCATAACAAAAATCGACTTCGTGGGCAAATCCAACGAGTTGCGTGAACTGAGCTCCCGGCGGACGTGCACCTACTTCGGAAACGGCGACCGTTCCATCATTGCGCCGAAACCACTCCATATGGCTGAGCCCCGTTCCCATGCCCAACACATCCAGCGTTTTTCGTGCCGCTACGCGAATGTCGTCGTATTTCGTATCATCCACTTCCCGTGGCAAAACGACGCTCCATTGAATCCATGGATTACGCAATACTTCAAGTGGCGTGGGATAATAATGCGTGAGCGAATGCCAAACGTGTTTTCCGTCGATCGAAATCGTTTCGAAGGAATGCTCCGTGCCTTGGACCATCTCTTCGACAAGCACGAGATCATTCGGGCCAACCGTGACGCTCGGCAGACGCGCTTGTAAATCCAGGGCATCGTTCACGCGAAATGTCGCCGCCGCACCAGCGCCCGCCGGCGGCTTGACCACGAGCGGAAATCCAAGTTCCGATGCCGCTTTCCAGATCTCTTCGACCGATTGCGCCGTCTTATGCCGAGCACACGGAACGCCCGCCTCGCCTAACAACGACTTCATTCGGTGTTTGTCTCGGAAATTCAACGCGGTTTCCGTGCGCATCCCTTCAATGCCGAGTTTCTCGCGAGCTTGCGCCAAAGGCACCTGAATCTGTTCATTCGCGCCAAACAATCTGTGAATCGAAGTCGCCTTGACGTACCGCTGCAAGTCTCGCGACCCTTGCTCGATTTCGGCAGCCGCAATCCCTCGATCGATCGCTCCTGTGGAAATGATATCGCCCGTCGTTTTGTAACCTGCGATGCCGCCGAGCAAATGTCGAGGCAAACGGTCGAAGGGCTCCATCGAGAGGATGCCGAGCTGGACATCGGGCAACCGCGTGATGGCTTCGATGAAACGGACGGCGTGGTCGGTGAAAAAAGGAGCGGCAAAGATGACGAAGTGCATGACGAGCGGCGCGGTCTTAGCACGAAATTCGAGCGAAGCGAGGGGAAGAATGTGGCAAATCGAGTGAGGGTCGAGGCCTTGCAAGTTGCTGGCGGGGAACATTGGCCGCAGGGTCCGATCAATTCCTTGACATGGTCGGGAAAGTACGATGATTTGGGATAGGGTTAACGAGCATGCATACAAATTCACTGCGATGGATATTGATATCGGCGGCGTGTGGACTGGGTTGCGTTGCGGCGTGTAGCGCTGCAGGCGGCAAAACGGAAAACACCGGCGGGGCTGGTGGCACAGGCTCGGCTGGTTCGGGTATGGGCAACTCGCCTGGTTCAGGCGGGGATATCGTTTTTCCTGCGGGTTCTGGAGGAAATAGCGGTTGTGCGACGTCTTGCTCGGCGGATCTGAAAAAGGTCATCGATTGCAATGGCGTCGTCATCTCGACGTGTTCTGGGGATCAAGGTTGCGCGAATGGAGTGTGCATCAACGATCCGTGTCAAGCGGCAGAAGTCTCGAAGAGTTCCTATGGATGCGATTATTGGTCGCTGAAGACGGAATTGATTGCTGCGGGAGCTGGTGCTTGTTTTGCGGCTTTCGTGGCCAATACGTGGTCCACGCCGGTGCATTTGCAAGTCGAATACCAAGGGCAAGCCCTTTCCGTGGCGAGTTTCACGCGTATTCCTCAAGGTCAAGGGCAAGGTTTGACCTATGCGCCGTATGATCCGGCGGCTGGTTTGGCGCCCGGTGAAGTCGCCATTCTTTTCCTCGCCCAAGGTCCCAATTTCGGCTCGTTCATGCCCGCGTGTCCCGTGCCTCCCGCCGTGGCAGTCGAAGCAGCGGTCACGGGAACAGGTATCGGAAACGCATTTCATCTGACAGCCGATCGGCCCATCGTCGCATATCAGATATTGCCTTATGGTGGTGGTAGCTCGGCGGCGACATCCGCAACGCTGCTCTTGCCGACGAGTGCCTGGGACACGAACTACATCGCGATCAATGCATACAAGCAAAGCGTCGTCGTTCCAGAAGCCGCGCCGTCGCTCGATATTTTGGCTCGAGAAGACAATACCAAAGTCACCATTTTGCCCAATGCCAACATCGATGGTGGCAATGGTGTTCCCGGTGGAGTCTCCGGGCAGCCGCAAACGTATACGATCAACCGCGGCCAATACTTGCAGTTCACGCAGCATGCAGAACTCACCGGTAGCCCGATTCAGTCGGACAAACCCATTGCCGTGTGGGGAGGAGCAACGTGTCTGAGTGTGCCGGTCGATGCAACCGCTTGTGATTCGGCACAACAACAAATTCCGCCCATTCGCGCATTGGGCAACGAATACGCTGCCGTTCGATATCGCGGTCGTGCCGGCCAACAAGATGAAGCGCCGCCGTGGAGACTCGTCGGAGCCGTCGACGGTACCAATTTGACTTGGACACCGTCGGCACCCGCAGGTGCCCCATCGACCCTCGGCCTGGGACAAGTTTACGAATTTAATTCCGCAGGGCCGTACGTCGTGAAAAGCCAAGACAAGGATCACCCGTTTTACCTCGGTTCGTACATGACGGGTGGTTCGGGGTTTGGCGGCGAAGGCGATCCCGAATGGGTCAACGTTATTCCCACCGCTCAATACCTCGATTCGTACGTACTCTTCACCGATCCAACCTATTCCGACACAAGCCTCGTCGTCGTGCGCCGACCCTCGAAGGATGGAATCTTTGCCGACGTAAACCTCGATTGCGCCGGATCCCTCACGGGTTGGCAAAAAGTGGGACCGTACGAGTACACGCGCGTGGATCTCGTCACGGGTAATTTTCAAAATGTCGGCAATTGCTCGAATGGACGCCACGAAATGTCGAGCGATTTGCCGTTTGGCGTGACCGTCTGGGGTTGGGGAACCATTCCGGGATTTCCCGGCCAAGGGAGTCTGTTCACCCAATACGTGTCGTATGCCTATCCCGCCGGCGCGAGTGTGCAATCGATCAACGACGTCGTTGTCCCGCCCGTTCCAAAATAAGATTGAAAACGTCGGCGCCTCCGAGAGGAATGGAGGCGCCAGAGGTGTGTGTCGAGCGGCTCATGCCGCGCGAGTTTACTTCCCGAGAGCTTCGGCGCGATTGATGATGCGCGGCGTGATGAAGATGACGAGTTCGCCGCGCGAGTCGCTCGAACGACGTCGTTGGAAGAGGATACCGAAGAGCGGCAAGTCACCAAGGATGGGGATTTGGTCGAGGTTGCGGCCGGTGTTGCGCGTGTAGATGCCGCCGATGACTGCCGTATGGCCGTCCATGATCAACAGATCGGTTTCTGCTTCGCGCTTCAGAATCGTGGGATCGCCACGAGCCGATGTTTGGTTGAAGTCAGGTTCGTCGCGGTTGATCTTCACGTGCATCGAGACGCTGCCGTCACTGGTCACGTGAGGTTTGACCAAGAGCTGAAGTTTGGCTTCTTGGAATGTCGTTTGGACGCCTTGTGCGCTGATTTGCGCGAACGGAATCAACGTGCCTTGGCTGATGCGTGCTTCACGGTTGTCGAGCGTCAAGATGCGCGGGCTCGAAATGATGCGCAACATGCCGGTCGCTTCAGCCGCCGACAAACGCACGGCCAAGTTGACCGAATTGTCGATGGAGCCGAAGGTAAAGCCGAGGGCACCACCGATGCCGGTGCCTGCTGCGGCGGGCAAGTTGACGGCGAAATTCGGGTTCGCGACGGTCTGTGTGAACGGCGATAAACCTGCCGTAGGGGTCGTTTGATCGCTTGCGCCGCCAGCGATACCGATGCGTGAAGGGAACGCCAAGCCCGTGGGATTGCCCGTTGCAGCGCTGACGCTACCGTCGCCGCCCCATTGAATACCCACGTCGCGCAAGTAGCGACTCGTGGCTTCCACGATGCGGGCTTCGATGAGCACCTGTGGCGTTTGCGTGTCGAGTGCACGCGTGAGTTCTTCGATCTGATCGAGGTTCCCGGCAACGTCGCGCGCAATGAGGATGTTCGTGCGTTCGTCGACGGCGAGTGTTCCACGTGGCGACAGCAAGTCTTTGCCACGAGCTTGGAGTTCTCTGGCCACCGCGTAGTTCACGGGAATGAGTCGGGTTTCAAGCGGCGCCAGCTGCAAGTCTGCCTTGCGCCGGGCGATGTCCAGCTCGCGTTCTTTGTTGAGCATCTCGACGGGTGCCACGCGAATCATGTTGCCGGAACGAACCATGCCGAGGCCCTTGGATTGGAGCACCGTTTCGAGTGCTTGATCCCAAGGCACGTTCTTGATGCGAATCGTGACGGTACCTTTGACGTCGTCTGACGTGATGACGTTGACGCGTCCGATGTCTGCGACGAACCGCAAGACGTTGTGGATGTCAGCATCCTTCAGATCGAGATCGATACGTCGGCCTGCAAATCGACGCTGTTGCGCCAGGGTTGTCGGTAAAAACCCAGCGGCTTCTTCGCCGTCGATCGTCGATTCTATCGGTTGCGACGAACCGGTTCGCGGATTGCGTATGTCTTCTTCGCGCGCAACCGTTCGAGTGCGTCGGGCAACGCCGCCATCGGCACCCACACCCGTTGCAGCTGAATCACGTGGATCTTGCGGGAAGGTGACGATGAGCGAATGACCTTCACGCGCGACGACACCCACGGTGCCCGCTTTGGGCTCAATCTCGACGACAACACGCGAACTGTTGCTGCGTCGGCGATACGTGGAGATGGCCGTCACCGGACCACCGAATGCGGTTACGTCGAGTTTGCGCTCGAGAGAATCTGGCAAAAGTACGCCTTGAAGCTCGATGACGGTTTGTCCGGTCGGCGTCGTGGCGTGGGAGAATTTTGCATCGGCATCGAGTTCGATGATGACGCGGTCTTTGCCCGGTTGATGATCGAACTTCACGTTCGTGACGGCGACGGTTGCTGTTTGTCCTGCTGCAACGGCATCGGGCACGAGCGTGACGATGGGCTTGGTGATGTCGGCCGCGGACAGATCGAGCACGAGTCCCGTGGGGCCCGTCGAGATGCGATATTCGGCTGTACGGGCCAGCTCGACACTGAATTGAGCGATCTTGACGTCGTCTTGGGTCAAGGTTTGGCTCGACACACGGCTTACGATCGTGTTGCCGCGTCCGACGCCTGGCGTCCCTTTGAGCTCCGCGCCCGACATTTCGATGACGAGCCGTTTGCCGCCGTCAGCAACGCGCGCGACAAACCTTGGTTCTGCCGTGGTCGAAAAGAACACGCGGGCAGTGGTTTCCGAAGGCGCGCTGAGCTTGACCTCGCGCACTTCGACGGGCGTCGCAGCTTGTGCGTTTGCTCGAGGAATCGAGCCGAGGAAAAGCACGAGCACGATGAGTGCAAAGCGCAGCCATCGCTCTTGCGGAGGGACCAAGAGTCCAGTCGAGAGGTCGCTGCCGCGTCGCTCGACACACGACACGGTCCGCTTCCTCGTTGCGAAGTGTGAAGGCGACACGAAGCGCGGATTGGTCAGCATGTGCTCGATAGTAGTGGGCGTGTGTTGCATGGGCCTAATTCGTTGCTATCGGCGGCTTGGTTTTCCGGAATCTTCCGAGGGGAAGAGGGGAACGATCCGAGTCACGGGGGCGATTTCAGGGTGAGCGGGATCTTCGCGAACGAACACGACGTCTCCATCGCGGATCCGGTCTACGCGCCAGTTGATGGCGACATCGATGCCAGCAGCTCCACCGGCACGCACGATCTCGGGCTTGCCGACATAGTCACCCGTGTGGACGACCCAGCCGACATTGTTCGGATCGATGAACAACGCTCGAGTTTCGGCGCGGGTGATGACGCCGGCGAGCTTGAGTTCATCGAGTGCATAACGGTCGACGACGACTTGGCGCTGAATCGTCGTCTTGCCGCGAGCTTGTTGGGCAAACACGAATGCGAAGCCGCGAAACGGATCACGATTCTTGTCGGTCTCTGCAAAGTCGGCTTCGGTGAAGACTCGTTCCGGTAGTTCCGACAGCGGGTTTGCCGAGGCGCTTGCAGCGGCTCCTGCACGTACAGATCCCGCAGGAACAGTTGCGGCGGCACCCGATCCTGCGGGTGGTGCAGCGGCTGCAGAAGCGGCGGGCTTGGGTGGATTCGGCGCCGGATCGTCTTCGCATCCAGCGAACACCAAAAGAGGGAGCAGAGCGATAGCGACGGTGAGGAGCTTGGGCTTGGCACCCGTCCGAGGTTGGCGAGTCGACTTCACTTGCCTGTCCCCCTTCGTTTTGATGTGCCTTTGCCGGCATCGTCGAGACGAAGCGCGCGAAACGCCGTAGCTAAACACTCGACGTTCACCTCGGGTTCCGGAATCTGATCTCGAAGGGTGCCCGTGGGTTTGGCCGCCGCGATCTTCATTTGGATGTCTTCCATGTTGATGATGCGATCGAGTTGACCGACACCAAAGAAGAAGCGTGCGACTTGGTGAAACCTGCCCGCGAGCGTGAGCTTCATCGGTACCTTCGCGAAAAACTCCTGCGGAATTTCGTCTACCGGTGCCCAGCTCGTCAAGTTCACGCCAGCGACGGTGGCCATTTGCTGGAGCGAGGCGAGGAACGCCGGAGTTTCGGGGTCGTCCGGAAGAACCTTCTTCGTTTGTTCGGCGCGAGCTTCGCTGCGTATTTTGTCGTCACGATCGCGCTGATACGCTTCCTTCGCAGATTGCGCCGCGCGCAACTCACTTTGGAGCGCAACTTCTTTGCGTTGCGCCTGCTGCAACTCGTTCGACAAATCCTCGTAAACGAAGACGAAGAAGAGCGCACCGACGAGCGCCATGAAGAGCAAACCGACGCCGATTTTGCCTGCCAACGGTAGGCGATCGAGTGTCGAGCCGGATGCGGCGGGGGCTTTCGGGGCCATCAGTACCTCACCTTGAATTGCAACGCGAAGCTCACGAGGTCGAGTTTGGTGGTCTGTTCGACCTCCTTCTTGCCAGGCAGAAGGGTGACTTCGTAGAAGTACGGCGACAGCTTCAAACGCTGCGCGAGTTCGTAGACATCGTTGCCATCACGCGCGAGTCCTTCGAGGCGCACGGTGCGTTGTCCCTCGATGTATTGCGTGAGCCACAACCTTCGCGTGTCCCACGCAGGATTGAAGACGGCCAGCGGGTTGTCTTGGCGCTGTTTGGCTAGTTTGTCCGGGTCTGCGCTGGGCCCTTTGCCCGTTGTCATGACCTGCGCCAGCTCGAGAAGAATGGCAGTTGGTCCGGACCGACCCGATTGAAGTTTGGCGATTGCATCTTCACGAGCACGCAAGACGGCGAGCGCTTTCTTGATCTGATCGTGGTCAGCGATGAGACGATTGATCTCGTCGACCTGACTCTTGATCTGAGCGTTTGTCCGGTTCTGCTGCTGAAGGTCTTCGTACGTCGATTGGTAGAAGAGAAAGAGTCCGACGATCTCGAGCAGCACGATGCCGAGCACGACGAGCAACCACTTCTGGCTGGCTTGCGGTGCACCGGCAGCGGCGCGCTTGTGGGGCAGGAGGTTGATCCTGATCACGTGCGCTTCTCCTTGTCTTTGCGCATCGCGAGGCCTAAGGCGACGCAGAGCTGCGATCCACGGGTTTGAAGCATGTCAGCGTTCACGTCTTTGCCTTCGAACGTGATGCGCTCGAACGGTTGGAGAATCTCGACGCCTACGCGTGATCTCCGACCGATGGCGGCAGGTAAGGACGGCAAATTCGACGTGCCTCCGGTGAGGAAAATCCGATGCATCTCCGGCTCGCCGCTCGTGGCGAGGAAGAAGTCGAGCGAGCGCTGGATTTCACTCGCGATGGTGTCGCATACCGCGTCGATGATTTGGGGCACCTGTACGGTCGGGCCAAACGCTTGTGTAGGCGGATTGCACTTCAGGTTCTCCGCTTCTTCGAAGGTGATGCTGAGCTGCTTTTGGATCTGCTCAGTGACGTAGTTGCCAGCGTTCGGAATGTCGCGAGTGAAGGCACTTGCGCCACGCGAAACGATGTTGATCGACGTGAGTGATGCGCCGACGTTCACGATGGCAAACGTCTGATCCGGGGGGATGTCGCGACCGTGTTCGAACAAGTTCTGCACAGTGAATGCATCGATATCGAGCACGAGTGGCTTGAGTTTGGCTTGACGAGCTACTTCCAAGTAGTCGTTCACTTCTTCGCGTTTGGCGGCGACGAGAAGCAGATCCATCTGCCCTGCTTCGGGTCGCTTGCGAATGACCTCGTAGTCGACGTGAACATCTTTGATGTCAAACGGTATGTGCTGCTCGGCTTCCCACTGGATCTGCTCATCCAGCTCCGTTTGCGTCATCATTGGCACCGTGATTTTGCGGATGATCACCGCTTGTCCGCTGATGCTCAGTGCGACTTCGCGCTGCTTGATCTTCGCGTCACTCAGCGCTCGACCAATGGCGGACACGATCGCCTGCGTGTTCATGACGTGTCCGTCGACGATGCTTTGAGGTGGCAGCGGACAGAAGCCTGCCCGGACCAACCCAACACCTTTCCGTACTTCTTTGAGCTGGACGACCTTGATGGCACTCGAACCTATGTCGACGCCTACCAGGTGATTCCCATCCGCCATTGCTCCGCCTCGACCTTCATTGTCGTCGCCGGGAGGCACAAATGTGCCTCGATCGTGCCGCCTACGAAGGGCGGCCTAGCTAGCTTCACACGGTCTGCAAACCACGGCCAAAAATGTGCTTTACGCAATCCAATATCCCGCGTAGCGGAAGGGAAATGCGCGTGGGTTCGCAAAAGCCCCTAGGTAGTTGGCCCCAGACGGTGAAATCTGCATCCGTGCCCCTTCGCTCGGATGCCGTCACCTCGGCTCGACGTTTTTCTGGACGCACCACGAAACGAACCATCGCGGTGCTCTGCGCCCTGATTGCGGCCATTTGGCCAGTATACGCCGATGCGTCCGAGGTCGTTCACGTCGTCTCCAAAGGACAGAACCTGGGTGGCATTGCGCGGCGTTACCGCATCTCCGTCAATGATTTGCGAGACGTCAACGGCTTGCGCCCGGGTCAACGTATCAAGCCTGGCCTCGCGTTGGTCATCCCCGAAAAGGGCAAGATCGCCGAAGCCAAAAAAGCCGCTGCCCTTCGCGCAAGTGCCACCAGCCGCGCCGAAGCCGCGCGCAAGACCGCCGACGCAAAGAAAAAAGGCGACTCCAAATCCCTGGGCAAACCCAAAGGTGATCCGTTTGTCTCGGCACCTAAGCGCCCCGGTTTCGTCCGCATCGTTCACGGCCCCGATCACTTCGACGCGCAACTCATCACGCGACGTGGCCGCCTCGTCCCTTCCGCGCTTCCCGGCCTCAGCCGCATGATGAAACACGCCCCCAGTGATGCGAAAACCAGCATCGATCCTCGCCTCGCCACACTCATCGGCATGGTGAGCGATCACTTCGCGGGACGACCCATTCATGTCGTCAGTGGCTACCGCCCGTACACGCCCACACAGTTCACGAAAGACTCGAACCACAACCACGGCCGAGCGCTCGACTTCAACATCCCCGGCGTGCCCAACACCGTTGTTCGTGACTTTTGCCGCACTTTCCGCAATGCAGGTGTCGGGTATTATCCAAACAGCTCCTTCGTTCACCTTGACGTTCGTACAAGTAAATTTTTCTGGATAGACTACTCTCGCCCAGGTGAGGTACCGAAGTACGACTCACCTACATCTCAGGCATCCGCTGATGAGACAACAGGTGATGTAGATCGCCCTCAACCGGTGACTCCAACAGGAGAGCCGAGTGTAGAAAAAAATACGGATGGGCCACCTCCCGCTACGCCGAGTGAGTCACAATAGACTCACCCCCACCTTTGCAAGCTATTGATCTTGCAGTTGGAATTCACGACACGCGGGATCCGGCGTTGAATTGCGTCGATGAAGTGGGTCAGAAATGACCTGGAGATCCTGGTCGCTGCCGTCGCGTAGCGGGAACCCGTGGGTAAACAATCCTTCAGAGGCAACAGTAAGGATTTTCCTGACGGCACAAGTAGTGTAGACTGCGTGTTGTAGATTCGTTTGCAGTCGCGCTCCAATGATCCGATGGTCGGGTCTTAGCTTCGGAACATCCTCGTGAGGCTCAGCTTGGAGTCTCACACGTAAGTCCCACGCAAATCGCACCCGCGAGATCACTGACGTATGCAACCGTCCAAGAAACCCGCGCCAATTCAGAATGAACCCCTCTCAGGTGCGGGGATTCTCGCGGAAAGTGGCGTGCGAGCGATCTCAGCCGAAACCCGCGCGGCTCTAAAACTCATCGAAAGCAAACTCGCTAAAGCCGCGAATCTCGCACCGCAAACCCACGTCCCTGTAGAACCGCAAAGTCAGCCAGTACGTGCAGCCACCACGTATGAGGTTTGTCCCAGGATGCTCGAGGCGCATATGACGCTCGTGTATCAAGTCGTCGCGCCGATCGCGCGTCGACTCCCGGCGAACGTGCAACGAGATGACTTGTTTGCAGCGGGTGTCTTTGGCCTTGCTGATTCACTCCGAAAAAATGGTGGCGACGGTGGACAGACGTTCGAGTGGTACGCGCGCATGCGTATTCGAGGCGCAGTGCTCGATGAACTGCGGGCACAAGATTGGCTCAAACGCCGCGCTCGCGATGCCGTCAATGCTGCCGCACAACGTGACGGCGAGGTCGAGACAATCCTCTTTGTTGGTCTCGACGAACTCTGCGCCCTCGACGAAGAAGAGTATCTCACGTCATTCGAGACGAACCCTGAAGCTGCCTATCTAACAAAAGAAACAGGTCAAATCTTGGCCTGCGCCTTGGACAAACTTCCAGAACGAGAACGCAAAGTCATCGGCATGTATTACTTCGATGATGCGAAATACAGGGAGATCGGCGCCGAACTTGGTGTGAGTGAACCGCGTGTTTCGCAGCTTCATGCGCGCGCCCTGGGACGACTCAAGAACGCATTCGTGCCAAAGCGTTTTCCTCGTGCGGAGGTTCGTGAGGTTCGTCCTGACGTCAGCGAGCTGGAAACTCACGGCGACGCACATGACGCACACGACGCACACGACGCACACGACGAATGGGTCGATGTTTTCTCGCCGAACGAGACCTCACCCGACGTTGCCTGATCAACGCAACCTGATCAACGCAACGACAACGCTCGTCCACGCATCGACGAACGCAACACGTACAACGACGTCGTTTCGTAGCGTGCTTCGGGTCGCGGTTCCGCTCCTGTACGATGCACGTAGGCGTTTTGATGTGTTCCGCGATCCAGCGCGACAACCCGCGTGCAGCCGGCATCCAAGAGCGCGTCGGTCGTTGCTTCGTCCGTGTCGAACGTCGTCGAAGCGAGCAGCAACGAGCCATCTTCGAGCACGGCCAGGGCGGCACGTGGACGCATCGAGCCCACGATACGTGCTTCAGGAAGCGGACGCCCTTCGTCTGCGGTCAGCGGTAGTTCTGTGGCGTCTGCATCGGCAGTGGGCGTGAACGCGTCGCTCCGTTCGATGCGTGTACGTTCGTTCTCGACGACGAGCACGCCGGCTCCCGCGCCAAACTTCAGCCCAATCGAGCCGCCGATCGCCATGCCGCGGGGTCCCTTGCGTTTGCCGGTACCAAGTCCCACCGCCACGAGAACGCGCGTTTGTTCGTCCGCCGAGAGTGCGTCCGGGAACGTTCCTGCAAACCGATGAGCAACTTCCTTCGTCCCCGCTCGAATCCGAAACTGAAAACGCTCGGGACCAAACAACATGAGTTTTACCTGGGCACCGAGCTTCGTCACGGTCGCGGTGAACAGTGCCGGTCGCCACGAAGGATCAGGCTGCGGCCCTGGATCAACTTGCCACGATGCACCTTCGGGCAAGGGCACGTCGGGCTGTCCTGAACGAACGACGACATAGACAAACGCGTTGGGTGAACCGCTCCACA
This sequence comes from Polyangiaceae bacterium, assembly GCA_031415295.1. GTDB lineage: Bacteria > Myxococcota_A > Polyangia > Polyangiales > Polyangiaceae > Polyangium. The sequence continues at coordinate 13,907 of JANORL010001139.1, read as the reverse complement.
TTCGTTGGGGAGCAAAGGAATTCGCTCCGAGCAGCGTTTTGGACGATTCCTGTTCACCTTCGCGACGAACGAAACCAAAACCCACGGGATCCGGTCCTGTAGACAGCGCCATTGCGTCTCGACAACCCGCCAAAAGCAGCGCGCGCGCAACGAGAACCGTCGGCACGTTCTGTGCGAACGCGTAGATCATGTGACCACTGTTCGTCACGCCAACCCCGGAACGTGTTCTCAATTCTGTGTCCAGCGGACCAAAGTTCGGGAAGCGGCCGTCGACGATGAGCGCCGTGTTGGTTTGCGATACGCCCCGGATCGTGAGTGGAACGTCTTCGTCGAGCGGCCATGGTCCAATGGCGGGCCGACCGAATCGATCGACGGCCAGCGTCGATGCGCCGCGACGAGGAAACACGACGGCTCGTTGGTCCACCACGAAGCCTGCTGGGGCTGAACCATCCGGCGTGCCGCTCGCAAAAACCGCGACGGCACGTCCCGCATCCGTTGCGGCAATACGCCCTTCGCCGTGCAGGCCCGTTTCTGAGCGGGGCATCACCGTGCCGGCAATTGGGCGCAGTTCGAGGCGTCGACCGTCCATCGCGACGAGGCGCACGATCGCGTGGGGAAACTTTGGATCCGGACGAACGTGCGTCTCGAAAAACGCTGGCGGTGCTGCCGTGGAATCGCCAGGCAATGTGCTTGCTCCTGCGGCGGCTACCCACAAGCCTTCACCAGGAAGAATTCGGTGCGTCGTGGGTGATAGTTCAGGCGGCGGAAAATCGCCTTCGTTCGTACCACTGTCGCCACCACTGGCCGCAGGTAGTTCTGCTGGTCGCGGCGCTGATGAATCGCGCAATCGAAGCCACGCATCGTTCGCGCGCACGTACGATTTACGGAACGTGAGAGCGCGACTGGGGCCCAACGTCACGCGGAGCGACTCCTCGATGAACCGCGGCAACGGAGTGATCGGATGCGGCAAGCGGTAGGCGTGCACCGCATGTTCATCGCGTGGTCCTGGATTGACGGCTGCATCGGACAAACTCACAGCCGCGGCTTGTGCGGATTCTCCGATCGCCAATACGAGCGCGTCCGGAGTCAGTTCAAAACGCACCGTTTTTGGAGGCAATCCGAAACTCGTCTCGAGGCGGTCGATGCCGATGCGCGAGCCTGTACCGATCCAGTTTTCGACGTACGCCACGAATCGCTCGGTACGCGTGCGCGCTTCCCACGTTGCCACGTCGCCTGCGAGGTCGAGTACGGTGATGGTTTGGATTGTCGAACCGACCTTCGTGGCGAATGCAGCGTGCAACCCCTGCGCCTCGAGGTCGTGCTCGTGGCCGCGCGGCGTGTTCGTCAAGTTGACGACACGACGAAGTAGGATGGGTCGACCCGCGCGTGTCAGCCGTACTTCAGCGCGATAGAGATCGTTCGTGGGCGTAACATTCGGAGCGGAAACACGAGCCGCCAGGAACAAGACGCGCCGCCCCCAAAGTGCATCGTGCAGAACACCGCCGCGACCTTCCCAGACGAAGTCGTCGGGTTTGACCGTTCCTCCGACGGATTGACCAAGCATCGCAGCGATTGCGTCGACATCGCGCTCGGGCGGACGAGGCATCGACGCGAAACGCAAGACGAGCGCGGCGAACAAAAGCGCACCCACGAGACGTCCACGCGTGCGTCCATAGGTCCTCGCAGACTCGATCAACGAGCCGAAGGGCGAGGTCATGGCCATCGATGGGCGCTGTTTGGGAAGGCTCGCACGACGAAACAACGGTAGCAGTGAAAGGGTCGCGATGATCGAGACCCACGTTGAACAATTGGGGCTTCAGGTTGCCTTTGGCGCCCTTCGCCCCAAACCTCAGGGTGAACAATTGGGGCTTCGGATCGCCTGTGGCGCCCTTCGCCCCAAACCCCAGATGGTTCAGCTTTGAACGATTCCGAGAAGCTTGCGTGCACGGTCTGGCTCGACGACTTCACGTCCGACTGTCTTGGCATACGCGGCGGCACGTGCCACCAACGGCGCACTTCCTTCGGAAAGGACGCCCTTGTCCAAGTAGATGTTGTCTTCGAGGCCCACGCGAGCGTGCCCGCCCATGCGAATCGCGAGTTCGGTCATGGGGCGTTGATGACGTCCGACCGCGGCTACGCCCCACGTCGCGCCTTGGGGGATCTGGGTGATCATGAAACGCACCACGTCTTCACTGGCGTGAATTCCTCCTGGTACTCCCAGGACAAACTGGAAATGCAACGGCGCAGAAATCATTCCGCGTGTGAACAATTCCACGGCTTCTTGCACGTGACCCACTTCGTAACATTCGAGCTCCGCCACACTGCCTGCAGCTCGAATACGTTCGGCGATCTTGCGAATGTCGGGACGCGTGTTGACGAAAACGTCGTCACCAAAGTTGAGCGTGCCGCAATTGAGCGTCGCCATTTCAGGCTTGCAGGCGAGTCCTCCGAGACGTTCGTCGATGGACATACCGACTGCGCCACCCGTCGAAACTTGCACGATGACGTCGGTTTTTTCTCGAATGCGCGTGATGGCTTCGCCAAACAGTTCGGCTGATTGGGACGGTGTTCCATCCGCGTTGCGCACGTGCAGATGAATCACCGAAACACCTGCGTCGCGGCATCGCGCCGCTTCGTCCGCAAGTTCGGTCGCAGTAATCGGCAAGTACGGCGTGTTTTGACGCGTCACTTCTGCGCCGACGATCGCTGCCGTGATGATGAGCGGCGATTCTGGCGGCGTGATGAGCACGTGTGGCGCCGGCGTGATCAACGGACGCGGTTCGGGCAGTTGCGCCACAAGGTCCGCATGTGGCGACGAAAGCGCTGGCAACACGAGACGCGGACGTCGTTGCAGTTCTTTTGGAACAACACACGTGCCGAGCGCGCGACAAACCACGATGGGCTCCGCGTGCGCATCTGCGGCCGATGCAGGCACGTCATGCGAACGAACATTCGAGACGACCTTGCGAGCCTCGAACGCCATCGTGCGTGACGTGTTGCCAACTTTGGTGATGACGCCGGTCGCTTCGATGTAGTCACCAGCGCGTACCGGCGCGAGAAACTCGATGGCTTCGTAGGCGCGAAACAATCCTTCGTCGCCATCGAGGCGGATGAGCAGTTCTGTGGCAACATCGCCAAACAGCCCGAGGACTCGCGCCCCGTCAACGAGTTCACCCGCGTAATGTGCTTCGTGTGCTGCGATGCGAACACGCAGCGTTACCGTAAGTCCCAACCCGATGCTCATGATGGGAGACTCGACAGTCGCCCGCCTTTCGTCAACAAAGGAAACGCTCAACCGCCTCTTGGGCGTTCAAAGAATCTATGACGTACATAGACGCAACGAACCTTCCCCATCACGTCGGCATCATCATGGACGGCAATGGGCGTTGGGCTGAACTGCGAGGAGAGCCTCGTGAAATTGGTCACAAATCCGGTAGTGCCGCCGTGCGCCGCGTCGTCCGAGTCGCCCGAAGACTCGGCCTGACCGCCCTGACGCTGTACGCCTTTAGTGAACAAAACTGGGCACGTCCTCCGGGTGAAGTCGACGCACTCATGGGGCTCCTCGAAGAGTTCCTCGTGTCCGAACGCGACGAGATCTTGGACAACCAGATACGTTTGGTGGCCATAGGTGACCTCGATCGGTTGCCTCCGTTTGTCCGAGACGTGCTCGATCCGTTGCGTGATGTTTCGGGGCAAAACAAGAAAATGACGTTGGCGCTTGCGTTGTCGTACGGAGGCCAAGAAGAAATTGCGCGAGCTGCACGTGACATGGCCATCGAGGCTCGCGACGGCCGTCTTGATCCGACAAGCATCGATACGCACACACTTGCCAGTCGTTTGCCGAGTCTTGGTGTTGGCGAGCCCGACCTCATCATTCGTACGGGTGGGGAACATCGAATCTCCAACTTTTTGCTCTTTGGCGCGGCGTATGCGGAACTAGCGTTTACCGACGTTCTCTGGCCTGACTTTACGGAAGAGCACTTCTTTGAAGCGCTGGCGAGTTACCAAAGACGCGAACGACGCTTTGGTCGTTTGCCTCCGCGTGCTACGGAGCCGCAGCCGACCTTGTCTGGTGGCGACGCAACGAGGGTTTGACCTTGGCTCGATCGAACCTTGCAACACGATTGATGACGGGACTCGTTGGCATACCAACGATCGTGGCATTGCTCTACTTGGGACCTCCCTGGGGTTGGGCGCTGTTTCTCGCAGTTGCTCTCGTCGTGGGAGCGTTCGAATTTTTCGGGATGACCCATCCTGGAGATCGTTTTTCGCAAGCGATTGGCATCGTCGCTTCGCTCGGCGTGTACGCGGTGCTTTGGTGGTTTGGAACCGACGCCCGCGTTCTTGTCTCCATGTTGCTTGTGTTCCCGACGTTTGCTCTTTTTGCGACGTTGGGTCGGCTCGGAGCGAACGAAACGACAGGTTTGCGTGCGTTTGCGATGGCCTTCGGTCCGTTGTGGATCGGCGCGGGCTTATGCACGCTGTCGCTCTTGCGCCGAGATGCGGGTGAGGCAGGGCCGGGGTTTGTCATTCTGGCCCTCGTGCTTTCTTGGTTCAGTGATACCGGTGCCTATTTTGCGGGACGGTTCCTGGGCAAACACAAACTGTACGAAGCGGTGAGTCCGAAAAAAACCGTCGAAGGTGCCATTGGCGGACTTGCAGCTGCGATTGTGGGAGCGGTCGTCGGGCACTATTTCTACTTGCGTAGCTTGCCGCTCGAGCACGCGATCGTGCTCGCTATCGTCGCTGGTGGACTAGGACAAGCTGGTGATCTTGGCGAGTCGATGTTGAAGCGATCGTTTGGCGTGAAAGACTCGGGTGGCATCGTTCCCGGGCACGGCGGCATCCTGGATCGCATCGACGCGCTCATCGTGACTGGCGCGTTTTCGTATGTGTACACGTTGTGGTTCTGGCCGCGCCCTTGATGTAGTGGCGTCCGTCCGAACCGTTTTTATGCGCCGCACTGCGTAATGGCGCACTGCACAATTCACGAATTTTCGAGAAGAATGGGGGGTCGTTTCGACGCTTGGCATTGTGCAGCGTCGCGGCGACGAGGCGCATTTTTTACGCACTTGGTTATCGCGCTGAAAAAATTGAAATGGCTCAGAGCCCAGACTAGAACGGCCGCATGGATAACCAACAAGCGACGACTGGTGGCGATTCGAAGGTCCACCGCTACGATTTTTTCAAGGTCGTTCAGGGGTATCTCGAAGAGGCGTCCAAAGCCATCGAACTGCCCGATTACATTCAGACGATCCTGAGCCAGCCGAAGAACGAGATCATCATCAATTTCCCTGTGCGGATGGATGACGGCAAGATCAAACTCTTCAAGGGTTACCGGGTTCAGCACAACAATCTTCTCGGGCCCTACAAGGGCGGAATTCGTTATCACGAAGGGGTTTCACTCGACGACGTCAAGGCGCTTGCAGCCATGATGACGTGGAAGTGCGCGCTCATGAATTTGCCGCTTGGTGGTGGCAAAGGAGGCGTCAAGTTCGATCCGAACAAGGTTTCGAATGACGAACTTCAACGCATCACGCGCCGATTTATCCACGCGCTGGGCAACAACATCGGTCCGGACACGGACGTTCCCGCGCCCGATGTCGGCACGGGTGCGAAGACGATGGCGTGGGCCATGGACACGTACATGAACACCGTGGGGCACGTGTTCCGTCAGTCGGTCAAAGGTGTCGTTACGGGCAAACCCATCAGTTGTGGCGGTACCCTCGGACGCGAGAAAGCCACAGGGCAAGGGCTCGTGTACTGCATTCAGGAATGGGCAGCCGACCATGACTTCCAGCTCGGCGGCGCAACGTTGGCCGTGCAGGGTTTTGGTAACGTCGGGTCGTTCACTGCGCTTATCTTGTCGCGACTTGGGGCATCGACGATCGCTGTCGGTGACCATTCGGGTTACCTGTACAACCCCGAAGGTTTCAACCCGCACAAGTTGCAAGAGTACGTCAAGAAAAACAAGTCGATCGCTGGGTATCCGGCTGGAAAAGTCGTTTCGCGCGAAGAGTTCTTCCGTATCAAGTCGGACATCTTCATTCCCGCGGCCCTCGAGAATCAGATTGGCGTCGAAGAAGCCAAGGTGCTCCAGACGCGTCTCGTGGCCGAAGGTGCCAACGGTCCTTGTTCGCCCGAGGGTGAAAAGATTTTGCTCGAACGGGGCATCGACATTCTGCCGGACGTTCTCGCGAACGCTGGCGGCGTGACCGTCAGCTACTACGAGTGGGTACAGAACAAGCGTTCGGAGTTCTGGACGCTCGAAGAGGTCGACGAGCGTCTCGAGCGCGCCATGAAGAAGGCGTATCGCGAGGTCGTCGAGATGGCGCGTCAGAAGAAGTGCTCGATGCGTGTCGCGGCCTATGCCGTTGCTCTTCAGCGCATTGCTGCTGCGTACGGCGAGCGCGAGATCTTCCCCTGAGGGGTGGAACCTGGCCTTGCATTGAGCGAGGCCCCCATACACCCCTCGCGGGATCAGACCGGAAGCACGTCACGAGTTGCACCCGGACAAATTGGAACCAGGCCTTGATTTGAACGCTCGCTTCGCGCGTGTGGGACACGCGCTTCGCGAGGCCAGTCCCGATGGGGGGCTCCGCAGGCGGCTCTTAAAGTCTTTTGGGTCAAAGACCCAAAAGACGAGCCGACTGCTCTGCCCCCCATACCCCCCGTCCCCGAAAGAGAATCGGAGCGGCGCCAATTCGTGAATTTGAGGGCGAAGCCTAAAGAACTGCGCCGACCGTTCTGCCCCCATACTCCCCAAAGCGCTAACCCCTCAATTCTCTCATCCGGCGGGGTTTGGGGCGGCAGCCCCATCGTAGACTGGGTTGAGGGAAACTGCCGAAAGCCGCGCAGCGGCTTGTCGGCATGTTTTCCTGACTGAGGTTGAACGCGAAGCGTTCAACCGGGCAACAAGTCGAATTTCTTTATAGGGAGCTTGTCGACAAACCATCTGTCTCTTTTTTTGCTTTTCCGTTGACTCCTTCCGGTTGACCAGGCTTCGATAGTCCGATTCACGAGGCTCTTATGAACGTGCGCGCAGGTTTGGTCGTTGTCGGACTTTCGCTGGTTGCTTGTGGCGGTACCCCACCGCCGCCCATCGTTCCGGATGGCGAATACGAATACGAATTCCAGCACGACAAGACGGGCGAAGCGATGAACGTCAAAGGAAAGGCGTTCGTCTACACGACCAATGAACGAGTCGAGGTCGCGCAACGCGAGATGTACGACTCGCAAGGTCGCCGTATCGGGTCCGATCGCATCTACGCCAATCAGCAAGTCGCGCGCCAGGGATATTCGTGGAACGTCTACCAGGGGTCGAAACCCATTGATGTGCTCAGTGGATTACACATTGCCCGCGATGATGCGTTCCGCAAAGCGTTTGCCAAACGTTTGGAACAAATCGGTGAAGATCGCGAAAATGCATTGCCGTATTACGAAAAAGTGATGAAAGACACGGCCGGCACGCGTACGGTCGGTACGGGGATTGGGATTGCAGGTGTTGCTGCAGGTTTGGCACTGATTGTGATTGCAGCAGCGGTGACGCCCGGTGACAACAGAGACGCGCATCCTGGTTTTATTTGGGGTGCGACGGGGCTCATTCTTGTTGGTGGTGCTGGGTTTGGCGTCATGGGCGCAATGAATACCAGGCGTCGTAATGCAGCAACACATGCGCAAGACATGGCGAATGCGCACGTGAGCGAAGGGGATTTCCCGCGCCTTGTGACAGAAGCATACATGACGGAAGTTGCCGAACGGTACAATGCCGGTATGACCGCTCCGCCCCCGCCCAAAAAAACCAACAAAAAAGACAACAAGAAGGACAAGAAAAAACCGAAGCGCTGATCGATTCTGCGATAAGAGGGTTTTATCAGGCTGCTACGCATTGCGAATCGTCGGTCGGGCTTGCTCAGCGTACGATGTACGCTTCCGCCGCCCTCCCTAGCTTCGCAATGCTCGCGACGCCTGATAAACCCCTCTTAGCTGACGGTCGTTTTTCTTCCTGCCACGACAAGTTCCGTTCCGTTTTCGGTTTGTTTCCATTTTACGTACCCCAAGGCCAACACGACGAGTTTGTCGGGGCTTGGCGTCGTACTCGTCACGGTTCCCACGGATGTGCCATCGGGCAATGTGATTGCCGTTGAAGTCGTTACGGGGTCAGTACCTTCAATGGTGAGCTTCACGATTTTCTTTTTCACGTGCCCGCGCATTTGCAGCATGAACACAGCTTCTTGACCCAAATAGCACCCTTTTTGAAACGAGACGGCCAGCTGTTCGAGCGCGGCTTCTTGCGGGTAATTGTCGTCGTTGAAATCAATGCCCCAGCGCGGAATGCCAATTTCGACGCGGAGTTTGTCCCATGTGGGTTCGTCGGTTATCACGACCGGGGCAGCTTTTTCATCTTGCAGCCGCTGCTCGATGCCTTCTGCGGAATTCGGTTCGAACAGCAAGAACGCTCCGCCTTTGCCGGTCATATCTGCCGATGCCGCGGCAACAGCTCCGTGGGCGCGCGCGATGGCCACCAATCGAGGAGCGTACGGTCCATGCGCCAACGCCCAGGTAACACTCGTCGAAATGTCTTCGATGGTGACATCCTCCATGATCACGTACTTGTCGAAATGCTGGGCAAGCAATTCGACTCTATCGCGAGGTAGGCCGACCAAGATTCGATCGTCGTCGAGTAAAATGAACAATTCGGCAAGCAGTTTGCCATTTTTGCCGACGGCAAACCCATAAACGCCATTGCCGGATCGGCAGGTCGCCAGTTCACACGTGACCAGTCCATTGAGCCACGTTTGTCGATCTTTGCCGGTGATGGCGAGGGTACCCAGGGTTGGAGCGCGAAGGAGGAGCGCGCCTTCGTGTAATGCGCGGCGCGGGGCGAGGTTGACGTCGGTTATCATGCTGTAAAGAACTTTTGGTGTGCGACGGGTGTTTTGGCAACTGCTTTTCGATAAAAAACGCCATCACGACGTTGGGCGAGGTTGGGCGTGCGCAATTCGTGCAACTTCGCCAGGCGTGGCCAATCAGTTCCGCCGTTTGGCATCCCGATGGAGTATCCTGTTGGTTGGACTGCTGAGCATCTCGCTACAAGGAGCGCTTCCATGAAACGTGCTTTTCATTTTGTTTGGATTCCGTTGGCCTCGATTTCTCTTGCCGGGGCATTGGCGACGAGTTGCTCCGATACCTCATCGACGCCACCGACGTCTTCCGGTGCTGCTGGAGCTGGCGGCGCGACGGGGGGTAATGGTGGGGCGGGGGGCGACGGAGGATTGTTCATTCCGGCCGGTGGATCTGGTGGAATGGGCGTTGGAGGCATGGGCTCTGGTGGTTGTGGCGGAATGGCGTGCGGACCGGTGTGTGGCAATGGATTGATTGAACCGGGCGAAGTCTGCGACGACGGCAATTCGTTGCCGGGCGATGGGTGTTCGGGCAATTGCGACGCGATTGAAAACAACTATGCGTGCCCAATGCCAGCAATTCCGTGCGTCACGACGGTGGTGTGTGGTGATGGCAAGGTGACGGGCACGGAAACCTGCGACGACGGTAATCCATTGGCGGGCGATGGTTGCGATGCCGTTTGTCAGGTCGAAATGGGCTGGAGTTGCCTCGATATTGGTGCAGCATGCGAGGCGGCTGCGTGCGGCGATAACATCATCGTCGGCAAAGAAGAATGCGAAGATGGCAACGTTTCGGCTGGCGATGGCTGCGATGCCAATTGTCAACTCGAAGTGGGGTGGGTTTGTCCTCCTGGAATGCCCTGCAAGGTGACGGTTTGCGGTGATGGCATCGTCGAAGGAAAAGAACCGTGCGACGATGCAAACAACGATACGGGTGATGGTTGCACGCCGTTTTGCCAGCGCGAACCGGATTGTTCGATGGGCGCTTGCAAATCCACGTGTGGCGATGGCTTGAAGTTGCCTGGGGACAACGAACAATGCGATGATGGCAATTCCGCCAATGGCGACGGGTGTTCGTCGACGTGCCAATTCGAAATGGGCTACGCATGTATGGACGTTGCGCCCAATGCTGGCAATACCCTAGACATTCCCATCGTGCTGCGCGACTTCAAGATTGCCCATCCGGATTTCGAGTACAATACCGGCAATGATCTGGGTATCGTGGCGAATACGCTCGGAATGGATGGCAAGCCTGTTTATGCTGGCAATCCGACGACGCCGACGACAACGGGCAAAGCGAACTTCGACCAATGGTATCGCGATGTCGCCGGGATCAACATCACCGTCGTGCAAACACTCACGCTGAACAAGTTGATGAACGGCGCCTTCCAATACAACAACTCGAACTTCTTCCCGCTCAATGGAATTGGTTGGGGCAACGAAGGTAATGGGAACAATTTCCATTTCACGAGCGAAGTTCGTTACTACTTCCAATACAAGGGCAACGAGCAGCTCGATTTCACGGGCGACGACGACGTCTGGGTATTCGTGAACAGAAAATTGGCTGTCAATTTGGGCGGTGTGCATGGCGCGCAAAGCGGTGGTATCTTGCTCGATGCGAATGCCGCGGTCACCTTGGGACTCGAACTCGGCAAGATTTACGAAACCGTCGTCTTGCAGGCGGAAAGGCACACGACACAATCGAATTATCGGCTGACGCTTTCCAACTTCGACAATACGAAATCCGTGTGCGACAGCGTATGTGGCGATGGTGTCAAGACGCCCGACGAAGCTTGCGACGACGGGGTGAACGACGGCACGTATGGATCGTGCACGATTGATTGCAAAAAAGGTCCATATTGCGGCGATAAAATGGTTCAATCGGCCGATGGCGAAGAATGCGACGATGGCGTGAATTTATCGCCTTATGGCGGCTGCGCTCCGGGATGCAAAAATGGCGCGTATTGCGGCGACGGAAAAATCGATAGCCTTTTCGGCGAAGCGTGTGACGACGGCATGAACGACGGCGGATATGGCGAATGCGCTACCGGTTGCTTGCTCGGCCCACGTTGTGGTGATGGCATTCTGCAGGCGGACAAGGAAGCGTGCGACGACGGCAACAAGATTCCCGGCGACGGATGCAATCAGGTTTGTCAGCTCGATACGCCGAAGTGATGGCGCTTTTCGTGTCAACTCGTAGGTAACGGCGTGCGCGGCGCGCGTTGCATTAAATGCGCAACGCGCGCAATCTTGTTTTACGAAAATTCGATCTCACGACCAGGGGTACGTCATGAAATACTCAAACATCACGGTTATCTTGTTTGCATGCTTCATATCTTTCACGCCCGCGTGTTTGGACTTGGGAACGCAAACGCCAGGCACTGGCGGCTCAGGCGGCATTGACGGAAGTGGCGGATCTGGCGGCATTAACGGATCTGGTGGATCTGGCGGATCTGGAGCAATGGCGGGAGGTGGTGGTTCAGCGCCGGTATGCAGCGAATGCTCGTTTGGACGGCGATATGGAGATGATGCCGAACAAACCGCGTATTCCCTGGCTTTGAGCGATGAGGGAAACGTTTTTATTTCAGGTATTTACAACGGAGCCATGTTTCTCGGGCAAAACGTGGGCGTCACCGATGGCAATGGGGACCCCAAGCAGGCATTTTTGGCGAAACTCGATCGTAAAGGTGTTCCGCAATGGATCGTCACTCCGGATGGATTCGGATCCACGAGTGGCTTCGGGGCGAGCGTTGCCATTGCGAATGGCGTCGTTGCCTGGGGCGGAAGCATTGGCGCTGACCCCAACTTGCAGGATATGTTCATCGAAACGCGATCGAGCGCTGGCGGCTCGGCCCCGTTGGCGAAAACCACGCTCGGATCGCAATGGCACGACGAACTCACGTCCATTGCAGTGTCGAGTGATGGTAAAACCGTCTATGCAACGGGCGTGTTACACGGCAATGCGTTGACGTATTCAGGATGTCCGCAGATGGGGCCGTTCGATGCCGCAGGTAATCCTAACGTGGTCGTCGTTGCGCTCGATTCTGCAACCTTGAATTGCAAATGGGGCAAAACGTTTACTGGAGGCAATCACAATCCAGGGACGATTCGCGTTGCCGTGGCTTCCGATGGCCATCCCGTGGTCGCGGGTGCTTATTCTGCAGGAACACTCAATGGGACGGGTTTGCCCATGGGCGACGGCGCGTTTATCCTGAAGCTCGATGCGGCGAGCGGCAATTTCTTGGGCGCCAAAGGGGTTCCCAACGTTTTACCGCTTGCATTGACCGCCGATGCGTCGACCGATCGAATCGTGGTGTCTGGCATTCTCACCGGTGCGCTCACATTCGCTGGCAAATCGGCACCTGCGCCCATTGCGCCGGACACGACGCACATCCTCGTCTTGGCATACGACGGGGCGCTCGAGGAAAGATGGCTCCAAGTCTTGGCTGGTCCGGACGATCAGTTTTGCCAAGGCATCTCGACTGATGGCGCCGGAAAATTGTATGCAGGATGCATTCACAAAGGCACATTGAACGTTTCTACTAACACAAATGTCGATTGTCCCGGAATGAATTTGTGTGGCATGCTCGTCCCCCTCGCCAGCGCCGATGGAACTGTATTCGACGACAAATTGCGTACGTTTGGCCATGGCCAACCGAGCAAGCCTGGAACCTTGTTCTTGACGGCTGCGAGCTCTGTGGGGCTCGTGCTGGGCGGAAGCTGGATCGAACCCATTACATTTCTCGATGGAATGGCTCTTTCGCCCATCGGTGCGAATACCGATTATGACGTCGTGGTGGGTAAAGTAGAGCCCGCGCCCTGAGAGCGTGTTTATCAGGCTGCTGCGCAACCCTCGCGACACTCGCAACGTCGGATGAACACGTTCTATGTCACGGTCTTCCAGCCAAATTCGCTACGCGCCTCACGATATCCGTAACGTTCAAGTTCACCACATTGTTGTGATCGCCGTGTTCATACAACACGAGTTCTGATTGTTTAGCCCATTGTGCATTACGTTCGGCATGTGTCCGGTCCACCATTGAATCGTGGGCAGCGTGCAAAACGAGCGTTCGTCCTGGATAATGCGCCAACTTGTGCTGATGATCGAGGCGTTCTTTGGCTGCTTGCGCCACAGCTTCGGGCGTCGCACCAAGTTCGTCTGGACGTACACGAAAAAGAATACGTTCGAGCGGGCTGGCAATGCCACTTTCAATGACGAGTCCCCGAAGGTTGGGGGTTCGGTAGGCTGCTTCGATGGCATAAAGTGAACCGACCGAACGGCCATACACGATCATGTTTTCGTACGGTACATCCAGGAAAGCAAGCACCTTGGGTACATCATCGAGCATTGTGACCATCGAAGGCGTTCCCGTTGACGCACCATAGCCGCGATATTCGGCAAGAAAAACGTTGAATCCGACAGCTTGAAAAAGCGGAGCGAGGTCCGATTCGTAATCGGCCACGACTTCACCATTGCCGTGAAAATGGACGAGCCACGGTGCGTCAGGGTGCGTGATGTGGCGGGAGCATCCAAGGACGGCATCACCTACGTCGACGTTGACGACGTCGCGTGGGCGTTCGTAGCGCGGGAAAAAGTAGCGGGAACAAATGAGCGGGTGATCGAACAGGGAGGTCATGACGGTGAAGAATGGCACGGGATGAGGAGGGAAGTTGTCTCTTTTTTGCGTCACGATGGTTGCGCGATGGGTCACTTTTTGTGCGTTCGTAGCGAAAGAAATATGAGCCGTTCTGGAAACGTGAAGGCTCTGTTCTCGCAGCGCACGGTGATGTGCGCTTTGGATTCCATACGAAATTCGCTTCCATCGTTGACGAATAAAATCTCACGCCATTCCCACCTCCTCGTCTGCCTGCACATCTGCACCTTCTGTCACCTTCGTCCACAGCGCGCTTTGTTCACCTTCGTAACACACGTCCCCTTCGTGCCGGAATTCGAACGCATATTTCACAAAATGCCGCGTCGCTCCACGCCGCGCTCGAATTTCT
>JANORL010001138.1:0-8545 GCA_031415295.1 Polyangiaceae bacterium | reverse complement strand
CGAAGCGAGCCCGACGAATGCACTGACTAGGGCCGTTCGAGCGTAAGCGAGAACGTGCCCGGCTTTCATAACAGGGGAGCCGGAAAAACCCGAGTCCGGTTCCCCCTCTCCACGCAGCATTGCAACGCAATGCGAAGTTGGAAAGGGGCCAGGGGTGAGGCGCCTGGACGTATCCCGGATCGCCACTATTTTCAAGGTGGTCAATCCATGGCTCGTTTCGTGGTTAGTCCCTCAATATGCATACGCTCATTTGTCACGTTTGTTCGCGATTCGGAGCGAATACACCCGACGAATCATGACTACGCGCGGGGCACGAATGGTGTAGAGTTTCAACGATACCTGGCGTCGCGTTTGTCGAGGGGGCAAACGTGGCCAGCGGAGGCGGCTGTTATGAGCGTCATGGATGAGCTACGGGAAGCGACGCGCACCGACCACCAGAGCATGGAAAACTCGCTGGGATTAATGGCCGTTGACGTCTCCCTATCGAAATATGTGCAGACGCTCGAAAGGTTTTACGGGTACTACGAACCGCTCGAATGCCGATTGTTTGGCATTTCGGGCGTGACCGACGTACTTGCCGATTTGGATCATCGACGCAAAGTACCGCTGCTGAAACGCGACCTCGAGTTTTGGGGCTGCAATGAACGAACGCTGCCGTTATGCTCGACGTTGCCTCGAGTCGAAGACGTTATTGATGCGCTCGGGTGCTTCTACGTGCTCGAAGGTGCCACATTGGGGGGAAAGATATTGTTGCGCCATTTTGGAAGTCGTTTCGGCGTATCGGTTCAGGCCGGCGGAGCGTTTTTTTCTGGTTATGGCGAACGGACAGGGACAATGTGGAAGGCATTCGGTCAGTCGATCGTCGCTATTCCGTTGACCGGAGCCCAAAACGCACGAATCGTGCAATCGGCCTGGTCCACATTTCGCACGCTGCAAACATGGAGCGCGGAGAATGTCGCATGATTTCTATTGCGCAAGAAGCGGAACTCCCTTCGGAGAAACGCCCGTACAGCGTCAAGCGCGACGTGGTATCGATCACCAATTGCGATATGGAACCGGTACAAACGCCCGGCTGCATTCAAGCCCATGGAGCGCTGTTCGTCCTTCGTCCCGCTGATTTAACGATATTGCAGGTATCTGAAAATATCGGTGATTTTTTTGGAATACCAGCGTCCGATCTTCTAGGCAAACCGGTCCTCGTCGCGATCGGTAACGAAGCGCAATCGCGCATTCATGATGTTTTGCGTCATGAAGCGGTCGAACATAATCCGCTTTATGTCTGTACAGTCGATGGTCGACTTCCAATCCTAAGGCTGGATCTGTCGGTTCACACAATCGATGAGGTGGCGATTGTCGAATGCGAAACAACGGGCAAAAGCGAGAATCCTGCAGCGCCTGATTATTACGAGCGATTGAGCAGATCCGTTGCTCGGCTACAAGCCGCAACAACGCTCGTGGAATTTGGCCAAAACGTTTGCGAAGAAATGCGCTCTCTCACCGGACTCGATCGGGTCATGGTTTACAAATTTCACCCCGACAATCATGGCGAAGTATTCGCTGAAAGCCGCCGTGAAGATTTACCCTCATGGTTCGGGCTTCATTATCCGGCCGAGGACATACCGAATCCAGTGCGCGAGGTATTTCGACGCATTTGGATTCGTCCCGTGATCGACGTAAATGGACAACTCGCCGAACTCGTTCCGCTGGTAAATCCCGAATCGGGTAAACCGCTCACGATGACGTATTGCGCATTGCGTGGTCCATCGGTGATGTATTCGGAATACCTACAAAACATGGGCGTTACAGCTTCCTTGACCATGCCCATCCGGCGTTATGACAAACTTTGGGGGCTCATTGCTTGTCACCACACGACCGGGCCGGCACTCGTCCCGTATCGCATTCGCGCGGCATGTGCACACCTTGCGCAAGTGGTTTCGCTACAACTCCAGGCCACAATCGAACGCGAGCAATTGGTTTATCGTTTGCACTTGGAGGAAGTGCAACAAAGGCTCGTCGCTCGAGCGGCGCGCACAAGCGGCCTGGACGCCCTGAACGATGGAATACCCAATTTGCTCGACGCGGTGGAATCCACCGGCGCGGCATTGTACCACCGCAATCGATGGTGGCTCGTTGGGACGACGCCAACCGAAAGTCAACTCGACGCACTGAGCGAATGGGTCGCGCAACGTTTTTCGTCGAATTCGTCACCAAACACGGTGTATGCAACCGACAGCCTGAGTGTCGATTATCGACCGGCTTTGGAATTTTGCGCGTCGGCCAGCGGGTTACTCGCAATTCCGTTGTCGCGTCGAGGCAAACAATTGATTTTATGGTTTCGGCCGGAAACGATGCAGACCGTCAAATGGGGCGGCAATCCGCATGAAATGCCCGTCGTTCTTGGGCCACATGGACCACGATTGACACCTCGTAAGAGTTTCGATGTGTTTGTCGAATCTGTATCAGGACGATCAATTCCTTGGAAAGAGGCCGAAATTGACGCGGCTTCGCGACTTCGAGGACTGATCATGGAGGTCGTGGTGGAACGGGCCGAGTATCTCGCGCTCCTCAACGAACAACTCGCCCGCAGCAATGAAGAACTCGATGCTTTCGCGTGCGTTGCGAGCCACGACCTCAAGGAGCCTCTACGCGGTATTCATAAATACGCGCAACAATGCGTCGACAACGCCGAGTCGCTCGATGAGGAACGACGGACGAAACTCCATGCATTGATGCAACTCGCAGCACGCATGGATAATCTCCTTGATTCCCTGTTGCACTTTTCACGGGTGGGACGCGTTGCTTTGCAGCGCGAGGATCTGGACTTGAACGACGTCATCGCCGAAGCGCTCGAAATCGTTACGGCACGACGAACGGATCAAGCAACCGAAGTCACCATTCCCCGGCCTTTGCCCAAGGCATTCGTCGATCGCTTCCGAGTGCGCGAAGTGTTCGTCAATCTCATCGTGAATGCGTTGAAATACAACGACAAACCGAAGCGGGTGGTCGAAATTGGTTTCCTTGCGCCCCACGAGGACGGCGATCGGGGTGTTGCTCCGGTGGAAACGGCGCATCAGAACATCTATTTCGTTCGCGACAACGGTATCGGAATTCAGGCGAAACATTACGAACAAATCTTTCGGATGTTTCGTCGACTTCACGCTCGTGACAAATATGGTGGAGGCGCTGGCGCTGGATTGACGATCGCCAAAAAACTCATCGAACGACACCACGGACAAATATGGCTTTCCTCGACGCTTGGCCAAGGAACGACATTTTACTTCACGCTCCCGGAGGAAAATTTGTAATGAAAACAAGCGCTGATATTTCGGTGCTCGTCGTCGAGGATTCCGACGAAGACTTCGACACCGTCCTCGAAGCAGCCAAACAATCGAGCTTGGGGCATTCGATTCACCGGGCAAACAATGGCGACGAATGTCTCGATGTCTTGTTGGGAACGTATTCGGCTCCTTTGAATCCTTCCATCATTTTTTTGGATTTGAATACCCCTGGTATCGATGGCCGTGACGCGCTCACCGCCATTCGAGCAGACCCGAAAAGGCGTACTTTGCCCATTGTCGTTTTCTCCACATCGTCGAATCCGAAAGACGTCGAGCACTGTTATGCCCACGGAGCTAATGCGTACCACGTCAAGCCTTTTCGATATTTGGATCATCTAACGCTCGTGACAGAAGTCCTCACGTATTGGCTGACGCACGCCATCCTTCCCTCGTTGGATGAGGTAACTTGCTAATGGACACGCTGCGCAGAACCTGGAACCTCGTCATTGCCGACGACAATCCGGATGATCGCTCCGAGATCCGCCGGCTGCTGCTTCTGGGTTCGGAGAGGCGTTACCATTTCACCGACGTCGATACCGGAGCCAATGCACGTCGCGCCATTCTCGAACCAATTGGCGAAAAACCCACCTGCCTGGTTCTTGATTTTCACCTTCCCGATTCGGATGCACCCGAAGTCATCGGTGCCCTCCTGGATAAACACGGATTGCCCGTTTGTTCCATCGTCGTCATTACTGGTAATCCCAGCAGCAACGTGGGTACCGCGGCCATTCGCGCGGGCGCTCAGGATTTCGTGGGCAAAAGCTGGATGACACCCGAAAGCCTGACTCGCGCCGTGGAAAATGCCATCAGCCGCTGGTGGATGGCGCGCAATATGGCCATTCATCTCGCCGTCGTCGAAATTCTTGCTGCGTCCCCCAGCGAAGACGCACAACTCGCAGACACATTGGACCTGATTGCGGAACAAACGAATTGGAATGCCGGAGCCGTGTGGATTGTCGGGGACGTACCGGGCATATTAAATTGTCGCCACGTCTGGGAAAAACCAGGGTCGACCATTGGATTCGTGAACGACCTGTGTCAGAATCGCTCGAAACCCGGAATGGAGGGACTCGCCGGGAACGTGTGGACGCACAAAACATGCACCTGGTGGAACAATCCCACAGCCGAAATCAATGGTGCCAGTGGACATTTGGTAACCAATGCTGGTTTTTTGACCGCATGTGCGTTTCCCATCCTGATTCGAGGTGAATGTATTGGCGTGATCGAACTTTATTCGTTATCGCTCGCCGAACGTGACGCGGACCTCGCGCGCATATTCGACGCCATTGGTAATCAACTCGGCCTAAGCATCGAACGCACGCGCGCTGAACGGTACATTCGAGAAAGTGAAGAGTTACTCCGTCGATCGCTTCGTTATTATGATTTTTTCATCGCGGTCCTCGGGCATGATTTGCGCAATCCACTCAGCGCTATCTTGACCGGCGCGGAACTGGGAATGCGAGTGACGAACAACGAAAAAGCAAACCAGGTCTTCCAACGTATCCAATCGAGCGGTCAGCGTATGCAACGACTGATCGACCAATTGCTCGATATCACGCGAATTCGCTCCGCAGGCGGACTCATGCTGCAATACGCATCAGCGGATCTTCGGGACCTCGTGCAAGCGGTACTCGACGAAATGACCGATCTTTACGGCGAGGTCTGTATCGATTTTCAAGTGACCGGAGCAACGACGGGCGAATGGGATGCGGATCGATTGGGCCAAGTCTTTTCGAATTTGGTGGGAAATTCCATGCAGCATGCGGTCGGCTCGAGGCATATCGATGTACGTATCTGCGGTTCGAATCCGGACATGATCGAATTTAGCGTTCATAACGACGGCATGATTCCCCAAGACGTCCTCCCGACACTTTTCGACCCATTCGTCAAAGCCGCGCACGGAGCACGCAGCTCGGGCTTAGGCCTAGGGCTCTATATTTCACAACAAATCATCCTCGCCCATAGTGGACAGATCTGGGTTCAATCCAATGCGGAATCAGGAACCACGTTTTACGTAACCTTACCCAAGCATCCGTCGAATCAGCCCGTCGCCACAACCGACGCAATCAACGCAAAGCCCTCGGTGAATCCCCCCATCATATGTAAATTGCCTCGGTAACGTGACACAATGGTCGCGACACACGCACGGGTGACGAGTGACCCAACGTGCGGCGACGACAAACGCCTGCGTCGAGGACAAACGAGCGCAACGTGCGCGTCTCACGTACGCATCAGAACGCACGCGTGCTTGTCGGCGTAAGAGCCGCGCACGGGAACGCGTAACGCGCAGGCGAAAGCTGACCATGCATGTGCGACAGCATTCAAGTGGCACGATTTCCCGCTGTTTTCGCATGCGAGGCCGCGACAGAGGGCGTGTCGTGGGTTGACAGCCGATTGCGTCTCGTGCAGAGATGCCCTCAAATGAAACGTTTTCCGCTGGCTGCATTCATCGGCTTGGGCTGGTGGCTGCTGTTATGCGGCGTGGCTTCTTGCGGCGATGGTTTCAACGTCCTGGGTACTCCCATGCCCAACGAACAGAACTGCAAGTACGTACCTGACGTGGAGTATTTGTACGGCAACTGCGGACAACATCACCGATAAGTGCCTTCACGATTGCGTGATGAACCTGTGCACGAATGTGAAGATCGTTTGCACGGAGGGGACGATGCAACAATGTAAAGCGACCACGGAAGACGCCGGCGCTTCAAACGCTGGATTTGTGAATTCACGAGTGCCAAGACAGACCTGCCTCGATCCGGTGACGGAGATTAACTGGTGTCAGCTTAGCGTCGCGCCTCAGTGCCAGGCAAAGGGCATGGCCCACGAGCTGGCCCATGCATGCGGCTGGGAAGAATTCGGTGGGCTTGGTGTTCCGGGGGGTACCAACGGGGGGATGATTCAATGCAATTAGTCGCGCTAACAGCGTTTCTCGGCTTCTCGTTGATGACGACCGCGTGCGCTTCGTCCACCGTGCCAGTGCGGCCCAAGGAGCCTCTCCGAGGTGGTGTCCTCGACTTTCGTCTGGATTTGTACGACGGGGACACGATTCACGGCCGCGTGTTGGTCGGTGCGACGATCGACCCGCTCATCATCGATTCACGAAAAGGAATGTGGCAAAATATGCACTTCCAGAATCTACGAGAATGCGGCACAACGAAGCCGTTGCCGCATAACGACATCGATTTCATTGTCTCTCCCCCCCGACCCGAGGACATCATCACCCTAAAGCCCGGCACCTGGTACGGCGAAATGGCCAAGTACCTCATCTCCATCCGTATGCTGAATCATGCGAAAGGCCCGGATTGCCTCGAGGCTGATTTGGTGAGCTGGGCGAATGACGAGCGTCCCATCGCGAAACTCCCCATTCGCGTCGAACGAACCGACAAGCCAGCCGCGCTCGGCATGGCGAAATGACGAACATCGAGTTTGCCGGCGAACGTTTCACCGGGAAGAACTACAAAGGGTTTTGACCTGGTGTTGGTGCGCGTTGGCCACGGGTGTCGTTGCGCGAGCCAACCGGAAAAGGTGCCAACCACTTTTCTGAGCCACGGCGTCATCTTCATCGCGCGCTCAAAGACAACCGAAGATCCCGGTTGCGCCTTTCTCGCGTCACCAATCTGTTGACCTCAACCAGCCCTCCATGCTTCCCACGTCACCAACCTGTTGACCTCAACCAGCCCTCCACCCTTCCCGCGTCACCAACCTGTTGACCTCAACCGGCCCTCCATGCTTCCCGCGTCACCAATCTGTTGACCTCGACCGGCCCTCCATGCTTCCCGCGTCACCAATCTGTTGACCTCAACCGCACTCCCACCTTTCCCGCGTCACCGATGCCACCAAAGTGTGGCATTTTTTACTTGCCTTCAATCGTATTGGTGTTATCCCGTCCGTACCAACATGCCGATACCTCCCGAATCTCCCGCGGTCGTTGGCTCGCAAAAAGCCTACGAAGACTTCCTCCCTGCTGCCCATGCAATTGCCGAAACGGATATCCGCCCCTTTCGCGCTGATGCATCGGTTGCTTACCACAATATCATCGCCGCCCTCGTAGCCATTACACCTTTACTCACACGCATTCAAATCGAATTGCCAAAGGTGGATGTGATGTCATTGCAACAATTGCCCGAGATTGCTCTCGGAGTGATTTATGCCGTGGCGCAAGTGGATCGTTCAAGTGATGGCACCACGCCAGCATTGCTGGAAAAAGCGCGAGTGTCGCGCAAGTTGCTGCTCAAATCGGCCGACGCCCTCGTCGCCGCCCATGTGCTTCCGGCCCATTCGGTGGACCGTATTCGCGAAGGAAGCGGCCCCATCGATCTCGCACAAGACAATATTGATCTCGCGGCGCTTTTCACGAAACACGATACGGACATTGCCGGAAAAACTCCAGTGACCGCAGCCCAAGTGGTCGAAGCGGCCACCCTTGGAACAGAATTGTTGAAACGACTCAAGCCCAAAGGAACCAAAAGCAAAGATTCCGCAATCGATGAAGTCAATATTCGTGATCGAATGTGGACGCTGCTTGTTTTGCGTTATCGAGAATTGCGTCGCGTGGGGTTATGGTTTTGGATGGATGACGTAGACGATCATGTGCCCGCATTGCAATCGCGATCGATTTCGCGAAAGAAAACTGCGCCAAACGAGTAAATCATTGGCCATTGGAATTCGCCCATCATCCTCGCCCATCATCCTCGCCCATAGCGGACAGATCTGGGTTCAATCCAATGCGCAATCAGGAACCACGTTTTACGTAACCTTACCCAAGCATCCGTCGAATCCGCCCGTCGCCACAACCGACGCAATCAACGCAAAGCCCTCGGTGAATCCCCCCCATCATGTGTAAATTGCCGCGATAACGTGACACAATCGCCGCGACACACGCACGGGTGACGAGTGACCAGACGACAATCCTTTGAACATGCGCCGGTAACCAAGGCTTTCAGGCAATGAGAAACCTCGTCCCGTCCCTTGCCGCGTGCTCGTTGTGGCTGGGATGTTCTTCCGCGCCAAACCCAAGCACCGCCCACGTCGCTGCACCAACATCGTTCAACTCGGCTACTCCAGCCGCGACTTCGGTACCTCCCAGGTGGATCATCAACGTCGCTTCAACCTGGGTCGAAACGACCGAAACGGGAATTTTTCGTGGCATCGCCGGAACCCGCTTCGAAGCGCACGGACGACACGTCGTCGCGGTCGCCGACAAACCC
>JANORL010001137.1:0-4076 GCA_031415295.1 Polyangiaceae bacterium | reverse complement strand
CCGGCGATCATTGGCCTTCGCATCGAGCTGCACCGCATACGAACGTTCCGGCCATTGTCCAGCGCGTAGATTGATACATCCCTTCAACTTCTGACGTGTCGCCTCGGGTGGCTCAAATCCGTCGCGTTGGTCGCCCTGTTTGGAAGATTGAATCGTGCCAATTTCCAGCGGCCGAGACACCACCGCAGATTCTTCCTGCGCCCCACCACAACCACCAAGCAGCACGAACACAAACATCAGCGCTGCAACGACCACACCCGAAAACATCGTACGTACTTTCATGAATCCCTCCACAGCCGGGAGAGGAACATGCAGTGCGATCAATGGCCAAGAAACCTTCACGCCATTGCACAATATGGTTGTCCTGAACAACTCCAAAGGTTTCGTTCGACTCCGATTCTCTTTGGCGTCGATTCTCTTTGGCGTAGCACCGATCGTGCGTGCTACAGGCGTGCGTCATGTCGAAACCATTCGAGCCTGTCGTCGTTCCGCCACTGGCCGAGCAAAATGGCCAAACGTTTCCGCGCCTCGTCGAGTTGATGCAACGGCTGCTCGCTCCCGATGGATGCCCTTGGGATAGAAAACAATCGTTCGCGACGTTGCGCAAATACGTACTCGAAGAAGCCGCTGAAGTCGTCGATGCGATCGATTCGGGCGATCGAAAAGAGATACGCGCCGAGCTTGGAGATTTGTTGTTGCAGATCGTTTTTCAAGCCGAACTCGGGCGAGCCGAACAAGCGTTTGGCCCGGACGATGTCGTGGCGGGCATTTGCGACAAACTCGTGCGCCGTCATCCGCATGTCTTCGGTGATGCGTCCGTGGAAGATGCCGACGAAGTATTGCGTAATTGGGAAGCCATCAAAGCGCAGGAACGAGCGGAATCGGGCAAAGCCGACAAGGGCATGTTGTCAGGCGTTCCGCGGGGTTTGCCCGCACTCGTGCGCGCGCAACGAATCGGAGAAAAAGTGCAACGCGTGGGGTTTGATTGGCCAAACCCGCAAGGGTCTCGGGCGAAAGTAACCGAAGAGATCGGGGAACTCGACGAGGCGATTGCCAAGGGTGATGCGGATGCGATCGAAGCCGAGCTTGGGGACACGCTTTTCGCACTCGTGAATTTGGCGCGTCATGTGCATGTTGATGCTGAAGGTGCATTACGACGGACGATCGACAAGTTCGGGACGCGTTTTGCGCACGTGGAAAAGCGGGTGCGTGAGGAGCATGGTGGGTTTCCGGATACGTCGAAAGGGGCTGCGCCATTGTCGCTCGAAGTGCTCGATGGCTACTGGGAGCAGGCGAAGCAATCTGATAAGTAGGGGCCATGTCTGAACAGGTACTTTTGGTCGAGCGTCACGGGGCCGTTGCGGTTGTCACGCTCAACCGCCCCAAGGCGAAAAATGCTTTGGATCCGGCGACTTTGTTGGCGCTGCTCGAGACGTTGCCGAAGGTTGGTGACGACGCGTCTGTGCGTGCCGTTGTGCTCACGGGCGCGGGCGGAGCGTTTTGCGCGGGCGCGGACTTGAAGGCGGCGATGGCGGATCCCGAAGCGTTTACGGATCTGAGTCTGACGATGAGTCGTTACCATGGGATCATTCGCGCGATCGTGAATGCGCCGAAGCCAGTCATTGCGATGATCGAAGGTCCGGCGGTGGGATTCGGCTGCGACCTGGCGCTGGCGTGTGACATGCGTTTGATGGCGACGGATGCGTACTTGGAAGAACGGTTTGTCAAAATCGGACTGATGCCTGATGGTGGCGGAACGTTCTGGTTGCCGCGTCTGGTGGGGCTGGGCAAAGCGATGGAGCTGATGCTGACGGGCGATCGCATTTCTGCAGGGCAAGCGTTGTCGCTGGGACTGACCAATCGCGTGTTCGATGCGGGCGTGCTTCGTGAAGAAACGATGAAGCTGGCGGACAAACTGTCGAAAGGTCCGCCGATGGCGTTTGCAGAGATCAAGCGTGCGGTGCGTGCGAGTCTCGGCGGAACGATCGACGAAGCGCTCGATCGCGAGGCGGTAGGACAAACGAAGTTGCTTCAGTCGAACGATTGCATGGAAGGCGTGATGGCCTGGATGCAGAAGCGTGACCCATCGTTTGTGGGCAAATGAAATCAGCCCAAATATCGAGCACCTGCGTCGCACAAAATCGTGACGACGCGTCCTTGTAGTTTTCTCGCCACTTCGACGGCTACGTGCACGTTTGCCCCCGCGCTTGGTCCCACGAGCAACCCTTCTTGACGCGCGAGCCTTCGTGACATGCGTTCTGCTGCCGCGTCGGTGACCGTGACGATGTCGTCGATGAGGCTTCGATCGAGGACTGGAGGGACAAACCCGGCACCGATGCCGTGAATACTGTGTATACCGGCAGGTTTGCCCGATAGAACCGCGCTCGATGCAGGCTCGACGGCGATGATCCGCACGCGATCACCAAGGGCTTTGCGTAGGGTTCGTCCTGTCCCGGTGAGGGTTCCACCGGTGCCTACGCCGGCGACAAACGCGACAATGTCTCCACCGGTTTGTTCGAGTAGTTCGAGGGCGGTAGTTTCGGCGTGCGCATCTGGGTTGGCGGGGTTTTCGAACTGGCGACTCATCCAGGCATCTTTGGTTTTCGCCGCGATTTCGAGTGCTTTTTCGACGGCACCGACCATGCCGAGCGTGGCTTTCGTCAAGACGATTTCGGCGCCGTACGCACGCAACAGGAGTCGCCGTTCGACGCTCATGTCTTCCGGCATGACGACGACGCAGCGGTAACCACGCATGGCGGCGATCATGGCGAGGCTGATGCCGGTGTTGCCACTGGTTGCTTCGATGATGGTCGAACCTGGGGTGAGTGTGCCGTCGCGTTCGCCTTGAAGAACCATGCCGAGAGCTGCGCGGTCCTTGACGCTGCCGGTTGGATTTTGCGATTCGAGTTTTCCCCAAACCGTGCCGCCGCCTTCGGGAGAAACGCGGGCGAGGCGGCAGAGCGGCGTACGACCGACGAGGTCGAGGGCGCTTTCGGCGACGACGCCACCGAAGCGATGGGCATCGGACATGGCGGCGAGTTTAGTCATAGGACCAGCATCCGGGCATCGACGATTTGGGGGCATCGATGGTCGTGGTTCGCTTGTGATACACGAACGAGCGAAGTCGTGATACGAGCGCCAAGTCACGATTGGAGGCAAACAGTGTCCACGCGCGTATTCGGATTCGGAGCCATCATTCTCGTTGCGTTTGGTTCTTTGCTGGGATGCTCGAACAAGATTGAGCAAAAAGAGTGCGACAAATTTCGAGGCGAAGGGTTTGACCTCATCAATGCCGCTCAGCATTGCAACGTCGATCCGGATTGTGCGCAAAGTAAATGGCCGGGTTGTGCGCGAGCGATCAACGCCAAGACGTCATCGTCTGTTGGGATTATTGCGGAAAAATACAAAAAGGGTGAATGCGACGAACCGCAGTTGAAGTGTCCGACCGAGATTCCCGAAGCATATTGTAAGCAAGGTTTGTGCGTGCATCGTGAAAAAGGTATGCCCGAGGGAGCAGGGGCGCCCGCAGGCGACATCATCATCAAGTAAGCTCTTGGGTCATGCGTGGCGAATGATTGCATTCTGCCAACCGAGCATGAAAGGAGCAAACAATGTATTCACGATTGTGCATGATCCCGTGCGTCTTGGCGGGGTTTGTCTTGGCGGCTGGTTGCGTTGGTGAACCTCCGACGGAGCTCGATGATCCGGCTGCCGAACTTGGTGGTACGGAATGGTTGGACGATGGTCCGCCGGTGGGTGAAGAAGCACCGAGTTCGACGATGGAGGAGGCGTTGAGTGGCGCGCCGGCCTTTCAATTGCCATTCCCTTGTGGACAAGTTTGGGCTGGACAAACTCGAACGAATCACAGCCCCACGAATTCAATCGACTTCAATCGTTCGGATGATACTGGCGATGCTGTTGTTGCAGTGGCGGCGGGTAAAATCAGCCGAGTCGACAACGAGGGGAATGTCAGTTATGGCCGATGGATCGAAATCGATCATGGCAATGGGTATCGGACGCGATATGCGCATTTGTCGTCGCAGGTCGTTTCGGTTGGTCAAAGCGTGAGTCAAGGG
>JANORL010001136.1:0-25213 GCA_031415295.1 Polyangiaceae bacterium | reverse complement strand
TGCGCTTGAACGTCTCGCGGATGTCTCGGGCCGAAGCCATCGGATCGGGGGTTCCGTTCGGGCCTTCGGGATTGACGTAGATGAGGCCCATCTGAACAGCGCCGAGCGGATTCGCGAGCTCGCGGTCGCCGCTGTATCGCTGATCCTCCAACCACACGCGCTCCGGACCCCAATAGACGTCCTCCTCGGGTGCCCAGATGTCGGGACGGCCGCCGCCGAAACCGAACGTCTTGAGACCCATCGTCTCGATTGCTCGGTTCCCCGTGAAGACCAGCAGGTCTGCCCACGAGATCTTGCGGCCGTACTTCTGCTTGATCGGCCAGAGCAGCCGCCGGGCCTTGTCGAGGTTGACGTTGTCGGGCCAGCTGTTGAGCGGGGCAAAGCGCTGTGCGCCGGTGCCGCCTCCGCCACGGCCGTCCGCCACGCGGTATGTACCGGCAGCGTGCCATGTCATACGGATGAAGAACGGTCCGTAGTGCCCGTAGTCGGCCGGCCACCAATCTTGCGAGTCGGTCATCAATGCGTCGACGTCGCCCGCCAGTGCGTCGAAGTCGATGCTGTTGAACTCCTTGGCATAGTCGAAGTCCTCGCCCATCGGATCGGACTTGGAGGAGTGATCGTGGAGCAATTCGATCCGCAACTGGTTCGGCCACCAGTCACGGTTCGACTTGCCGCCGCTGCTGGCTTGATGGAACGGGCATTTGGCTTCGGTCGACATGTGTTTTCTCCGGAACGTCGTATGGAGTGAATTCTTTGAAAGCGTTGTGATACTTCGGTACGATTGCACTGCTTGTCAATACTTGACCACCATATATTTGCTTTTCAACGCGTCGGGGCGTTGTTGTTGTACGATTGCGTGGTGTTCGTCTGCGTGTCTATGCCGAAACTTCGCCGTAAGTTCTGGTGGTCTCCTGCTCCTGAATTCTGATCTTGATGTTGCTGATGTTGCCCGATGTCGAAGCGTTTTTCCAAGATGAGAAGGAGTCGTCGAAGTGGCGAAGGTTGCGCCACATTCCGGTGGGTGTTGTGTGTCAAGGCCGACCGCGATCATTGATAATGGACACGGCCTTGCATTTTCAAGCCAAACATGTTTTACTGCGACCGACGGCAAACCCAGGAGCATTCCGATGGCTTACGACGAAGAACTTGCGGCTCGCATTCGCGCACGTATGGATGATCCATTAGGCGTGAGCGAACGTAAGATGTTTGGTGGAATTGCGTTTATGGTGTATGGCAACATGTGCGTGGGTGTCGTGGGACGTGACTTGATGGTGCGCGTGGGTGCGGACGATTATGAACGCGCGGTAGCCGAACCGTATGCTCGAGCGATGGATTTTACGGGCAAACCATTGAATGGATTCATTTATGTCGACGCAGACGGCGTCGAATCCGACGCGCAACTCGATGCATGGCTCGACCGCGCTCGGGCATTTGTCTCGACGTTACCGCCGAAGGACGCTATGGCTGCGGTAGCGAAGCGTTCGGCGAAGAAATCGACGGGGGCAAAAAAGCGGTCGGCTGCAAAAGCGACACGTAAGGCCTAGAGCACCGTTCAGTTTGCAAACTGGCAAATTTCTGGGGGTATGGGGGGCGGAGCAGCGCGTGTCCCACACGCGCGAAGCGAGCGTTCAAATCTAGGCTCGGATTCAAACTGAACGCTTCGCTCGCGGATGGCCTACTACCTGGCGTAAACCAACGGTTTATGCGGCAATCGCAGCGATGGTTGTGATTTCGTGTGTGCCAGGCACGATTTGGGTGTGATTTGGCGAAGCGTTCAGGGCAAACCGACGATGCGCCCTTCGATGGTGGGCATGATCGTCATTTGCGTCTGAATGTATTCGGCGAAGACATCCGCTTGCAAATCGCGCGATACGCCTTGACCATCCACGAACATCGTATACCCATCGCCACCACTGTTGGTGAAATCTGGCAGGGCCAACGTGAACGTCGTTTGGTCCTTGGGAATGGGTGCGCCGCCGGTCAAGTGCATTTCGGTAATGCGTGCGCCAACAGGAGCCATTAAGCTGTACGTAAAACCGAACCCCGATATTTGTGGGAATTTCCCATTGGCACCGGGAAGCGACCCAATTCCGTGTTCCATGGCCGTCCAAAGCTGCGTGCCCGTGACCGTACGTGTGACGACGGCATTGCCGAAGGGGAACACCGCATAGGCATCACCAACGACCAGATCGTAAGGCGGTCCTGATGCATAACCCGCCGAGGTTCTGCGCAACATCGTATTCGCCGGAGCATACGTCGACGGCAAGGGCGCACGAATGCCGCCGCCATTGACCATGGCGAGCTGCGCGCCGTATTTGACTCGAATTGCGTCCGCAGCGAGATTTCCAATGGCGACTTCACCCAGACGCTCGATGTTGGCACCTCGCGGGAAAATGTCTGATGCTATTCCAATGCCACCATCGAGCTGCGCGGAAAGCTGCATGCGATAAGGTGCGAGCATCGTGTCAATGGCCGCATCGGGGGTTATGGCTGATTTGATCGGCGATACGAAGTTGACCGAACCTTTCGTTACGTATCCCGTCCAGGGAATGACGCTCAGCCCCACGCGTGCATACGTGCGTCCTTTGCTCTTATTTTCCACGACATACGCGCCATTGATGACTTCGTTGACTTGGATGTCCGTATGGTCGCCGAAAACGATGTGGAACCCATTGAGACCTTTGGCAATATCGATGAGCGGACCGGAGCACGTTTGCGTGACGGTATCGCACAGCGTTGCGCCTTGGTGCACGAGCGCCACGAAAATCTGAGCGCCAGCCGCTTGTGCCGCATCCTTGGCCATCTTTGCCGACGTGATTTCATTGCCGATCGTGAGCGTGCCCATACTACCGGGGGCCAAAAGGGAGGGTGCATCGGTATTCGTGATCCCAATGAAGGCCACGCGTACACCGGCGACGTCCATCAGGTAATAGGGCGATTCGACGCCCGTCAAATTGGCTCCAAGGTTGTTCAGGTTGCTCGAAACGTATTTATACGTGGCCAAGTCGAGCATCGACTGGAGGTGCATGACACCTTTGTCGAAGTTGTGATTCCCGAACGAATCGACGTCCATACCCATCAGGTTCAGTGCTTTGACTGCCGGGACTTCATCGAAGAATGCAGCCAATGGGGGACTTGCGCCAAACGCATCTCCCGCCGTGACGGTCACTGTATTCGGATTTGCAAGGCGCTCGTTTTTGAAATACGCCGACAGAACCGAAGCACCGCCAATATCGACGCCACCCACATTGATCGGATCGAGTTGCGCGTGCCAATCCGAAATGCTGAGGAATTGCAAATCGACTGGGGTCGTGCTAACACATTGCCCATTCGAACATACGGCATCGGCAGCACAAGCGTTGCTGCACATCCCGCAATGTGCTGAATTCGAGGTCACGTCAACGCACAAGCCGTTGCAGTCCTGAAGATCCGTTTGGCAGGACAAGGCACAACTACCATTCGAACAAACCTCGCCCGCAGCGCAGGCCGTGCCGCACACGCCGCAGTTGACAATATCCGTCATCAGGTTCGCACACGCGCCATTGCAATCCGTCAAGTCGACCGAACAAGATAACGCACATGTACCATTCGAACAAACCTCGCCCCCGGCGCATGCCGTACCGCACATGCCGCAGTTGTCACGGTCATTCATCGTGTCAACGCACGAACCGGTACAATCCGTCAAACCAGTTTGGCATGACAAGGCGCACGCACCATTGGAACAAACCTCGCCCGGCGCGCACATGGTACCGCAGCTCCCACAGTGCGTAATGTCCTTGTTCGTATCGACGCATGTGCCGGCACATTCCGTCTGTCCGGTAATGCAATCGAGCATGCATGTTCCGTCCCGGCACGTTTCATCCGCTCCGCAAACGTTGCCGCACATTCCGCAATGTTGGGCCTCTAACTTTGTATCGACACACGCGCCGGCGCAATCGGTTTGTCCTGACGAGCACGTTGGCGCAGTATCTATGGGAGTTTCATCACAACCAAGCGCAAATAGTGCGGCTACAAGTGGCAGCACATGGAGTGGTATTCCGCTTTGACGGAGACTTGAAACGATTGACACGAGTTACCTCCAACCCCGTTAGGGTGGTGCAAAGACCCGAGTGTGAAGTCGAACCGTAAAAAAAAGACGGTGACACCAATGTGTTACTTGGATATTCCTTGACGTCAACGGCGGATTGGAGTTTGCTGGGGCGATCATGGCCGGCAATGAGCCGCGAGGAGCAAGACCGTGGGAATTACCGTCGTTGACAAGACTGATGAACGCGTGAAGCTAACGGACATTTCCGCAGCTCCGAATCGCATTTCGCGCGAAGACGCGCAACAAGAACTCGTGGGCCTCGGGGACGAGCTCTTTGGTTTGCAAGATTTGCTTTGGGGCGCGCGGACGCATTCGGTGCTCGTCGTACTGCAAGGGCGTGATACTGCTGGCAAAGATGGCGCGATCAAACACGTCGTGGGCTTTTTGAATCCGCGTGGCGTTCACGTAACGTCATTCGGTGTACCCACGGTCGAAGAGCGCGAACACGACTTCTTGTGGCGTGTTCATCGCAATACGCCGCGTCTGGGCGAATTTGCCATATTCAATCGTTCCCATTACGAAGACATTTTGGTCGTGCGTGTTCACAACCTGGTGCCCAAAGAAATTTGGGGGGAACGTTTTGGACACATTCGCGATTTCGAGCAATTGCTCGTCGAACATCGAACCATCGTCCTCAAGTTTTTCCTGCATATCAGCAAGGACGAACAAAAGAAGCGCCTGGTCGAACGTGAGCAAGATCCGCGTACCGCGTGGAAGCTCACGGCGAATGACTGGGAAGAACGCGAAAAATGGGATCAATACACGGACGCTTATGAGGACGCCATTTCAAAAACGGCGACGAAACGTGCTCCGTGGAGAATCGTGCCGGCGGACTCGAAATGGTACCGCAACCTCGTCATTGCCCGAACGATTGTCGAAGAGTTACGCCCGTACAAAAAGATTTGGCAAGATAAACTCGACCAGGTGGGTGTGGCCAAGAAAGCGGAACTCGAAGCGTATCGGCGAACGCGCGGTTGAAGCGAATCCGGTGGGCTTGGTCATTGGGGAGATAAGTCCACCTCCACCATTTCGTTCGGCCCCGTCACCTTTCCGTACTTGTTGTCGACGATGAGCAACACCCGTCGATCGTCCAGCCAAACCACCCCCTCGAAATTGCGTTTCCCGCCATTGGCATAAGGCTTCAAATCGAAGACCACACGTGCCGTACGTGGCGTTTCTTCCGCGGCTCCGGCAAGAGGCACCGTAAAAGACACAAGTTGCGCAACATCGAAATGGCGTTCGATGGCCAGAACTTCAATCGCGTTATCTTTGAGACGACAATCCATCCCCGCAAGTTTCCCAGTTTTGCTGGTAAGCGCCATTCGATACGCCGTCACTTCGCCACTCGTCTCATCAATGCGTGCCAGTGCTGCAAATCGTTCATCGTTCTTTTCGAGGAATGGTTTTTCGAACGCGGCAATCATCTTTCCGCCCGCGGCGCATAACCCTTCGATGCCCTTTTTTTCGTCACAAGAAGCGCCCCAAGCGCTCAAGGGCACCGCAATGCTCCGCGTCACCCTTGCCCCATCGCTTTCACGCGTGACGAGTA
This sequence comes from Polyangiaceae bacterium, assembly GCA_031415295.1. Taxonomy (GTDB): domain Bacteria; phylum Myxococcota_A; class Polyangia; order Polyangiales; family Polyangiaceae; genus Polyangium. Next base: position 19,577 of record JANORL010001136.1, on the reverse strand, counting down.
ACACGTGGTCTGCACCATCTTTGCAGCCGCCCTCGGTGCCGATGGCAAATCGATCTTTACCGAGCCAAGCGAGCGCCTCGAATTCGACACCTTCGGCTGCCCCAGTCACTCGATATCGATGTTGTTCTGTGCCCGTTACCGAAAACTCCAGTAGAAAGGGATCTTCTTCGGGAACAGCGAACAACGTTCCGGCATTGTCCCTCGCAAGCCCTGACAAACCCGCGAGGTCTTGCATGGGTATGTTCACCAAACGTCCCCTCGCAGGTATTGGCGTTTCAGTTTTACGGGAGAACCACACGAACGCGCCGATGCATAGAAGGGCAACGATCGATACGACGAGGTAACGGCGCATTGGCAAACGATATCACGAATTTTTGCGAAGACGAAACAAATGATCGTACTGCGTAACGCGATGGCGAGGCGCGGGGTGAAACCCCATAAGCGCTAACTTAGACATCCATCGCCCTCAAATCTCTATTCCGGCGGGGTTTGGGGCGGCAGCCCCATCGTCAACTGGATAGAGGGAAAATGCCGAAAGCGCGTAGCGCTTGTCGGAATTTTTCCTGACGAGGGTTGAGCGCGAAACGCTCAACCGGTCGACAAACAAGGGTAAGTTGGCGCAAGGGGCAAAACCCCTTGACCCGTACATGGTTTGTCCGCTTCGCGGTCAAACCAAAAGGTTCAAGACACCTTACAGCGTGTTCATCAGGATTTCGCCGCTGATCGAGGTAGCTCAGGGAGTGGTTTGATTTTGCGGCGTTTGGGGCGGGGCCCCGCTGTTTGAGCCCGAGCTTGGGCGGGCGAGTTCGGGGTGCCGCGATGCCGTAAAATCGAACCCTCCCTGGGCAAACAAACCCAAATTTGGCCGTTGTTCCTGATAGACGCCCTTCTTGGTACGCCAACGCCAAACCACAGCCAGTGCTAATACCAACCATGCCCATTCGTCGTCACTATTTTGATCTACGCGACAACCACACCCACTCGCACCGGGTGAAACCGTGTCGTTTTTCCCGCCCGACCCTGACGCTCCACCATCACCACCATTGCCGCCGCCACTCGACGATGCTCCCGCATTACACGATTTCGCCGCGATGGTGTCGCGCAACGTGGGCCAGTCGGACGAACACATGGGCGTCGGACATGGCACGGGGCCGCAAAGATCCGACAATGTTGCCAATGACCCAAACGTCGAGCCTTCCGTTACGGACAAACCCACGGAAAACCCATCGAGCACTTGTTCGGTACACGCATAAATGCCTGCGTCCGCCCAGCGTAAACATCGAGCATGCAAAAGAGACGTGCGCTCGAAGGCCCAATTCGGTACCGGCGAACGCCAGACGCCGTCCTTTGTACCACCAATGACCAGCGTTTTCCCGTCTGGAGAAAGACTAAAACCCAAAAGCGTACCGTCTGCCGTAAAGATTTCCTGCCATGTCGCGCCGCCGTCCTCGGAAACCAAAAGATGCCCAGGGGTTCCATCAAGACGAACGTAAACGCGGTCGGCATTTTGAGGATCCACGGCACCAATGAATGGCGCATGCATTTCATCACTGCCAGCAAGGGTTGACGTTTCGTACGAGATACCCCCGTTCGCCGATCGTAAAACGACGCCTTGGGGCAAGGATCCGCCGAGAAGGCCGCTCACATAGACGACATTCGGATCCGACGGGCAGAGATCCACCGTGAGCCCGCGGAGGTTTTCCGGAAAAACGTCGCCGATTTGCGAAAACGAATTGCCGCCGTCTTCAGTCAAAAAAAGGCGCGTATCGAATTTCATGCCCAACGGCACCGACGTTAAAACGACGGCGCGTGCGGGGTTTTTCTTGTCCACGGCCAAGTCGGCTACGAATTTGCCTTCGAGCGCCACGGCTCGTGAAAATTGGCACGTATCCGGAGTCGATACGGTCAAACCATCAGGCAAGCCGACCAAGACGACCCCGCCCGTCGTTATGCCAATCGGCGGATCCCAAATGCCGCTGAAGGACATCGCTTTTTCGCAAACCCAATCCCAGCGGCTCCCGCCATCACGCGTCACGACGAGTCCATAGGTGGTCCGTAAAACGATGTGTGCGGGATCCGCGGGATCGACTTCGACATGCCCTGCCGAAGGAAATCGACCATTGGCTTTTGCTGGAAGCGCACCGCAGAAAAGGCCGAACACGCAAAGCGCCGTACAGATTCCTTTCATGGCAAACAATGTCCCTGCGTGCAATAAAGCCCCATTTCGCAGTCGTCATCGGTGAAGCAATGCCAGCCAAGCGGGCATTTCATGGGACATGGACCGCCACAATCTGGATCCGTTTCACCTTGATTCGTATATCCGTCGCTACACGTAGGTGTACACGTCAGCGTAATCGGATCGCATACGCCGCCACGGCAATCTCCGTCGATGAAGCATGGATAGAACGGAGGACATTTACTCACGCAAGAACCACCGCAATCGTAATAACTTTCGTCCCCATTCCACGTGCCATCAAAACACGAAGCTTCACCGCATACTGTATTTCCTGCGGGCCCTTCGCATTTTTTGCTTGCACAATCTTCGGCTATGACACACGACGTTCCCGTTGGGCAGCCAGTGGGACATGTGGAACCACAATCCGTCGCGATTTCACCTCCATTTTGAATGCCGTCGCTACACGTGGGTTCGGTGCAGATGCCTTCCACGCACGAAAGGGTCGTGCAATCGCTACCCACGATGCACGGGCGTCCAGGGCCACACGGCAAACAATCAGCGCCTCCGCAATCGACATCGGTTTCTGCTCCGTTTGCCACGTTATCCATGCAGGTGGGAACAGGAACGCAAATACTGGAATCGCATAGCCCGGACAAACAATCCACATTGATGAGGCAATCGTCGCCGAGAACGCAAGCATTGCAAACGGAGCCGCCACAATCGGTATCCGTTTCGCCGCCGTTCGTTATTTGATCGATGCAAGAAGGCGCGCAAATTCCCGCATCGCAAATCCCGCCTACGCAATCGGCGTCGATGTTGCACGCAGAAAGAGGCCCGCAACGTGCCGGACATGTCCCGCCGCAATCGACGTCCGTTTCGTAGCCATTCTCTATCTTATCATTACACGTGGGCGGAATACAAAATGGATCCAGACCGCATTTGCCGCTCGCACAATGTTCGTCGCTCGTGCATTCAACGCATTGCCCTTTGCCGTTACACGCGTGACCACCGTTTTCCGAACACGGCGCACCCCTAGGTTCGTTGTCAAAGCCGCACAATCCGTCAATAAAACAACGGGGTTTGCCACATTCGTTCGTCGTTCCCAAACAATCCGAATCCATCAAACAAACGAATTCACCGCTGCTCGATGACGTCGATGACGTCGATGACGTCGATGACGTCGATGACGTAGACGTCGAACTTACCGCTGATCCGCCCGCACCTTGGGAAATGCGGCTTTCTTCGATATCGGTAAGCAAAACGCAACCAAAAACCGCCCCACAAACGGGGACAATACCGAGCGTTGTCGTGAGGCGGGCGAAATTTCTCATTGAAAACATCGATTCCGCCTTACTTTCAATACTCTCGTTCAGTCCCTTGGTTCGACCGCGTAGCGGACGAACCACAAAAGGTCCAGGCCTCTGCCTGGTCCGGGTCCAGGGGTGGATAACCCCTGGTTGGGTCTGGGGTGAAAACCCCAGCAAAAAGTCAACAACTCATCTACCACGCTTTCACGTGCCGACGTTCTTTGACTTCTTGAGCAAACATTTCGACAAAACTCGTGAGCGGCATAGCTTTTTGTTCCTTGATGCCATACCGACGAACCGTTACGGTCTGTTCCGTTTCTTCCTTGCCACCCACGACGAGCAGAATGGGAACCTTGCGCGTGGCGCCTTCCTGAATCTTCTTTCCCATTGTTGCCGGGCTCGTATCGAGTTCCACGCGCACAAGGTCTTCTCGCAGCAAGGCCTCGATTTTTTTGCCATACTCGAGGAACTTGTCGCTCACTGGAATGACGACGACCTGGACGGGCGCAAGCCATGTCGGGAAAGCCCCGCCGAAATGCTCGATGAGAAACGCCACGAATCGTTCATGCGTTCCAAGTGGCGCGCGATGAATGCAATACGGCGTTTTTTCTTTCCCATCGCGATCGGTGTACGAAAGGTTGAACCGCGTTGGCACTGCAAAATCGAGCTGATTCGTCGATAACGTGAACTCGCGCCCCGTCACCGTCACGAATTGGAAATCGACCTTCGGGCCGTAAAACGCGCCATCGCCTGGAGATACTTTGTAGTTTGCTCCAGCTTCTTCCAGCGCTTCGGTGATCAGTCGTTCGGACAACGCCCAATTTTCCGGGTCGTCGACATACTTGCCAGCGCGTTTCGGATCCGTCGGATCCCATAGCGACAAACGCATGAAATAGTTTGTCAAGCCGAATAGATCGTAATACTTCCGATGTAGCTCGAGAACCGCCTTGAATTCGTCCTTCAGTTGGTCCGGCGTGACGTAGATGTGCGCGTCGTTCATGCACATGCCGCGTACACGCGTGAGCCCTTGCAACTGCCCAGCTCGCTCGAAACGATACACGCTGCCGTATTCGGCATAACGCAATGGCAAATCCCGATACGAATGTTTCTCCGACGCAAACACCATATGGTGGTGCGGGCAATTCATCGGTTTGAGGTAATACGATTCCTGCGGGCCACCAGCCCCTTTGCCCTCTTCATCGATGACCATGGGAGGATACATTCCTTCTTCGTACAGCGGAATGTGCCCCGATGTTTCGTAAAGACCACGTTTGGTAATGTGCGGCGTCGCAATTTTCTTGTATCCCGCGCGGAATTCCATTTCGTAGGCGAGCTTTTCGAGTTCGTGTCGCAATGCCGCGCCATTCGGTAACCAAAGCGGCAACCCCTTGCCCACTTCGTCGCGAATCGCATAAATACGCAGCTCCTGACCGAGTTTCCGGTGGTCGCGTTGCTTCGCTTGTTCGACTGCCGTCACGTACGTGTCGAGTTCCGCCTTCGAGTGAAACGCATAACCATAAACTCGCGTCATCATCGCATTGCGCTCGTCACCGCGCCAATACGCTCCCGCCACCGTGTACAATTTGAATGCATCGGTCGGAATGTCACTGGTCTTGTCCACATGCGGCCCTTCGCACATGTCCAAGAACGGACCGTTGGTGTAAAAACTAAGTAACGCAAGGCCCTTTTTGTTCACCAATTCCCGCGCGTACTCGGCCTTGAACGGTTCGCCCATCTGCCCTTCGATGCGCCCAAGCGCCGCTTCGATAGGCAAGTCCTCGTGAGCAAAGGTTTGTCCCGATCCGATGATCTCGCGCATCTTCGCTTCGATGCTCGCCAAGTCGCCATCGTTGATCGGCTTCGGCAAGATGAAGTCGTAGTAGAACCCATCATCGACCGGAGGACCGAATCCGAGCTTCGTGCCCGGATAAAGCGTCTGTACCGCCTGCGCCATGACGTGCGACAGCGAGTGGCGAATGCGAAAGAGCTTCTCGTCCTGGGGTTTGTCTTGGATGACGGGCATGGTGTTGTCTCTCGAGCGTGGTTTGTCTTGTACGTGGTCGTGACGAGAGCGCTGGGGCGAACTCGCACGAGCCTCACGCAAGGACAAGGAACGTGCAATGACGCGCGGCGAAATGCAAGGGGCAACGAAAACAACGCGGCCAAGGTCAATGTTCTTGCGCCTGGCTCGCGTTGCGTAACTTGCGCCCGTACGCGACGAGGGCATCTTTAAGAAAAGCGCCCCCACGTGTGCGATGCCTGTCGGCGCGGTAAACGAGGCAAATGATGTCCGGGAAAAACGGTAGCGCTGGGTGAAGTCGGACGAGTTTCCCATCGTGTCCGTACGCAGCTACGCGTCGCGGCAACATGCATACGCCAACGCCTGCAAGTCCAAGGCTCTTGACGAGTTCGAGGTCCCCACACGAAAGGCGTCGCAACGGAAGCATGTGCTGCACGCCAAGTCGGTCGATCAAGTCTTGGCATTGGGATACTCGACTGGCGAAGATGAGTGGTCCGAGCTTGAGCATTTCTACGGCGCGTTCGAGCGATGGTTTGTCATTACCAGGTTCGTTTCGTGGGACGATCGACGCCTCGACGAACAGATCCATGGCATCATCGAAAAGTTCAGTCACGACGAGCGACGCATGCGGCCGCGGATTTACGACGAGTCCAAAATCGACTTTTCGTTCCAGCACCGCGTCGATCACGGCAGCCGAAGTGCCATTCCACAAGCTGATTTCGACGGTGGGCGCCGAACGCAGAACTTCCTTCAAGAATAACGGCAAAAAATAAGCACCCAACGATTCATGACAACCGATCACGAAATTGCCCACGAGGTCTTGCTCGAGCCCAGCGATTCGTTGTTCGGCGCGTCCTAACGTGCCAAACACGTCGCGGGCGTGATCCAGAAGTTCCTCACCCGTACGAGTCAAAACCATTCCTCCACGACCGCGGAGAAACAACGTCGTTCTTAGTTCTTCTTCGAGACGCTGAATGGCGACAGTGATGGTCGGTTGACTCACGCTGAGTGCACGCGCGGCACCGGTAATGGATCCGGATTCAGTGATCGCGATGAAGTAACGTAACTGGACAAGCTCCACGGCTGGCAATTTACACCAACCGTGGGTCTGGGAGAATGAGCGTTGACGGGGAGTTACACGAAGGCGAGTGCGAATCGGAATTCACGTCAGGTGGCGCATGTTTGCGGCCTGATCATGGATAGAAGCAGATATCACCACCATTGGCGCCTTTGGCCGGGATCGCCGTGGTGGGCTCGTCCTCGTCGATAGCAAGGAGGAACGCGACGAGTTGCTTTGCCTTCGTGGCATCGATGGCGAATACCTGTGCGAGCGCCGATGAGTGGTGATTCTTGAACAAGTTGTCGTCGAAGACTTCTTCGAGCGTTCGCGCATTTCCGGCATGGAAATAGGGCGCGCCGACTTGCGTACCGAGCAGCGACGGCGGATTGAATCCACGGCCGGTATCGGCATTTCCTTGCGCTGCCGTGGTCATGTCTTGACGCAATTCGAGCACCGATACAGCTGCCGGACTCATGTTGAAGGTTCCGACAGGTCGCAGGATGCATTGAATTTGTTCAGCGCCTGGAGGTGCACCGAACCGCATGCGCGCATCGGTCATGGGAACGGCCGCTCCGCCAATGGGTTGCAAGGCAGCCGGGAAACCATTCAATGCAGTATTCCACGAGATTGTTCCGAGCGAAGTTGCGGCCATACTAGCTGTTGCCGCATTCGGAATGTCTCCCGGTGTGTAGAAGCGCTTGGAAATCGTCCATTTCGCACCGCTATGGCAACCGATGCAATTGGCTGCGCCGGTGCCCGTGAAGAGCGTTCGTCCTGCCGTTACATCCGCAGCCACGAGATTCGTCGGTTTGCGCGGCGAACGAATGGTCTTGATGTATTCGGCAATTTCCTTCCAATCGCTGAGGGAGCTATGCGGATGCGCGCCGACGCCCATCGGATCGGCGGTATCGTTGGAGGAACCTTGGAGGCCTTGTTGGGGTGGTATTTCCGTGGCGGTGTTGATACGCGCGTCCGCAGCATCGACGATAGCACCTTTTCCACCGGAAACACCGCGCGTATTTCCTTCGAAGTCGGCAACTTCGTCGAAAACGGCCGTCCAATTAAAGATTCGCTGATCGGCTCCATCTTTGCTGGCAAACGAACCATCGAGGCTCGTCGATTGGCGCGGTCCGCGCGCAAAGTACCAGGTCACGTTGTCCGAGAGCCCGTCGATATGGCAAGCGGCGCACGAACCCCAAGCTTCACCATTGAGTGACCACCGACCAAGGCCCGTATTGAAGAAACGTTTTCCGCGTAAAACAGCTTCTTCAGTGCTGCCAGCGGCAGGCAATGCCGACGTTTGCAAAATTCGGTAATCGCCCGCCATTCCCGCAATACTTTGCGTATTGAGCGCGACCGCCGTCACATCACGCGATCCTTCGTTGGCCACGAAAGCGAGGGCATTTGTTTTTCCGATTGCAATGCCAATCGGCGTACGCAATAGTTTGTCCATTGCATCTTTGCGCATGTCGATGAACTTGTTCGTCACGGATCCGACGTCGGTGAGCGGGCCGTTTGTTGTGATCAAACGGAACACGCCGTCGGCACCATTGGAACTCAAGTAGCCGAAGTTATTTATGAATCCGATGTCGGTTGGCAACAGCGGCACACGCGTCGACATTTTGTCGGTGAAGCGTTTGTCGAGGGCAATCGTTTCCGTGGCTTTTTCCGTCGCCAGGTCAATCGTAGTCAGCGCCGGATGCGTCGTCGCCTTCACGTCCGTGTTGTTGGCTAGGCATTTCAGAGTGGCTGCATCGCAGACACCACCCACCATGCCGCACGTCATTGCTTGGTTAGCTACCGTGCATGTAACACCAGCAGCGAACACGCCAACTGGACCTCTAGGCGATGCGCAGGTGCTCGTGACATACGCAAACGTGCCATTGATCGTAATGGATCCGACTTGATTCGGGTAACAGCCCGTGACGCCACCATTGTGGTCAGGGAATCCCGTATCCACGATGGGCGGCAAATCAATGATCGAAGCGGTATTGTCGGACGCCTTGATCGAATAAACGAGCCCCTTCTTGTTTGTGTCGGCAGTCGCCGCAGTTTCTGGCCCCGTGCGTTGGGCAAACCATTCCGTCACATAAATGTGTTCGTCGGTATCGTCGGCATCACCATCGTTCGTAATGGCGATCGCTCGAGGATGTGCCAATGCAGGTCGCGCCGCCACGGTACCGAGCAGCCCCGATGTTGCCAACGTTGCATTGAGGTCCACGGTGCTCGTTTCTTTCATCGTCTCTGCATCGATGACCGAAACCGTGCCATTGACCCAATTGGTCACGTACAGCGTCTTGTTGTTTGGCGACAACGCAAGGCCCGTCGGTTCGGAACCGACCGCCACGTTTGCGCCAACCGTCGGCGTTGCTGTCGAAATGCCGTCGATGATAACGACTTTCTGATCTTTGCGCAATACGACATACGCACGATCGCCGCAACCGTCAATGACAACTTGCCAGGGTTCGCTCGTCTTGTCCCCCACCGACAATTCAGCGACCTTTGTCAATGTTGGTAGCCCAGCCGTGTAAACGACACTTGCTATCGTCACCGTGCCAACTTCACGATTCACCGAGACGATATGGCCTTCGTCCGGCGTAATGGCAATGGCTGAGCCACGCAATGCGCCAACCGCCGTCGTCGCGCAGAAATTAGAACCGCCACCAGCACCGCCAGCACCACCCATACCACCAGCACCGCCGGCTCCACCCATGCCCGCGGATCCACTCGAACTGCTAGAACTGGAGCTGGAACTCGAACTGGAACTCGAACTGGAACTCGAACTCGAACTGACCTCACCGCTGGACGACGAGGACGATGCTGATGAAGACGACGTCGTCGTGTTCGGCTCCGGATCGTCGCCGCAACCCGCCATTGTTGCTGCGCCTGTCGCCGCAATGCTCGCCAAGAGCACCGCAGATAAGATCGAACCCTGGCTTGTCCTGTTTCTCAACCGCATTACACCCTCCGTTGGGAATTACCCCAAAATCCAAGGAATAGCGCCGCGAACGTCAACGTCCTCGACACATGCAGCGAGTCTACAGGAACAGTGTCCGCCTGGATATCCGGTATTTGGCTATGGAAGCCATAGCTCAGCACGATGGCCAAAAATCGGCAATTGCATGATGAGCACGAACGGTTACGGTTCTGAGCACGAAACGGGGTCTACCTGGTTCGCAATGAATGCGCCCTCGTCCCATGGGCCCTCGGGCCAGATCAATGTCGCCTCGAGTGATATGTCGGGCAAGTCGTGAACTTCTTCATCCCAGGATTTTTTGGGCACTGCACCGTACTCGGTGAAATAAATGGCGCGTGCTGCCTCCCGAATATCTGGCGTAATCATAGGCGGCTCCCAGTCGCGCAGAAGATCACGCAGACGTTCGACGGCCGGACCGCGTAGGCTCAGATCTGGTCGCGGTTGTCCCTCTGGAATGTAGGCATAGTGTCGGCCACTTTTCGCATACGACAGGTAGGTGTCCACCTGTTCGAGAAGGAACGCTTTGGGAGGGATACGGCGCAAAGCTACCCAATGTTTGGGCGCAGCCATCATGTCGATCCAGCCACCAGCGTTTACTGCGCGGGAGAGTTCCATTGCGAATTCTGGCGTGATGGGTGTACCATCGCCGAAATGTCCGTGCATGTTATCGTTTGCAATCATTTTACGTGGGTATGCAGAAGGGTCCGATCCATCGAAACCGAGTTTGAATCATGAATGCGCCTCCAACCATGGTCTTGCCTTTCATGCAGCCGTACGCACACCACGACTTGACGATTACATTAGGGAAAATCGACGGGCAGATAGGACACGAGCCCAGACCGCACGATGTGACCGTACACAATGCCCCGCCAAACGCCAGCCATTGGCATTGGGTTTTTGCCGGACAGTCGTGCGGGGGATCCATGCATGTGAAGTCCGGCTTGATTCCCTGCAACGCATCGGACGGGTCGATGGACATCTGCGTTTCGTTCGCCATCCACGCAAGGATGTCGGCATCGACTTCTTCGAGATCGATGAAGTTACCGTCTGGCGGTGGCACATCGAGCGACTGCACCGGTTCGGCCGTTGCTATCGCTGTGTCGCCCATCGTCGCAATCGAGAGGCTCAAGAAGAGCGCGAGTATCCCAACAACAAAAACATGCATTCGTCCGAATTTTTGCATAGATTCCAGTTCAGGTTCTTCTTCCGTGGCCAATAAACGGTCGAGCATGAGCATCCGCGCAACATGTATTGCGATTCCCTGTAACATGACGCGTGTTACGCGTGCGTTCGAGCGCTCCGACATCGAGTACGCGGGCTACATGTTCGCTTTGGATACGACTCGCACTGCGTGCTTCATTCGCAAACCGCGCCACGATATCCGGATGCGCCAATGCGTCCGGTTTCAACAGCTTGATGGCCACCAATCGCCCGAGATGCAGGTGATGCGCGGCCAAGACAATCCCCATGCCGCCTTCACCGAGCACTCGCTCGATGCGAAACTTTCCTGCGACGACGGTTCCTGGTTCGAGCGTGGTCATGGCGGCGGAGTGTTTCACGAGTGCAGATGCAATTGCAAGGAACAGATCGGGCAGCTACGGTTCCTGCATGTCGGCCACGTCTTTCGTCGCCGCATCCATCCACACGCGTAATTCCGTTTCTGTCGTCGGCACGTCGTCACCCCAAAGCCTGATCGTGCCATCTTGCCCTGCCGAAATCAGCGCGCGACCATTAGGGGCAAACATGACGGATGCAACGCCGCCATTGTGTCCCACGAGCGCTCGGTCTTCGCGACTGTCCAAATCCCATAAGCGGATTTTCCCATCCACGCTCGCCGTTGCAATACGTTTTCCGTCCGGCGCGACGGTGGCACTCACGACCATGCGATCATGACCGCGCAAAATGCGCGCCGTTTTTCCCGTATCGAAATCCCAAATACGCACCGACGGCTCGAATCCAATCGACGCAAATCGCTTTCCATCGGGGAAGAAAACAATTTGCGTCACGCCGTTACCACTGGCATCGATGATGCGATTCGTTCCAGCTTCCAGATCAAAAAGACGAATCGTATGATCCATGCTTCCAGCGGCGAGCGTCTTGCCATCGGGTGAATACGCCAATACACGTACGCCTTTTTCGGCCTTTCCAAGCAGTTTGACTTCGCGTGGATTCAGTTGAATCAGCTGAACACTCGTATCGTCGCTCGCTGAAGCCAACGTTTTCCCATCGGGCGAAAATACGAGCGATTCGACATTTTTTTCGTGCTCGAATACCACTTCGAACGTATTCGTCGACAAATCCCAGAGTCGCACTTTCTTGTCGACACCGCCCGTAGCAATGTATTTCCCGTCCGGCGATATTGCCATACGGTAGGTATTGCCGCGATATGCTCGCAGAACCGTTGGCAATTCACCCGAAAACGTCATGATACGAACGACGCCATCTTCACCGGATGTCGCGACTCTGTTTCCGTCTGAGAAAACGCGCACATCGAGCACGCGGCCTTCATGCTTGCCAAGCAACCGCGGAGTGGCCGCATTGAGGTCATGCAAATAAACCGTCCCCAAAATTCCAGTTGAAACAATACGATTGCCATCAGGCATATACGTTGCCGAAAGCAGCTCTTCGGGTTGCTCTGCGACGACGCGATCGACACGATCCCCCATTCTCCACACGCGCATCGTTTGATCGAATCCCGCCGCTGCCAAATATTTTCCATCCGGCGAAAACGCAACGCCGTGAAATGCGAGCCAATCTTGAAATCCACCCAAAGTCGTGCGTTGCCCGTCCGTCACGTTCCACACGATGACATTACGATCCTTGCCGCCAACCGCAAGTTGCTTCCCATCAGGCGATAACACCATCTTTTTTACTTCACCACCGTACAATCCCCAAAGGCGCACAGCACCCGAAAGAACGTCCATCGATCGTACGGAACGGTCTTTGGAACCCGAAATCAATGTCGCACCATCCCGTGAAAATACCAATGAAGTGACTTCTTCCATATGCACGCGGAGCGTACGGGTGAGTCCTCCCGTCGTACTCCAGAGACGAACCAAACCATCCACGCCGCCCGTCGCAATCATCCGTGCATCAGGTGAAATTGCAATGCTCGAGCAAAACGAGATTTGTCCAGGCCACAAGTCTCGTCGTCCGGTCGTTACATCCCAAACGACCAGTTTTCCCGTTTCAACAAAAACGAGAATGCGGCCATCGTCTGAAAACGCCGGCCCACGGCTCATTTCAATGCTCGGGTTCGTCGCGACTCGAGTTCCTTCTCTCGTCGCCACATTCCAAAGAAAAATCCCATCCCCAAGACCTTGCGACGCGAGCCATAAATTGTCCGCGGAAAAAGTCACGTGAGTCACCCATTGCAAGTGACCTTGAAGCGCCGTCGACGTGCCTTTGGCGATATCCCAAAGCCGCACGTCCTTATCCTTGCCGCCAGTCGCCAGCAATTTACCGTCCGGCGAATACGCGGCCGCCCATACTTCGTCGGTGTGTCCTTCCAATATTTTCGGTTCGCCCATATCGAGCGGCCACAGGCGCACGGTGCGATCGTCGCTGGCTGTTGCAATGGTCTTGCCATCCGGCGCAAAAATTACCGCATTGATGCCGCCAGTATGCGCCCGAAATACTTGCCCAATCCCTCGTGAAAGCGCATCCGCCGCGAGTGTCCGGGCCGCAGGCCACCGCGGGCTCTGGGCCGAAAGCGTCTTGAGCCACGCAATCGCTTGGCTTGGATCGCGGTCCATCAAGGCACGAGCTTGCGCCAACGTCAATTCATCCGCGCGTCGAATCGCGTCGACCTGCTTTTCCCGAGCTTCCGACCGTTGCATCTCAGCGTCCGAACGTTGCCGCTGCGCTTCGGCTTCGCTCGCTTGCGCGCGATTACGTTCAAGCACGATACGGCGCACGCTGATCGTCGCCATCGTCGACAACAAGGCGACAACAGCCGCGGCCACCACAAGGCGTTTTCGATTGCGACGTACGAAACGTTTGACGAGGTCCTTTCTTGAATATTGATATGCCGCGACAATCTGTCCCATTTGAAAACGTCGCAAATCATCAGCCAATTCTTTGGCCGTGGCATATCGCCCCTCGACTTCGCGACTCATCGCTTTTTCCACGATGGCCACAAGTTCTTGGGGCAAGCCTTTTTGCCGATCTCCAAGCGCATCAGGAGGACCCGCCAAGACTTTCACCGCCACATCGAGACCGTCCGTTCCTTCATAGGGCGGTGCGCCAGCGAGCGCCCGATAAATCAATGCACCAATCGCATAAACGTCGGCCCGTTCGTCCACTTGTTTTGCCAATGCCTGCTCGGGCGGCATATACGCGGGCGTACCGACAATGATTCCAGCAATCGTCGCTTCGTAACGTTTCGAATATTCGCTACGCTCCATCGACATTGCGCCGTCTTCCTCATCCGAGTTTTTTGGCTCGGCCTCGGTTAAGTCTTTGGCCAAACCCCAATCGATGACCACGGTTTCACCGAATTGACCCACGAGAATGTTGGCCGGCTTGAGGTCGCGGTGAATGATTTTGCGGTCGTGCGCGTACGACATCGCGTCGGCAACGGCATAAAGATTCGGCAACAAGGCCAGACGCTGATCTCGTGTCTCCGCCTCTTTCATGATATCCCCGAGCGGCCGGCCATTGATGAATGTCATGGCAAAAAATGGCTCACCCGATGGCCAACAACCCACTTCGTGCACCGAAACGATCGAAGGGTGTTCGAGTCGTGCCGTCATTCGTGCTTCGCGAATGAATCGTCTCGTCAACGCTTCCGTCGGTTCGTGCAATTCCTTAATCGCGACGATCCGGTTGAGCCGCATGTCGCGCGCTTTGATGATGCGCCCTATACCGCCCTCGGCATAGACCCCTTCACTCTCGTACGCCGACCGCTCAATGATCGGCAGCCCTTCTTCCCGACCAACCTCTTGCCACGAATGTGCAGCCCTGGGTGCAGGTGGAGGACGAAACATCGCCGGGGGTGCATTCGGAACAGCTCGGAGCTCGGAATCCGACAGTTCGATCTCTACCGTGCGCTCTGTGTTCGTCGACTTTGCAGCAGTACCTTCGGCTGGAGGAGCCACGGATTTTGGCGCAGGAGGTCTGGGAATCGCAGCCATATCGAGCGTACCTCACAAGAGCGACACATCGCCACGCGATGCGTTGCCAGTGACAACCTATCAAAGTCGCGCAGGGGAGTTAAGTACATGGATCGCATTTTTACATGGTTGCGTGGATGACCGTTCGCGAAGCGTTTGGAGAGGTCTGGTTGCTTGACGAAGTTGTCCTTGACGAACGCCGTAGCATGCCATCGTGGTGGACTTGGGCGTCGACTTGTGCGCCAACGCGAGACGCGTGTGGCGATGACTTGACAAACGGTACACCACCTGTTTCTAATGGACGCCACATCTGGAGGCGTTGAGAGTGTACCTATCGTCGTTTCGAATCCGTGGCATCAAAGTTTTCGACGAGGAACAGGAATTCGTGTTTCCTCAGCGCCAGGATGGGCACCATGCGGGGTGGCATGTGATTCTTGGTGCCAATGCGAGTGGCAAGACGACCGTGTTACGAGCGATTGCAATGTGCTTGCTTGGACCGTCATTGAAGATTGTGGATCCCGTTGGTTGGGTGCGGAACAAGCGCGGCAATGATAAGCCTACGTATGGTGCTTTTGACGCAAAATTGACGAAAGGGGAGGACGATATTGCGGAAACGAACCAAAAGGGTCCGTTTTTCCCGAAACTATATGTAACTCCGGATGATGTGATTGAAATCAATGGTGACGAATACGATCGCGTGCAATATGTGAATGGTTCATCGGAGCCTGAAAAAAAGAAGCTTTTGAAAAGCGTATATGCTTCGAAAAAAGCGGGTTGGTTTTCTTGCGGTTATGGTCCCTTTCGACGTCTCTCCGGTGGTGATGAAGCCATCTTGAATACGCTGACGCATCCTCGACAACATCGTTTTGCTTCACTTTATTATGAATCGATAGCTCTTTCGAAATGCGAGCCGTGGCTGATCAATCTGCACCATCAAGCGGTCGACAAGGACAGCCTTGAGCAGAAATCCGCGGTTCGTACTCTGGAAATCGTCAAGACCATCATTGATGCTTTGCTCCCCAAAGGAGTGAGAATTCACGGGATCGCAGCGAGTCCTACCGGCGTTCAGTTTGCGGCTTCGGGGGAAACGATCCTCCACCTTTCCGATCTGAGCGATGGTTACCGCAGTTTCCTCGCATTGGCGATGGACATACTTCGCCAGTTGGCGGATGTTTATGGAGAAAGACTCGGCTCGCTCACGGAAGACGTTCCCATGGATGGGCCTCCGAGTCCAAATTTGACAATGGGAAAGCGTATCATCGCAGAAGGTGTCGTCCTCATCGATGAAGTCGACGCCCATCTCCATCCGTCGTGGCAACGCACGATTGGATTCATGCTGCAAAAGGTTTTTCCGAACATTCAGTTCATCGTTTCGACGCATAGCCCTTTTATCGCGCAAGCTGCCAGCGAAGGAGGGCTCTTCGTGCTTCATTCAACGCCGATGGGCGATTCGGTACGCGTCATTCAACCCATCAAGTCCGTACGTGGGTGGCGTGCCGAGGCCATTCTCACGAGTGAACTCTTTGGTTTGGAAGAAACAGTCGATACCGAAACGGAAGAAGTTTTGCGGGAGTATCATCGTTTGTCCACGCAACGAAGCTTTGGCCAGTTGTCGAAAGAAGAACAAGACAAACTAGACCAGCTCGAAGCTCGCGTCGCTAGAGAACTGACCGCTCCCGGGGAAACGATGGACGAAGTGCGCCGTCGTCGGGACATGGAGGCCTACGTCGACAAGACGATCGACAAACTCCGTTCTTCTAACGGGGAGAAATCGACGTGATTTTCATCGAGCGGCCGAAAATCGAGGACGCTCTCGATGAACCTGCACCTGCACGAAAGCACCTTGCAACGCGTGCCAATGAAGCCGCTTCGCTCAAGCCCAAGTCGAGTGTCAAGAAGAAGAAAAAAGAAGACACAAGCGAGAAATCAGAAATTAATCCCATTGCGAGTCGCTGGAATTCTTTTACGCAGGGTAAAGGCGCGGACAACCTTCACGGTCCACGAATATGCGATGCAGTAAAATCATTTTGTAGACACAAGTGCGTATACTGTGAATCGCCGTCGGCGGCCACAATTGACCACTTCTGGCCAAAGTCCGAACACCCCCAAAAGATGTTCAATTGGGACAATCTTCTGGCCTCATGTCGTGATTGCAACAGCGAAAAGCGCGACGATTTCAAAGTCGACGAAAAACAATGTGCCGTCATGATCGATCCAACGCGAGACGAACCATTGAGGCACTTTCGTTGGGATGTACGCACCGGAAAATGTTTGTACCAAGAGACCGACATTCGTGCCGTCGAAACAGCGTGCAACATCGATATGGATAGGTTCCAGGGTGAACGATGGCAAAAGCTGGCGAACGTCAAATTTTTACTCGCACTGTGTAGCGAACGCCCGGCGCCAGTCGATTTGCACGAACGTCTTCGCAACGAACTCGATGCATCACGACCGTATCTCTGCATCATCCGCTCGTATTTCCTCTACCCTCCACATGCGGACGATCATGCTCTCGTTCAAGGAGCGATTCGATTCGTTCCCGAAATTCTCAACTGGGTGCGACCGTGGCTTTTGCCTCCGGCTGGAGTCGCGTGGCCACCGCAGTGATACTCTGAAACGGGTCCTCCTCACAGAAGGTTTGTCTAATCGAACCAACCCGGAGCAGCTCTGCGTTGCGCCTTGGGCATCTGACTCCCATGCACGAAATATCGTGCCGACCTTGTCCTGTCCGGTGTTCACGCCGTTCACGCATCGACGCACGGGGTCTGGAAAGAAAAAGCATCGACACGTTACGCTGCGGTTGCTTCGAACCACGCAACTCGCTACCTTCCGGCCCGTTTTGATGATGGCGCGCCCCGGGCGCGTTTTCCCCCTAGGAGTACGACAGCAATGAGCGGCCATTCCAAATGGGCCACGATCAAGCGTAAGAAGGGCGCGCTCGATGCCAAGCGCGGCAAACTCTTCACCAAGCTGATCAAAGAACTCTCCGTTGCATCCCGTATGGGTGGCGGAAACATCGACGGCAATCCGCGCTTGCGTAAAGCCGTCACCGATGCGCGTGGCCAAGCCATGCCCGCAGACACGATCAAGCGGGCGATCCAACGCGGCACCGGCGAACTCGAAGGGGCGAACTACGAAGAGATCATTTACGAGGGCACTGGCCCAGGCGGAACTTTGTTCATCGTCGATGCACTGACCGATAACAAAAACCGCACTGTTGCCGAGATTCGTAAAGTCTTCGAAAGAAGCAACGGCGCCCTGGGTTCGTCCGGTACAGCTGGATGGGCCTTCGACCGCAAAGGCATCATCACGCTCGCAAAAGAAGTCGCGAACGAAGATCAGCTCATGGAGATCGCCGTGGGCGCTGGCGCTGATGACTACACCGACCAGGGCGAAGAGTGGCAAATCACGTGCACCATCGACTCGATCGATCCCGTTGTCAAAGCCCTTGAAGACGCCAAAGTCGCCGTCAAATCAAGCGGTCCAGGGTATATCCCCAAAAACAAAAAGCTCGTCAAGGGCCGCGACGCCGAACTGTGCTTGGTTCTCTTCGAAGCGCTCGACGACCACGACGACTCGCAAAACGTCTACGCAGACTTCGACGTTTCCGACGAAGAGCTCGCGAGGATGGAAGGCTGATCTTCAGCCGTCGTTACGCATCTCTTCACACCTGGCATCTCTTCTCACCTTCCGGCAACACTCTCGACGCTTCACGGTTGAAGTTTTTTCATCAAGCTACGTCCATCGCTGGTTCACGCCGATCCCTGCTATCTTTGGCGTGATCCCATCGGAAGGAAAACCTATGATGAACTTCGGCAAACTCGCTCTTTCGCTCCTCGCACTTCCCAGCTTCCTGCTCGCATCCTCGTCAGCGTTTGCGATCACGACGCCCGCTGAATGTGGCAACTTCGATTTTAATGCCAAGGGTCTTGGTTGCGAAGTCAAAGTCGAAGGAGGGTGCACAGGCGAGTGCAAAGCGCTCAATTTCGTTGCCGGTTGCAAAGGTGGTTGCACGTCCACGGCCACGACGATGTGCACGGGCGATTGCGGCACGAGCTGCCTTGCGGAATGCAATCCTGCGGCGCTCGATTGCATGGTCGGATGCCATTCGGAATGCGATCAACCCGCCACGAAGCGCTGCGAAGCCTCGAAACCTCCGCCCTACGATTGCGTATCGGCTGCGAAAGCAACCTGCCAGGGTCACTGTGAAGATAGCTGCAACGTGCCCATGATGGGCGCGGACCCCTGTCAAGATCATTGCGTTGCGTGTTGCAATGGTTCGTGCACGACCGACGTCAACATGGATTGCGATCTCAGCTGTTTTGCGAAGCTCGAAGGTGGTTGCACCGTCGCGTGTAGCAAGCCAGAAGGTGGCCTGTTCTGCAATGGCCAGTATGTCAATGCAACGGACATCCAGAGCTGTATCAATGCGCTCGTGGCCCAAGGCCTGGAAGTCAACGTCTCCGCGCGTGGCGAATGCACCTGTACGCTCAGTGGTTGTGATTGTGGTGGTGGCGCGCAAGCTGGAGGTTTGGCCTGTGCCGCATCTCCGAGCAACGATTCGCCCTTTGCGCCCATCGCGATCGCCATGGGCATGGCCGCTGCCGGCATTTCCGTCGCGCGTCGCCGCAATCGCCAAAACGGCTGATTCATTCTTACTCTGGTTTGTCGACCGGTTGAGCGCTTCGCGCTCAACCCTAGTCAGGAAAAATGTCGACAAGCGCTGCGCGCTTTCGGCATTTTTCCTCTACCCAGTTGACGATGGGGCGTGCAGCCCCAAACCCCGCCGGATGAGAGAATTGATGGCTATGTCTGTCATGGCCGCCAAATCGGAAACTCGAATACGCCCCACGTAAATAACGCATGCGCGAAAAGCGCCGGCGGTAAACGGTCCATACGCATCGCCAGGCGTCCCCAAACGAG